>JAAYBX010000129.1 GCA_012729955.1 Clostridiaceae bacterium
AAAAACCTTTCTTGCAAGATAAGAATTATCCTTAATAACTAGAAGTTCTTTGTTGTTTAGAACTCCTTTAAGGCTTAATCTCTTTATTATCTGGTCTACATCGTTTAAACCTTCAAAATTAGGTTTTCCTTTTGCTTTAATGAAATACATTACAGACTCAAGTTCATTAAGATTTGATCTAATAGTGTTATAATCAGTTGAGGGTGTAATTCTTTCAATATATAACTTACCTGGTTCTGAATCAGCATAATCAGTGAGTAGTGCTACTATTTTATCATATTCAATTTTTTTTAAGTATTTCTCATTCATTAGCTTCATTAACAATTTTCTTTAAAACTTCAATATCGTCGTAATATGATTCTAGATTATTGTCTTTGACAAACTCAATAAGAACAACAACATCCAGTTCCTTAACAATCTCAATATATTCCTTTAGCTGATGTTGCATCTGATTTAGTAAAAGATATCCATTTTGTATCTGGTTGGAAATATGCAGATTTTTTATATAAGGTTTAAAAAGACTTAAAGCTCTTTTATTTTCATCAAAACTATATTTAACCTGCGCTTGCCAGTACATTAATACATTTTTTTTATCTATATTTTTTATTAAAGATATAGCGCTATCAATATCATCAGTAAGTGTTTTCTGATGATGTTCAAAAGATACTGATAAATTGTGTAAAGCAGCAAAATCTGCAATTTCACGTATTTCACTTATTATTGCTTTATACTCATGTGAATCATTATGCACATCGGAAGATGGCTTGTTGTATGCCCATATTCTGATAGTGTCACATTGCAGTTTTAAAGCTGTTTTAAGAGTTTTTTCAAAGTGTTCCATGTAATCAGTGCCATATGTTCCTGCTTTGTAATAAGAGCCGTATGAACAACATCTGATACCATTACTTTCACACATATTATATACATAAGCTGCTTCTTCTTCATTTTTAACATGAAGATCACCACCCCATTCGATATTTCTTACATCAGTTTTTTTTGCCAGATCAATTATATCTTCAACAGATAAATTCCTAAATGTTACTGATGTGAGTCCTAAACTAATCATTTTATGTACCTCTTGATCTTGTTTATATAAAAATCTGAAAAGCTACTATACATAATATCGTATAGTATGAATACTGCCATTGCAACAGCAAATACTATCCAGATATTATATTCTAGCATTATGTTAGGTACGATTCCTGAAATTTTAGCAGCAAAAAACATATTAACAAAAAATACTGCTGCAATGTATAAAAGCTTTACTGCAAGTATAACTAATTTTGAACTGATTTTCTCAATCAGGTATTTTATTACTGCATATACTCCGAAAAAAGAGTAAAAAAGTAATAAAGAAATTTTATCGATAGGGATTATTAAGGAAAGAATAAAGGTTGCTACTATAAAGATTATACCCTGTTTCAAACCATACTCGATTATGACTATGCCAGGAATCAGGCTTGCCAAAAAATAGAACGCAAGCTGATAACCGGGAATTATTGTGCGTAAATATATGAAAATCATCATTATTGCAAGCAGTATAGCGCTCCTTGCAAGTTTTTTGCTTTTATCTCCCATTTCTACTACTCATTATCTGCAGCACAGGCTTGCACAAAGCATGCATTGGCAAAGCCTGCAGAAGTCATCATCTGCTGAATTATAACCTCTCGAGTATACATTGCTCCTGTATGCATTAGCTGTACTTCTTGTCTGAGAATATGCAGTTGCATATTCCGAATTAGAAGGATCCATCATATGGGCCTTTTCGAAATATGAATAAGCCTGATCATACCATCCCTGCTTTTGGAAAACAACACCTCTTAAATAATGCCATTCAGCATTCCTGTTTGTGGAATTACGAAGAATATTATCTGCACTTGCATAATCTCCTTTTGCAATGTTCTGTCTTACTTCAGTAAAACTGCCCTTATAGCTTCCTTCATCATATGTATAACCATAGTCTTTATTTTTACGATTCTTTACAATATTATCATATGCTTCATTAACTTCCTGAAGTTTTTCATTTGCAAGATCTTTCAGATCGCTGTCCAGATATTTATCCGGATGGTATTTTTTAACCAGCTCTCTGTATGCTTTCTTTATTGTCTCTTCGCTGTCATTGCGGTTAACGCCCAAAACTTTGTATGGATCTGTAATAGCCAATTTATTTCTCTCCGTTCAATATTTTTAATGTCCTGTCGTAAAGACCTTCATAGATTATGTTCTTAACAATGGGATCTTTGTATTCGTCTTCCATATCTTCATATATATCAGCTGCAGCTTTTAAAGGAGCATATAATATAAATGAGGTTCTTTCTTTGATTTCATTCTTAAATGCAGATATATCATTTCCCTTCTCATAATTAAACCGTGTAAGATAGGGATTATACATGTTTTTACTTATATCTTTCTCAATATCATCAAAAGCATCTGCGGAATATACCCATTTACCTATGTTGTATGCTATTTTACCAGCAATATTTTTTAACTGTTCTTCAGTATCATTCAGTTTATACAGACAAATGTCTTTGATAATTTCTGCATAACACTCAGCGACCTCATCAATATTGTCACATTTCTCCTTTTCAAGCTTATCCATTTCCTTTAAATGAGTGTCTATCTTTTCTGTAAGGTCATCATACTTATACTTTATCTTCTTTCCATAACCTCTCATAATCCTTTCAGTCGAGCTGTGAATTATATTATTTTCATCATGTACATTATCGAGAAGCTTCATATATGAAAGATAAATATTGATATCCGCTATATAATCAACAGTACTGCTCTTTACTACTTTTTTCTTTTTCACAACAGGATGCACGATACATCGGAAATCCGAATACTCCTGTGGTAATTTAAGTATAGAATCTATAAATAAAGCCAGAAATACACAATCGTAATTCAAAGTCAGTCTTGGTATCTGACCCCATCTGTTTCTTATAGAATGACATATTCCACAGTAATATGCGTTATATTTAACATACTCCTTCATTCGTAATTCCGGTGAATAAATCTTAATATATCCTATCAATTCATGCCTCTCCTTTCTGTTTCTTTGTATTTTTCAACTCTAGAAGACTTAACACAGTATATCCGATTAAAGAAGCAATTTGTAATGCCATGGCAATAAGCATAAGGACATTTGTTAAGTTGATGCTTAAACTGAACAATATAACTGCAGCAATAATCACATTTAGAATCAGAGCAGCAAGTTTTCCGAACCATTTCGACGAAACAGTAATGTTGTATATTAGTTTGTATAAGATTCCACCGATAATCAGTATGAAATCTTTAACAAAAAGCATAATCATAATCCATGCTTTCAATCTGCCAAGAAGAAACAGCAATATTATAGCAGAAATCTGCATAATCTTGTCGGCAAAAGGATCTGCAAGCTTTCCAAAATTACTTATCGCATTAAGTTTTCTTGCAAGATAACCATCTGCTACATCAGACAATGCAGCACCAATAAAGACTAAACCAGCTACTAAATCATTTTCGTTCCATAAAAAGTAGCAAAATATAGGGATAAGGCAAATCCTCAGACATGTTATTATGTTAGGTATTTGTTTCATTTTTCTCCTACATTGCAAGTATCTTGGCAAGATTCATGTCATAATCAAACGAAGCTTTTTCCATTCTTAAGGCTTCCTCAATATCAATATCAACAATTTTGTTATCTTTAAGGCATATTGCTTTATTGAAACGGCCTTCATTGAGTATCTCCACAGCCTTAAATCCCATTTTACTTGCCATCAGCCTGTCCCTGGCAGAGGGACTTCCTCCTCTTTGTATATATCCTAGTATAGTACATACTGTCCTTATTCCTGTAGTTTCTTCGATATCTTTACAGATTTTGGCAGTATCCCCTACTCCTTCGGCAATCACTATGCAATGATCTCTTTTCCCCCTGTTTCTTCCCTCCATAATGGGTTTGATTATATCCTGCTGAAAGTTATACTTAAGTTCAGGAATGACTATCGCATCCGCTCCTCCAGCAATTCCGTCATTTATTGCTATATATCCTGCATGTCGTCCCATAACTTCAATTACGGCTACCCTTTCATGTGAATAAGCTGTATCTCTAAGCTTGTCAATAGCTGAAAGCGCAGTATTAAGTGCAGTGTCATAACCTATACAGTATTCCGTGGATGAAATATCATTATCAATTGTTGCAGGAATTACTACGCAATTCATTCCTTCTTTTAGGAAGTCCAATGCTCCTCTGTATGAACCATCACCGCCGATTACAACAAGTGCTTCAATACCAAAAACTTTACACATTTCCATTGCTCTGTCTCTGAATTTCTTATCTCTGAATCTCTCTGATCTTGCTGTTCGGATAATAGTTCCGCCTCTTTGCAGAATTCCAGATACACTTCTTGCGGTTAATTTTTCAAACTCACCGTTAATCAAACCCTCATATCCCCTGTTTATACCATATGTGGTTATATCATGCGCTATACCTGTTCTTACGACTGCTCTTAATGCTGCATTCATTCCTGGCGCATCCCCACCGCTTGTCAAAACTCCTATCGTTTTTATACTCATATTCATCTCCTGATTAAAAATATTATCACAAATTTATTTAAATGCCATATTTTCTTTTCCAAAAAGTTCAGCCATTTCATTAATAATGTCAGCATCCTGATTATAGTACATTGTTTTAATCATTTTACTTCCATCTACATTCTTAACAACTATCAGTGTTGAATTACCAGTAAAATATTTTACAAAAGCTTCAAAATTGGAAAGATTAATATTATTACCATTTACATATAGCTTTTTACCTTCACTGATGTAAATTTCGTTATTTAACTTTTCTTGCTCTACGTTATTTTCTATATTGCAATCATATACAGCACTACAGTCATCTTTCTTGATATTCAGTTCACAGATATCTTCTGCAATAAGCTTGACAGTATCTTGTTTAAGGCTTATTCTTCCATTCACAATAATTTTCTTTTCAGGTAATAATAAAGAAGCATATTTCTCCAATATTTTTGGAAATACAATTACCTCCATGGTATCGTACAAATCTTCAATAACTATAAAAGCCATCATCTCATTATTTTTAGTAAGCTTTCTCTGTATACTGTTTATTATACCTGCTACCCTGACCTTCTCGTTATCATTAAGGTTAACCGCTTCTTCTTCATCTGGATCTGTTTTTTTACAGCTGCACTTGAAAAGATTCATTTCTTTCAGAACTCCTCTATATTCATCCAAAGGATTTCCTGTCATGTACAATCCTAATACTTCCTTTTCCATAATAAGCTTTCTTGACAGGTCGAATTCTTCTTTTCTTTTAATTTCATAGTCGTATTCTGCTGCATCTTCAATCATTGAAAAAAGTGACATTTGTCCTTCCAGATTTTTTTTCTGCTGATCATTTATTGAATCTACAACTTCTTCATAACAACTGAATAGCTCACATCTGTTATTACCTAATCCGTCAAAAGCTCCAGCTTTAATAAAGCCCTCAAGGCATTTTTTATTCACATCGCTTTTATTTATTCTTTTTATAAAATCAATAAAACTTCTAAATTGGCCTTGCTCATTCCTATTGCTCACAATTGTTTCACATGCTTTTATGCCAACTCCGTTTATTGCAGCTAAAGGGTACCTTATATTCTTCCCTTCAACAGTGAATTTTGTATCACTCTTATTTATATTTGGTGGGAGCACTGAAATATTTATGGATTTACATTCTTCAATATACTCTGCTAGCTTATCTCTTGTCGTTATAAAACTGTTCATTGTAGCAGCCATGAATTCCACTGGATAGTAACACTTTAAATATGCGGTCTGATAGGAAATATATGCATATGCGACTCCATGTGATTTGTTAAATGCATAATTTCCAAAATCTATCATCTCATCAAATACCTTATTTGCAACAGATATCGGAACCTTGTTTTTTTCTGCTCCTCTGACAAAATTATCTTTTTCTTTTAACAAAGCTGACATTTTCTTTTTTGCCATCATTTTTCTGACAAGATCTGATCCGCCCATTGTGTATCCTGCCATATCGCGGCAGATCTGCATAATCTGTTCCTGATATATCATACATCCGTATGTATCCTTTAATATGGGTTTCATCAGTTCATGTTCATAAACAGTACCTTCAGGATTGTTTTTATTTTTCAAGCATAAATCTATGAACTGCATGGGTCCTGGCCTGTATATAGAAATACCTAAAGTAATATCTTCAATGGATTCAGGTTTGAACCGTTTCATGAAATCTGTCATTCCAGCACTTTCAAGTTGGAATATTCCTGATGTGTTTCCTAAAGATATATATTCAAAAACATTCTTGTCATTGTATTCCATATTATCAAAATCTATTTCTTTATTATGATTTTTCTTAACTAAATCAATACAGTCCTTAATTACAGTCAAAGTCCTTAAACCTAAGAAATCTACTTTAAGTAATCCGAGTTCCTCAAGATTCTCCATAGGAAACTGTGTAACCATGGAATCATCGTCAGATGTCTGTATAGGAATATATTCTTTTACAGGATTATCAGTTATTACAACACCTGCTGCGTGAATGCCTGAATGCCTGGATATGCCTTCAAGTCTTCTTGCCATATCAATAAGCTCTTTTACCGATGGATCTGATTCATACTCCTTAGCTAATTCAGGATTTACATCAAGAGCTTTATCGATTTTCATTTTAAGCTCATTGGGTATCATTTTACTTATCTTATCGCATAATGCATATGGAAGATTCAATGCTCTGCCGACATCCTTAATAACTCCTCTTGCAGCCATTGTACCGAAAGTGATTATCTGACATACTTTATCTGATCCATATTTTCTTTTAACATATTCAATAACTTCAGCTCTTCTCTCATAACAGAAATCTACATCTATATCAGGTAATGATATTCTGGCAGGATTCAAGAATCTTTCAAAAAGCAGATTATACTTAATGGGATCGACATTTGTTATATTCATTGCATATGCTACTATACTTCCTGCTGCACTTCCTCTTCCAGGCCCAACAGGTATGCCATTTGCTTTTGCATAATTTATAAAATCTGCTGTTATTAAGAAATAATCAACATATTTCATATTATTTATTACATCAAGCTCATATTCTGCTCTTTGAATATGTTCTTGCGACAATCTATCTTTATACCTTTTTCTTAAACCTTCGAACACCATATTTTTCATAAATTCATAATGATCAATCTCCTCTGGTAAAGGAAATTTCGGAAGATGCATTTCGTCAAGCTGAAAATTAACATTACACATATCCGCAATACGCTGAGTGTTTGTTACTGCTTCGGGTACATTAGAAAAATTCTTAGCCATTTCTTCTTTTGACTTAAAATAGAATTCATCTGAAGGAAATTTCATCCTATTTTCTTCATCAACAGTCTTTGCAGTCTGTATGCATAGAAGAAGATCGTGCGCTTTTGCATCTTGCTTTTCAAGATAATGAACATCATTTGTCGCAACTAAAGGGATATTCAGTTCATTGGAAAGCTTAATAAGATGCTGGTTAACAAGCGCTTGTTCCGGTATCTTATTATATTGAAGCTCTAAATAAAAATTATCTTTACCGAATATATCAATATATTCCAAAACTGTAGCTCTAGCTCTTTCATAGTCTTTATCCATTATTGCTTCAGGTATTTCTCCTGAAAGACATGCACTTAATGCAATAACTCCTTTGCTGTACTGCCTTAATAGTTCTTTATCAACTCTTGGTTTGTAATAGTATCCGTCCTCAAAAGACTGTGATACCATTTTCATAATGTTATGAAGTCCAGTATTATCTTTAGCAAGAAGGACAAGGTGACCTTGTGTCGAATCTAAACCATGTATCTTATCAGTTCTTCTCCTGCGAGCAGTATATACTTCACAGCCGATTATAGGTTTAATACCGACACTTATACAGCTTTTATACAACTGGAGTATTCCATACATAACACCATGGTCTGTTATTGCAACTGCTTTCATACCCAGCTCTTTGGCTTTACTAACCATATCAGGTATTTTTGTTGAACCATCAAGAAGGCTAAATTCCGTATGTACATGTAAATGAACGAAATCAGTCATTCAGATACTCCTTTAACTTGTTCAATGCTGCAGACCTGTGGCTTATTTTATTCTTTTGTTCCTCACTCATTTCAGCAAAAGAAAGATTAAAGCCATTTGGCATGAATATGGGATCATATCCAAAACCTAATCTTCCTCTGGATTCAAATAGTATTCTACCTTCACATTCTCCGTAAAAAACAGCATGAGTTCCATCTTCTTTTATTAGTGCGACGCAACTTACAAATCTTGCATCACGGTTCTCATGCTTAATATTACGCATTATTTTAAGCAAAGCTTTTGTATTTAATTTATCATAAGAATCTGAATTTTGATTATCTTCAATTATACTGCTATTAATGCATGCATAAAATCTTTTTGAAAGTACTCCAGGTAGATAATTAAGGCAGTATACTTCCAAACCAGAATCATCAGCTATAACCATATGCTGAGTGAATTTTTTTGCATCCTTGGCTTTTATTAAAGCATTTCCTTCGAAGGTGTCTTCAGTTTCATCAGGATTACTTATAATGCCTGCTTCCTTTAAAGAAAGGATTTCAAAATCTGGAAGTATTGCTTTTATCTCTTTAATTTTCCCCCGGTTATTACTTGCAACAACTATTGTCTTTTTTTTCATCATTTAGCCAGACACTTTCTCTGAATCTCCATTATATCCTTTATTGCATTTTGGGATAATATGATTATTTCATTCAGTTTCTCTTTATTGAAAGTGTTTTTTTCACCAGTTGCTTGGATTTCAGCTATACTTCCATTTGAATCCATTACTATATTCAGATCAACCTGGGCATTACTGTCTTCTTCATAGCATAAATCTACCATTACCTCATTATCTACTATGCCTGCACTAATTGCTGCAAGCTGGAATTTTATAGGATTCTGCTCAATGTAACCCTTTTTCTTCATCCACTCGAATGCATCATATAAGGCGACATAACCTGCATTTATACTGGCTGTCCTCGTTCCTCCATCTGCCTGGATTACATCACAATCGATTATGATAGTGGCATCACTAAACATATCAAGATTAACACATGCTCTTAATGATCTTCCTATTAATCTTTCTATTTCAGATGCTCTTGAATTTTTTTTCAAACTTGATATATCTCTTTTATTCCTTTGCATGGTTGCTCTTGGCAGCATATTGTATTCTGCTGTCACCCATCCTTTGGAATCGCGAAATGTAGGCGATTCCAAACTGACTGTAGCAGTACAGAGAACTTTCGTTTCACCACATTCAATATACGCGGAACCTTCTGCATATTTCATAACATTTCTTCTTATGCTTATTGGTCTCATATCAGCATTTTGTCTTTTATCAATTCTCATAAAACACCTTTCATTATTTTATTGATACAACATTAAATGAATGTTAACTATTTTAATTTTAACATCTTTATCTCAACGTTACAAACAAAAAACCTTATTCTATTCTGCGTTATCCATTAATCCGAGATATTCGATTATACCATTTGCAATACCTTGTGCTAACTTCTGCTGATACTCATCTGATTTTAGTTTTTCACTTTCTGTAGGATTTGTAATAAATCCTACTTCAACAGTAGCTGCAGGGCAATTTGCACGCGCGTGAACTGCTAATTGCTGGTTAAATAAACCTCTGTCTGATGCAATTGCTGTTTTTACTATATTTTTCTGAACAGTCTGAGCGAAACTTTTATCTTCCTCATCTCGCCAAATTGTCATTAATCCTTTTGCTGATTCTTCAGTATATGAATCTACGTGAACAGAAAGGAAAAGTTTTGCATTATGAATATTTGCAAGGTCTCCTCTTTCCAAAGCAAATCCCAGATATATGTCCTCATTTCGCGTCATATAAATATTGTATCCCTTTTCTTTTAAAATCTGCTCAATTTTCACACATATACCGAGATTTATATCTGATTCATTAATCTTGTCATCATTTCTCGACTCTGCTCCAGGATCATGCCCTCCATGTCCCGCATCTATAAAGATAATATTATCTATATTAGGATCACAAAAAGTCAGTGTAGAATATATTGTATTTGAATTTGGATAGAGGATTATTTCCTTTTGGAAAGCAAAACTCACTCTGTAATAAAGAGTTCCTGATATCTCTTCTTTTTTAACTTCCATATATTCAATAAAACCATCATTAATGTATATCTTTTCTTCACTTAAATCATAAGTTACTGTTCTTCCTCTTAATGAAGACCATGCCTTTGCAGGGAATCTTATTGTATACAAACTACCTGAACTGTCGTCAATATTGTCTTCATAATATATTATTGTGCTGTCTGATTGTTTACACAACTGATATTCAGGTATGAAGAAAAATTTTCTAGAATATAAATTGGAATAGTTGAAGAAATCTTTATTCTGAACTTCGGACAAGCTGAACTGCATGCCTGATGATGTAGTTTCTATATCAGTAACAGCAATGCATCTGTCGGTTATTACTTTAATATCCAAAGACATCTTATCTAAATTCTTAGTGATCTCAATTTTCTGAACGATTGCATTATCTGGAAAAATCGCATCTTCCAAATACTGATATGTATTATATTCATCAAGAAGGATGGAAAAATACAAGGTTGATTTATTATTAATATCATACCATGATGTTTTCTTTGTATCATCAGGATATCTGTATTCATCAAAAATATAATCTTTATTGTTCTCAAAAACAGTATTGAATTCACACTCTTTTGAAAGCCCTTCAAATATTAACATATCATTCTCATACCTGATTTTTATCTCTTTTGGTTGTCTGGCATTATTAGATGCTGTCGGATCAGATGAATTAGTAGCAGGATTTTCACTTCCCGTCTGTTGGTTGCTAGGAGTTGATGAATTTGAAGGATTGTTAGTAAATAAATCTTCGTTGGTCATAATAAATATTACAACTGCAATAATTATGCATGCAATAATCATAATTGCTGCAATCGTTATTATTTTCTTTTTTTTATCTGAATCGTTATAATTGAATTCCATATAGCCTCTCTGTATTAATTTCCACTCATTGAATCTATTATACCTCTAGCTATGCCCTGAGCAAGGATATTTTGATATTCATCTGTCTGCAAGGCTGCAAGTTCATCCGGATTTGTCATAAATCCGCATTCTATCAAAGCTGCAGGCATCTTTGTAGAGTTTAGCACTACTAAATTAGGTCTGTCAATAACTCCTCGGTCATTTGCACCTGTTATGCTGACAAGATTATTTTGGATTTTCTTGCCAAATGATTTCCCAGTAATATTGATACTTTGATCAGTTGATGGATATACAAGAGTCATTATCCCTTTATAACTTGTGTTTGTAAATGCATTGGAATGTATGCTAACAAAAAGAGAGGCTTTTATCATATTTGCTACATGAGCTCTTTCATATAATCCGACATAGACATCTGTATTTCGCGTCATAAAGACTTTGATGCCTTCTGAAATCAGAATTTGCTCTACTTTCTTTGCAACGGATAAATTAATTGCAGATTCATATATTGAATTTGCCACTGCACCAGGATCATATCCACCATGCCCGGCATCAATAACAACACAACCTGAATATGTGTTGTCTACAGGAAGAAGATTAATATTAGTATATGTCGAGCGTGCTGAATTCATGTAGATCTGTAAAGGTTGTTTAGCAAATATCAACATCGTGACCTGCTCATCAACTCTTTTGATCTGTATCTTTTCAACAAACTCATCATTTACATATAGCACTCCAGCTGTAAGCCTGTATGAGGTATCTACAAAGTAAATTTCCGTAACTAGATTATTATTTATAATTTTAACATTGCCATTAACTTTACCATATTGGTCTGCTAGCGCGATTCCAGTAATCTGTATATGCTTTCTGTCAGAAGAATTAAAGTAAGACATATTTGTAATTTTCTGAGAGTATATATCAATCAGAAGCTCAGTGTCATTTTTTTCCAGTATCTCATATCTGCATTGATTTGTAAGAACTATAGATACATAACTGCCTTTCTCCTCATATCTGGCGTTGATTGCTTTAATGTATCTTGAATCTTCTGCAGGAAGAAACGTACTTGCTTCACAATATGTATCCGGTATGAATATCTCTATTCTATTAGGATCAGATATTCTACTTATCGTATATCCCTCATATTTAGCGGTTACAATTTTAACTTGATCTTTTAGTGCTGAAATCTTTATTTCATTCTCTGGTATCTCAATTATATCAGGAGCTTTATTATCAATTTTCGTGGCTTCATCTAGCGTTGTTTTACTGCTAATTACAATTTTTATATATCCTCCATATTGTTTAATTTCATAATTAGCTTTGTCTTTCAGATCAATAACCAGTCTTTTTATATTACCATCTTCTATAATCCTTATTGCATTAAAATAAGTACCTATTTGTTCAGTATTATCTATTGCATCAACGTTTAATAAATCTACAACAATACGATCTGGAGAGCTCAATGCATAATGTGTTTTTATCTTACCATTTAAAGATTTAATCATGAGTATGTCACAGTTATCTGTTACCTTATGAAAGACCGAAGAGGAATATATAAACTGTTCAAAAGATGTATTTACAAGTGTTATTCCATTCTCAAATTTGAATTTGGGGTTCTCTATTTCTATTTCATTGATAAATAATTTCATATTTTTAGTATCAAATATATATTTTACATCATTCACTGCAAGAGTTGCACTAAAAGTAGTATCATCCCAACTTATCGATCCGCCAACTTTTTGAGCAAGCTGTCTGACCGGCATAAAATCTGTTGTGGAATCTGCATCATCCATATGTTCCTCTATTGTATTATGAGAATCTCCAATTACATTCGCTTCACTATTTACAGTATTTATCTCAGAGTCAATTAATCCGAATAAGCTTAAAGCATCATATTCTATGTATACAATATCATTTTCTTCTTTTACACGATATGTATTATTTATATTATTTTCCTTCATTATTACATTGGTAGGCACAAGTATATAATATATTGAATCAGTTGTTTTTACTTCAGCATACTTATTCACATAATACCATTGGTATTTATAACCATGTATAGTGCTTACTTCCTTAAGGCTAACATACTTTATATTCGTGTCGTCAAAAATATATGTCGTATATTTATCTTTATTATCTGCAGTTACTACATATGAGTCATTTATACTACTCGCAAAATCAGGAAGAAAAACATCCAGCATGAACTGTGTTACCGTTTCTGGAGCATAAAATTTTCCATCTTTCATCAATATATCGCCAGATGTGAAATATGAACCGTTATAACCGATATAATCTGTCTGAACATAAAAATACATTTCCAGATTACCGTTACTGATCATAATATAGTCATTATCAGCAGATTTTTGCGGTACTATATTATACATATCTGCAAATTCATCAATACAGAAATATAAAGACTGGTTTAAGTCATACTTCTTTAGATCAGTAATGGTAAGTTTATCATCATTACCTACATCTATCCTGGTTATTTTACCTTCGATGTACTTAATGTTACTGCTATTATTTAACAGATAAGCTGTGTAACCTTCATTAAAAATAGTTATGGAGTCTTCAGGTATGTATGTGAAACCCTCATTGAGTATAATATCGCCAAAATAGTATCTTTCGCTATTAATATATACAATATCATTAACTGTGTTAAAAACGATTTTTTTGCCATTATATGCTGTCACAACACTTTTATCTAAATCATTCCATTGTAGTGTAAGGTTGTGAACACCAGCAATTGATGAAAGCTTATAGTATTTGTGGTTTTCAAATATTACATACTCGCATGATGAATATATATCTTGTTGAGCAGATACTGAAAAAGGAATTATCAATAATAGCAGGATTAAGAGTGTCTTTAGTATGTTTTTCATTGCTTTATCTTTTGTTCCTTAACTAATTTATTATATTTTACAACAAAAAGCTTGTAAAAATCAAGAAATTTGTTAAATTCGTAATTTTAAACTTTTTGATTCTAATACTGAAACCATCATTATATCGTCACTTGACTGGAGCTTTCTTGTCAAGGCTTTTCCCGTAACTGCTCCAGGAATCCCTTACTTTGTATCTGAGCTCTATATCATATATACTATCGATAAGGTTATTAAGTTCTCTCCTCATATCAACATACTCAGCTAGAATAAAATCATCCTTTTCAAGCAGTATATCCATTTTTGTAAGCCAAGGCTCAAAAAAATCTGCATCTCTATGTTCAGCATCAATAAGCTTTCTGCGCAGGTGTGCGACTACTAATTTAATGGCCTTTTTTTTATAATACTCATCAGGGTATATTTTTTTAGTCATTTTCAATTACCAGCCTTCTGTCATATTAATTTAAGAAAAACCATTGTACCATGTACAATCCGGTCATCTAATTCTCGTTTCTTTACATAAATATGATAACATATGTAAATATATAAAGCAACATAATAATTATATGCTATAATGCGCTTTATGGATAAGCATTTGATGAAAAAACAAATTTTTAAAATATATAAAAAAGCATATAAATCACTTGAAAAGATTACACCATTGTATTTTGACTGCGGACAATTGTGTAGTAATAAGTGTTGCAAGCAGGGTTCAGAAGGAATGTATCTGTTTCCATACGAATCAGAATATCTGTATGGGAAGACAAACAGTCAGATTATTCATACAAATAATGGTTTTGATCTACTATTATGCAAAGGAGAATGCGAAAGAAGCACACGTCCTCTTGCATGCAGAATATTCCCAATGTTCCCATATTTAGATGAGAAAGGCAATTTAGAAGTGAAATTCGATCTTCGTGCAAAAAGCATCTGCCCATTACAGTATACTGACATACCTGAAATAACAATTGAGAAAAAATTTATCAGACGTATACAAAGAGTTTTTAAATCTTTAACAAAATACAGTTTATTTTATGATTATTGCAGAAAACTGACTGATGAAATTAATTTTCTAAAAAAATTCTATTAAAAAAGGATGCATTCCCCCTTTGCATCCTTTGGCTGCCGAAGAAGGATTCGAACCCTCACAAACTGATCCAGAGTCAATTGTGCTACCATTACACAATTCGGCAAAGTCTTTAGAAAATATACCATAAATACTTATGTACTTCAACATATATTTTTGGAATTTCTCATTAATTAGATGCAAAAATAAAATCTGTTCTTTAATAATGAATACTTTGACTCTCACTATAAAAAGCAGACCGTCTTTTGAACGGTCTGTTTTTTTAGCTAACTTTATTTTATTTCTATCATTGCTTTATCTGTTGTTTATAACAGCCTGTGCTGCAGCAAGACGTGCAATAGGTACTCTGTATGGCGAGCATGATACATAGTTCAATCCTGTAAGATAACAGAACTCGATAGTTGAAGGATCTCCACCATGTTCACCGCATATTCCAAGCTTAAGATCGCTTCTTGCAGATCTGCCTAATTCTGAAGCCATCTTTACAAGCTTTCCGACACCCTTCTGGTCTAATCTTGCGAAAGGATCAGATTCCAGAATCTGCTGTGCATAATATGCTCCAAGGAACTTACCTGCATCATCTCTGCTGTAACCGAAAGTCATCTGAGTGAGATCATTAGTTCCAAATGAGAAAAATTCAGCTTCTTTGGCAATTTCATCTGCTAATAAAGCTGCTCTAGGTATTTCTATCATTGTACCTACAGAATACTTAAGGTTAACTTTTGCATCCTTGATAATTTTATTAGCAGTGTCAACAACAAGTTTTTTAACATACATGAATTCCTTTAATTCTGATATTATCGGAATCATTATTTCTGGTTCAATATTCATTCCTTTTTTGTTTACATTGATAGCAGCTTCTATAACAGCTGTAGTCTGCATAATCGCTATTTCAGGATATGTTACAGCAAGACGGCACCCTCTGTGTCCCATCATTGGATTAACCTCATGTAAATCGCTGATTTTTGTTTTAATTTCTGATACATCGACTTTAAGATCATTTGCCAGCTCTTTAATTTCTTTTTCTTCCTGAGGCAGGAATTCATGTAATGGAGGATCGAGGAATCTTATTGTTACGGGTCTTCCTTCCATAGCAGTGAATATTTTCTCAAAATCACCTCTTTGTACAGGGAGTATTTTATCAAGCGCAGCTTTTCTCTGTTCTTTTGTTTCAGATAAAATCATCTGTCTTACAATACGAATCCTGTCAGCTTCAAAAAACATATGCTCAGTACGGCAAAGGCCTATTCCCTCTGCTCCGAATTTTACTGCCTGTTTTGCATCAGCTGGAGTATCTGCATTGGTTCTTATCTTTAATGTTCTTACTTCATCTGCCCAACTCATAAAGGTTGCAAAATCACCAGTCATTTCCGGTTCCATTGTTGCAATTCTTTCACCATAGATAATTCCTGTGCTTCCATCTAGCGATATCCAGTCACCCTCCTTATATGTTTTTCCAGAAAGATAGAATTCCTTCTTTTCCTCATTGATTTTCAACTCAGTACATCCAGATACACAGCATCTTCCCATACCTCTTGCAACAACGGCTGCATGGCTTGTCATTCCTCCTCTTGCAGTCAGTATGCCCTGAGAAATATTCATTCCCTCTATATCTTCAGGAGAAGTTTCAAGTCTAACAAGAATAACCATCTTCTCTCCTTTTTTGTGCATTTCTTTTGCATCTTCAGCAGAAAATACTACCTTACCAGTTGCTGCACCAGGAGAAGCTGCAAGTCCTGTTCCGATTACTTTTGAAGCTTTTAGAGCTTTTGTGTCAAACATAGGATGTAAAAGCGCATCAAGCTGTTTAGGATCTACCTTAACTAAAGCCTGTTCCTTTGTGAGCAATCCCTCTTTGACAAGATCTACAGCAATTCTCAATGCTGCATGAGCAGTTCTTTTGCCATTTCTGGTCTGTAATATGAAAAGTTTCCCTTTTTCTATTGTAAATTCAATATCCTGCATATCATGATAATGATTTTCGAGTTTTGAGGAAAGATCCATAAACTGGTCATAAACAGCTTTATTTGTAACTTCAAGATGGTCTATGTGATATGGAGTCCTGACCCCAGCAACAACATCCTCTCCCTGGGCATTCATAAGATATTCACCCATAAGCTTTTTCTCGCCAGTTGAAGGATTTCTTGTGAATGCCACACCTGTTCCAGAATCTTCACCCATATTTCCATATACCATTTCCTGTATATTTACTGCAGTTCCCCAGCTGGAGGGAATATCATTCATCCTTCTGTAATATATTGCTCTTTCATTATTCCATGATCTGAAGACTGCTTTTATAGCTTCAAATAGCTGTTCTTTAGGGTCTTGAGGGAAATCCTTTCCGATTTCTTTCTTATACATGTCTTTGAATTTTTTCAGCACAAATTTCATATCATCAGCTGATAGATCCGTGTCATTAACAACGCCTTTTTCCTCTTTAATCTCATCTAAAATTCTTTCAAATTTTGATTTAGAAAGACCTATTACAACATCTGAAAACATCATTACAAATCTTCTGTAACTGTCATATGCGAATCTAGGATTGCTTGTTAACTCTGCTAAGCCCTCGACAACTGTATCATTTAATCCGAGATTCAAAACTGTATCCATCATTCCTGGCATTGAAGCACGTGCTCCTGATCTTACTGAAACCAAAAACGGATTCATTGGATCACCTAATTTCTTACCTACGGTCTTTTCTGTGATTTCAAGGGTGGTAAGAATTTCTTCCTTAATATCTTCCCCAATCTGCTCGCCATCTTCATAATATCTCAAGCATGCATCTGTTGTTACAGTAAATCCTCTTGGCACTGGCAATCCGAGTGTTGTCATTTCCGCAAGGTTGGCTCCTTTACCGCCAAGTAAATTTTTCATCTTGGCATTTCCCTCTTTAAAGAGATAAACGTATTTTGTCATATTACCCTCCACTATATTTTTATATTTTCATCAAGAAAGGCCATAATTGAATCAATGCTTATCCTATCTTGTTTCATACTGTCCCTATATCTAACTGTCACACAATTATCATTTAATGAATCAAAATCATATGTGAAACAGAAAGGGGTACCAATTTCATCCTGTCTTCTGTATCTCTTTCCAATACTTTGAGTATCATCATATTCCGCATTCCATCTTTTCCTAATCATTTCGAATACTTTTAAAGCATCATCCCCTAATTTCTTCGATAAAGGCAGAACAGCAGCCTTAACAGGAGCAATATATGGATGAAATCTCAAAACAGTTCTGGAATCGTCTTCAGCCAGTATTTCTTCATCATAGGCATCTGTAAGAATTGCTAACAGAAGCCTTTCCACTCCTACTGAAGGTTCAATACAGTATGGAACATACTTTTCGTTTGTCATAGGGTCGAAATATGACAAATCTTCATTTGAATATTTAGAATGCTGTTTCAGATCATAATCTGTTCTGTCAGCTATCCCCCAAAGCTCACCCCATCCGAATGGGAATCTATATTCAAAATCAGTTGTTGCATTGCTATAAAATGATAATTCCTTAGCAGAGTGATCTCTCATACGCAGATTATCTTTACTCAATCCAAGGTTTAAAAGCCAGTTATGGCAAAAACTTCTCCAGTATTCAAACCATTTAAGATCTGTTCCCGGTTCGCAGAAAAATTCCAGTTCCATCTGTTCAAATTCTCTTGTCCTGAAAATGAAGTTACCTGGTGTTATTTCATTTCTGAAACTTTTACCGATTTGCCCTATTCCAAAAGGTATTTTTTTTCTTGTCGTTCTCTGGACATTCTTAAAATTAACAAAAATCCCCTGTGCAGTTTCTGGTCTTAAGTAAATCTGAGCAGCTGTATCCTCATTAACTCCCTGATATGTTTTAAACATGCAGTTAAACTGTTTTACATCAGTAAAATCATGTTTTCCGCAGTTTGGACATGGAATCTGCCTTTCCTTTATGTATGCCATTAAAGATGCATTGTCAAGTCCTTCAACAATCATCTGGATGCTGTTTGACTGATTAAAGTTTTTTATAAGATCGTCAGCCCTATGTCTTGTCTTGCAGTTTTTACAATCAGTCAGCGGATCAACAAATGAGCCTACATGTCCAGAAGCAACCCATACATTCGGGTTCATAAGAATAGCGCAGTCAAGACCGACATTATATTCGTTATCTTTTATGAATTTTTGCCACCATGCACTTTTTATGTTGTTCTTTAATTCAACTCCGAAAGGTCCATAATCCCATGCATTTGCAAGTCCGTCATAAATTTCAGAACCGGGATATACAAAACCTCTTCTTTTAGCCAAAGAGACCAGTTTATCCATAGTTATCTGTTCTCTGTCCATTAATTGTTCTCGCTTTCTGCAACACTATCCTTATTTTGAGTATCTTCAGCAGATAATTCATCAACAATTCTTACTTCCCCGCTGTTTATCTCCATAGCAGCTACAGTCAGAGGATTTCTTTCTATTGTATTAATCCTTATCTTTGCTCCTGCCGCTATATCTCTGGATCTTTTCGCTATCGCATTCACGATTACGAATCTTACAGGAATTTTCTTTTCCAGTTCTTCAACTGATGGTTTGTTTATCATGTCAAATCTCTCCTTATTTGTATATATTCTAATTAGTTTCTTCAGGAAGGTCATCAGGAACAACTTTTCCGCTTAACCGTCTTTCCAATGTTTCTGGTTGAAGAGGCGATAAAATTATATGTTCGCTGTCTGTTATAATAACAGCTCTTGTCCTTCTTCCATAGGTAGCATCAATTAACACTGAAGTGTCTCTTGCTTCCTGTATTATTCTTTTAACAGGTGCTGATTCAGGACTTAAAACAGCCACTATCCTTTCTATTGAAACCATATTGCCGAATCCGATATTTAAAAATTTCATCATTATTCCAGATTTTGAATCTGCTCCCTTATCTTCTCTAAAAGGTATTTCATTTCCAATGTACTGTTTGTCACATCAAGATTGTTTGCTTTTGATGCGATTGTATTAGTCTCCCTTAACATCTCCTGAAGTATAAAATCAAGTTTTTTCCCTGAAGATTCTTTGCCAAGATTTGCAGAAAATTGTTTTATATGGCTTTTCAGACGTATAATTTCCTCATCCACACATGCACGATCTGCAAAAAATGCTACTTCCTGAGCAATTCTTGTTTCATCAGCTTTAACATCTTCAATAAGTTCAGAAATTCTCTTTTCAAGCTTCTGTTTATATTGCATAGGAAGTTCTTCAGACAACATTTCTACCTGCTTAACAAAATTTTCGAATTCTGCAAGCTTTAATGAACAGTCTGCACATAGTTCCTCACCTTCTTTTTTCTTAGCATCAAGAATATTGTCAACTGCTATGTTAAATGCTTCCAGGATGCATTCAGTGAGCTTATCATAATCCTCATCACTTTCAGATACATTTATTACTCCTTGGAATGATGCGATCTGTACAGGAGTTATGCCAGAAATGAGATTATATCTTTTCTTTATGGATTTAAGAAATCCATAATATGCATCTGCAGCCTTCTCGTCAAATTTTATATCCATAAAATCTGCATTAAGGCTGTAAATAGTAACATAACAATCAATTTTTCCTCTTGTGATTCTTGTCCTTAAAAGGTTGCGAACTTTTTCTTCTGCAAATGATATACTTTTTGGTAATCTTAAAGATAAATCAAGAAATTTACTGTTTACGCTCTTGATTTCTACTCTCATTGATATTAACTCATTTTCATACAGGCTCTTGCCATAACCTGTCATACTATATGCCATAGTTGTACTTCCTACATTAATCTGAAATATTGTACCATACATACCATACATATGCAATCTTTTTCAATTGTACTCACATTAACAAAGACATCATAGAAATGATTATTTATCAAGACTTATTAAGTCATATTCCAAACTGCCAAGTCCTATTTCGCATGCGTATTCCAAACTGTGAATCCAGTTGGTTTTTGGGTTGACTGTTGTGATATAGTCTTTTAATTTCTTATTCTTTTCCAGCATACTGCCCTTTATAACTCTTCCTTCGTTAACAGCATCTGCACAAGCCTTATCAAGTGCAACCGGATCAGATGAAGCAAATATTCCGATATCATCAACAATAGGAAGATCATTAAAATTATGACAGTCACAGTATGGAGATACATCAATTACGAATGATATATGAAAATGCTGTTTGCCATTCAATACAGCATATGTGTATTCCGCTATTTTTTCACTTAATATAGTATTGGTCTCATCGCTTGCAGGCGTAATAGCATCAAATAAGCACGAACCTATACATCTTCCACATCCTACACAATGAGTATGATTAATAAATGCTTTACCATTAATTTCATGTATAGCATCATGAGCACAACTTTTTAAACATGTAAAACAGCTTCTACATTTTTCTGTTATTACTGTTGGTTTGCCTGAAGAGTGCATTTCCATTTTTCCAGCTCTTGAACCGCATCCCATACCAATATTTTTTATTGCTCCGCCTATACCTGTAGCAACATGTCCCTTAAAATGGTTAAGAGAAATTATAATGTCTGAATCAGCTATTGCATGTCCTATCTTTGCTTCTTTTACATGCTTCATATCTATCTTTACTAATGTCTCGTCAGTACCCTTAAGTCCATCTCCTATAATTACATTGCATCCAGTTACAAACGGATTAAATCCATTTTGATAAGCCGTATCAAGATGCTCCAAGGCATTCTTTCTTTTTCCAGGATACAAAGTGTTGCAATCAGTCAGAAAAGGCCTTCCTTTCTTGCTTTTCACATAGTCAGATAATACTTTTGTGTAGTTTGGCCTTATGTACGCTAGATTTCCTGGTTCCCCGAAATGTACTTTTATAGCAGTAAATTTATTCTCAAATGACAAATTATCAATTCCAGCTTTTATTATAAGCTTTTCAAATTTAGTCAGTAGGTTTTGTCCATGTCCTGTATGCAAATTGGTAAAAAATACTTTTGATTTCATCCCGCCTCCTTAGTTTTTACCTTCTTATTATAACTGTTTGCGCTGTATATTTCAAATTGAACACAGACATGATACCTTTAAAATATTGTTTAAAAGGTGATTCTCACAAAGGAACATAATGTTAAATTTTAAAATAAGTTACCAGTTATTATGGATAATATCCAGTCTATATGATATATTTATCAGGCAAAGGTAACTGTTATGGATTTCATAGAAAAAAGACTTTTGGATTGTGCTGTACATATACCTAAAATCCTTATTCCGGATAATCCTGCTGACCATATCTTATGGCCTTCCTTCCCTTGTGCATATAAAGATATGAATAAATCCTTAATTGATCCTCTGAATATAGGTAATTTAATGAATTCAAAAGATTATTCTTTAGATTTCGTTAATGATGGAAAGATTAACAACAAAAATAAGTATATGAAGATATACAAGAATATGAAAAGATCTGTACGTTCCGGATTCTTAACGGAACATAACGGATTTATTCTGACAAGGCACATTCATAAATCTGGTATTGAAAGATACGGCCTTCTGGTACTGCTTGATTACGAGAAGTATAAGACTGATAATTCATTTATTGAATTATCAAAGGAATGTGATAAAAATATAACTGATCTTTATTCTGATTTCTTATTAAAGTCAGTTTTTGATCTTCCATATGCCCAGGCTCTTATCGAAGATGAAAATGAGCTTCTTATTGAACCATTAATAGCAAGTACTTTTCAGTTCAAACCCATATTTTCTTTTGATCATCCGGTATTCGGAATATATGAAGGGTTTCTGATTACCACGCCTCAGCATTTCACTCTTATAAGTAATGCTTTAGCCAGAATCAAAAGTAAAAGCATGCAGAATAATAAACCTCTTTTTTTAGTTCATGAAGGAGTAGAATCTTTTGAAAGCGGTAAAATACATTGGGAAAATTTGAAAAGAAAATATGGAAGCTCGCTTTATCAGTTTAATCCTTCGCGTTTCCAGCTTGTAGAATTATTCAATATATTCAGCCCGAATCTTGAGCTTAATCCGTGCAATATACTTATTAAAGATATTTCTCACGATGAATTAATTACTCAATTTCGCACAACAGATAAAATTAAAGTTGAGGTCCTACCATCAATAAGGGATATGCATGAAGCAATAATGAAGCGATTCAATAAATATGGATCAATATGTTATGGGCTTGTTTCTGATGATGTTTCCTATTTAGTTACGTTCAGAACTCCTGAATCAGATATGGGTATTGTAAACTTACAGAATATAATCAGCAAATATACTCAAGATAAAAGCCACATGCTTTCTTATCATGCTAACATCTCAGAATTACTTATAGAATATTCGGAAGGCAGGAATACTGCAATTATAATGCCTCCGATTAATAAACAAACTTTTTTTGCAGATATTAAGAAATATGGACCATTGGTACAATATGCATATTGCCATGATATGCCGATTAACCGCAGATTTTTATTTGAAGCAAGATTACTGGAATAGTTAAGCAAAATATTTTGGCGCTTCCCTGTTCAAACATCTGAAATAATCAGCTCTCAGATATTTTATAAAATTTAGCCATTCATCATCATTCATATTTACTTTAATATGAATTTTCGAGTACTCAAATAACACTTTGAAAGCTTCATGCTGAGAAATGGCTGATATGTGATAATTAATAAATTCATCTAACCCAGCGAAAAAATCAAATGGTGATGAAAAGTATCTGGTAATAAAATCAAGACATTCAATAAAATGAAGACTATTTTTATATCTATCAGTCAGTGCTGCAATTCTTTTTAACTTATATATTTCATCAAAAGATAAAAAATAATTCTCGAAAATATCATATGGTGCTTCATAGTTGTATTTATATGAGAATATGTTTTGCTGCTTTCTGATTTTCGATCCTTTAAGCAGTTTTAAAAATCCCAGCTGCAATTCATCACAAACATAGAATATGTCATTAAATGATTTTTTGAAAGATGATAAATCATCATATGGCAATCCAGCAATAAGATCTGCATGGATTTTAATATTTTTCAGATTTCTAAGTTTCTCCATATTACATATTGTTTTTTTTATGTCAGAAGGCCTGTCGATAGCATTAAGCGTTTTATCATTTGTTGTCTGAATCCCAATTTCCATCTGCAATTTGTTTTTAGGGAATTTTCTAAGAATATCGAACATTTCATCATCAAATAGTTCCGGACGAATTTCTATATGGTATATTTTTGTGTATTTTTCATCGAGCAGGCCTTTTAATATTTCATTTGCTCTTTTAATATCATAGTTAAAAGTCCTGTCTACAAATTTTATAATAGTTATATTGCTATATCTTTCAAATTCAATTAAATCCTTCAATGTAGAAAGAGCAGTTTTTGACCTTATGCCAACTCTTAAAGATGATAAGCAATAAGAGCATTTATATGGACATCCTCTGCTGGATTCATAATATGCTATATTTCCCGTCATAGATTCACCAGCTCTGTATTGAATCCCTTGTTTAGAGAAATCTTTGAAAATTTGACCGTCTATGATTTTATCATGATTAATTTCTTCTAGATAATTAACAAATACCTCCTCACCTTCATTGAGTATGACATTGTCAATAAAAGGATTACTATTTAATAATTTTTCAGCATCATAAGACACTTCAGGTCCTCCAAATATAATCTTGGATTCAGGCAGAAGGCTTTTTAAATTGGATGCATATGAAATCATTTCACGAATATTGAATATATAACATGAGAATGCATATACTTGTGCCTTCATTGAATACAATGCATAAAGAACCTCGTCGCTTTTATCTTTTAGATTTCTTTCCAGAATGATGATTTCATGCTTTCCGGGCAGTTTGTATTCAACATAATTTTTTATACATCGAACAGCCAGATTTGTATGTATATAAGAGCTGTTAAGTGCGAATAGTACTGCCTTCATAAGATATTACCTCTTTTAATTATATCTTGTCCGTATTTATCATTAATCTTATCAATGGTATTTTCCAGTTTCTGCTCTTTATCTTTCACCTCAGAATCTAAACTCAGCTGCATATCATTATTATTCAAGGAACTAATTGTAACTCCCAGAAGCCTTACTGGCTTATCTTCATCCCAATTGTTTTCCAATAGAACACATGCTGCATTATATATATCTTTTGTGAGATTAGTCTGTTCTATCCTCATCTGTCTGTTAATCATTTTAAATGTATTATATTTAATCTGTATTGATACAACACTTCCTCCAAGCTGTTTGGCTCTAATAGTTCTTGCAATTGATTCTGTCAGGATAGCCATTACTTTTTTTGCATCTCTAATATCGGTAATATCATGAGCTAAAGTTTCCATTCGTCCGCAAGAAAGATTCTTAGAGTCGACAGCTGCCACAGGATCATCATCTACTCCTTTTGAACGGTAATATAGATAAAGTCCATATTTACCGAATTTCTTTACCAGATAATTAAGCTCGCATCCTGCAAGATCCCCAATTGTTTTTATGCCGTAACTGTTAAGTTTTTCTGATGTAGCTTTACCAATCCCATACAGATTTCTTACAGGCATAGGCCATAAATTTTCCTCTATATCTGATTTATATAACTGAGTTATGCCAAGAGGTTTTTTGATTTCAGAAGCCATTTTTGCGAGAAATTTATTTTCACTAACTCCAATTGAGCACCATAAACCCATTTCATCTTTAAGCCTGTTTTGAATATTTATTGCAATATCTATTGGACTGCCGAATAGCTTTTTGCTATTTGTAACATCCATCCATGCTTCATCTATACTGTTAATTTCTAAGATGGGAGTATATTCGTATAATAATTCAAATACTTGTTTAGAGCATTTTTCATAATAATTATGATCGGGTTTTACTAATACCAGATTAGGACACAGCTTGACTGCTTCATTAACAGTCATTGTTACTTTTACTCCAAATTTTCTTGCTTCATAGTTGGCAGCTAGTATTATTCCCGATCTGTATTTCGGATCACCTGCTACTGCTGCAGGCTTTTCAAGCAGGGTTCTATCCCTTCTCGACTCACACATTATAAAAAAAGCATTCATATCTACTAACAATATATCTCGCATTGAAACTCCAAATTATATGCATCCTTCTGTAAGGATATGATATACCAGCGAAAATTACTTGTCAAAAAGCAAATTAAGTGTTGACACGGCACGGATAAGAAATTAAAATACTAGTTGCGCTTGTGCCATTAGCTCAGCTGGTAGAGCACCTGACTCTTAATCAGGGTGTCCGGGGTTCGAGCCCCCGATGGCGCACCAAAAAGGATTTTATCCTTTTTTTATTTGTCAAAATCCGGTTTAATTACTTTTCTATCAAGCGAGAAAACTGATCGTTCAGATATATTCCCTTTCTCAATGGTTTCATATGCCTTATTGAAATCATATATCCTTGCATCAATCAAATCAATGTGGTGAAGTAGTTCAGCTTCTAAAAACATCGGCATTTTTGTACTTCCATGTTCAGGTATATAGTGATGGCTAAGTATCATGTGTTTTATTAATAGTTCTTTATTCTCCGATAATCCTGCTTTTTTTGCCATCTCTCCAATATAGCATATACCTATTTCTATATGTCCCATCAGCTGACCTTCAAGGGAGTAATCAGCTATACCGCATTCATTTGCATTCATTTCCTTCAATTTCATTACATCATGCAGCAAAATGCCTGTATACAGAAAATCAGTATTGACACTGTCGTAAACAAAAGATAAACCCTTAGCAACATCCAGCATTGTTGTAATGTGATACAAAAACCCTCCTCTTATTGAATGATGAAGTGCTTTTGCTGCAGGATAATACATAATCTGTTTTTCATACTGTTCATATACCATCCTGCATAATCTCTGTAGTTCCTCATCTTTTATTAAATCCATATACATATATGCCTTCTTAAGCATATCTTCTGATGAATTGGGAGCGCTTTGAACAAAATCTGCAATATTTTTCTGGAATTGTTCAGGAGCTTTTCTTATAGAAGATACATTGAGCTGTAATGAACCTTGAAATTCTGTAACTCTTCCTGAAACAAAATACAATGAGGCATTCTGGTATTCAGAAGTTTCATTTACAGATGCGTCCCATTTTTTTCCGCTTATTTCACCTGTTTTGTCCCTAAATTGAAAATCTACATAGTACTTGTTATTGGAAGTTTTTTTCAACTCGTTATACCATAATATATATAATTCATTTTTTATTTCCATTCCGTTCTTTAAATCTGTGATCTTAATATCTGCCATATCTTATCCCTTTCATTTTCTCGTTCAGTATCATTCATCTTATATGCATTTCTGCTTGTATAAAGTATTTTTGTCGGATGCTCACCAAGCACATGAATATCATATGCCATATATAAAGCTTCATCCAGATCATGAGTTACATATATAACTGTTTTTCTGTTTTCACGCCACATCTTCAAGAATCTATCTGTTATATCTTCTTTTTGAGTTGGATCAAGTCCTTTGAAAGGTTCGTCCATAAGAAGCACATCAAAGTCCTTAACGAAAGCTCTGGCAATTGAAACTCTTTGAGCCATTCCTCCGCTTAACTGGTATGGGTAATAATCTGCATATTTCTCCATTTCCACCATTTTTAAGCTATCCATTATTTTCTCATGAATTGCCTGCTTAGACATATGTGTGTTATCCAGTACAAACTGAAGATTTTTGTATACGGTATACCATTCTAATAATCTTGGCTCTTGGAATATATATGAATACCTTAATTTTTCAAAATCAGAATATTTTACTTTGAACTCATCTGTTATGGATGACAAAACATTTAATAATGTAGTTTTTCCCGAGCCGGATTTACCCAAGAGGCATGTAATCCTGTTTTTCTCAATTACCATACTGAAGTCTTTGAAAATATAGTTATCGTTATATGACTTTGTCAGATTTTCTAGTCTGAGCATTATATCTTCTGCTTTCTATAATTATTTTAAAAATATATTCAAATAAATAACTTAGTAACAGTATCATAAATGTCCATGCGAACACCTCAGCTGTTTCCAAATTATATTTTGCCTGCAAAAGTTTTGTGCCGATTCCATATTTAGGATTAGCTAAAACTTCAGCAGCTACCGCGACACGAAATGCAAGCCCGAGAGCAGTATTCATTCCTGCTGCAAGAAAAGGTTTTACAGATCCAAGATATATGCCTTTAAAAATTTTAAGAGGTCTTATGTCATAGACTTTTGCCATATCCAGAAGCTTTCTATCTGTGTTCGTAATGCCTTTAACCACATTATCATAGATTGGAGGAAAACACATAATTATATTGACTGCAAGAGGAGCAAGATTATAGCTAAACCAGATAATCGCAAGGATGATGAAACTCATGACAGGTGTTGATCTTATTACTGTTATTAATGGAGACAGTAATATTTCGGCATTTTTGCTTAAACCAGATATGACTCCTAATATAAATGCAAAAACAACTGCTATTAAAAATCCTATAATAATCCTAAAAAGCGAATACAGCAACGCAATATAAAAAGAAGATTCCGACATTTTGCTTATAAGTGTCTTGATTGTTATATATGGAGATGGCAAGAGCAGTTCCTTATTTATAATCATAGCAAGAATCTGCCATATTAGAAGCCACAATATTATTGCTGCTGCTTTTAAAAACCTCTGTTTCATCAAACCTGCTCTTTAACTGCTTTTTCAACTTTGAGAGGTGTTATGCCATCATCAGGTATCACTTCATCTGGAGGATCAAGTAAAACATCAGGATTCTGAAGCATTTTGGAAAAAAGCCTCATACTCGAAGCATAGTAATATCCGTCACATATTCTTTCATCAACAACCATCTTCAAACTTATAATCCTTTTCTTTATCAGTTCCCCCTCATCTGAACCTTGATACTGATATTCTTTTTTTCCCATGGCAAGAAATGTTGAAGTCGTACCAAAATTATACAGGTGATGATAAACCGCTTTGATACCTAAAGAACCCATATTTGTAAGATACCCACTGCAATGGAATGGTGAAAAATCAATTATTGCTTTAGGCATAATTCCCATCCTGTCCATCCAAGTCAGAATATTTACAACAGTTTTTATTATGAATGTAGGCAGATGCCCTATAATCTTTGCAAACTTATCAGTGTCATTCTCGGAACCGCTTTCTTTATTCATATTAACTTGATCATTAACTATATCAACAATGTCCTTTAGAGTCGATTCTGGAGCAAATCTGGGTTTTATATTGGTTTCCTCACCATCATCAGTCATGCTTCTCTTAATTGACATGGATATTGCTATATGATTTCTTGCATATATCTTGCTTCCACAAACAAATCTGTTTATTCTTGGCCTGACTGCAAAGAGTCTTACCAAAGCTGCAATAAAAACATGATAAAGTTTAAGTCCAGGTATATCCTCCTGGTGCTTCCTAACGAAAGCATCCAATACATCGACATCTGCAACATCCTCAAAAAATATCTGACTATCATCTCTTTTCTTCATAATATATGGAATCAGCAGAAAAAAGGTATCAACATTCCTTAATCTGTATCCATCATATCTGTCACCTAATTTTCTTTTCATCAATATCCCCCTAGCCTTGTTTACTATTGTATCATAATCGGTTTGATATAAGAATAAGAATTGATTCTATCTTAATTTTCTTGTATTTCCTGGGTGACTCTAATAACAGATATAAATGCAATATATATTTAAATTAGTGAATAAAGTAAACTCTGAAATTTATTAGGCAGGCAATAACATAATTAATATATCCTTGACAACTATTATGTTTGTAAATAAAATCTAATGAACGGCTGATAAAAGTAATTTCTAATTCAGTCACAAAATATAAGGAGACATTTATGTTGAAAGTAGTTAAGTTCGGCGGATCAAGCCTTTCAGATGCAACACAGGTAAAAAAAGTTTTTAACATCGTAACTTCTGACCCATCCCGTAAGTTCGTAGTTGTTTCTGCTCCTGGTAAAAGAAATTCCTCTGACACAAAAGTTACTGACATGCTTATAAAACTCGCTGAAAAAGCCCTTGCATATGAAGATGTGACGCATCAGCTTAATCTTATACTACAAAGATTTCAAGATATAACAGCAGGTCTTGGAATGAGTGACGACATAATTAGAGTTATTTTACAGGATTTAGTTAGCAGACTTAATTCTGATAAATCCATAAAAGAAAGATTTTTGGATAATCTGAAAGCTGCAGGAGAAGATAACTGCGCAAAACTGGTTGCACAATACATTAATTCACAAGGTTTTAAGGCAACATATGTAAGTCCGAAAGATGTTGGATTGCTTCTTACATCCGAATTTGGAAACGCGCAGATACTCCCTGTTTCATATCAGAATCTGAAAGTTCTGAACAGCTATGAAGGGATAGTGATATTTCCTGGATTTTTCGGTTACTCAGTTAATCAGGAAGTCGTTACTCTTCCAAGAGGCGGTTCTGATGTAACAGGTGCGATATTAGCTGCTTCTCTTGACTGTGATCTTTACGAGAATTTTACTGATGTTGACTATATTTACACAGTTAATCCGAATATCGTATCCAATCCTCTGCCAATTGACCATCTTACCTTTAAAGAGATGCGTGAACTCTCATATGCAGGTTTCAGTGTTTTTCATGAAGAAGCGCTCACACCTGTTTATTACAAGTTTACACATGTTAATATTAAAAACACAAACAATCCTGCTGCACCTGGAACTATGATACATCAGCAGGTCAATGAGAATAGGAAGCACAGTATAACAGGAATCAGCGGAGATAAGGGATTTTCTACTATAAATATCAGAAAATACCTAATGAACCGTGAAATAGGTTTTGGACGTAAAGTTTTACAGATGCTTGAAGAGGAATCTATCCCATATGAGCATTCACCTTCAGGAATTGACGATATATCAATTATCATCCGTTCCAAATATCTTAATGAACAGATTGAAGACAAATTGATCTGCCGTATAAAAAATGAGCTAAAAGCAGAGGAAGTTTCAATAATACATAATCAGGCGCTTGTTATGATAGTCGGGGAAAAATGCCTTGATGATTCTAATACGCTTCACAAATGCTCTGAAGCTTTATGTGAGTCCGGGATAGTTATAAAAATGCTTAATCAGGGATCATCTAAATTAAGCATAATGGTTGGAATTGCTGATGCTGATTTTGAAAAAGCTATAAGATGCCTTTATAATAAATTCTTTATGGAATAGAATATAAATCTTATTTTATGTATTTTATATTTAGTATATAATATCATGTATGATGCATGATATTTTTATGAGGAATAGATGAAGCAAATAATAACGATATATATCACTTTGTCCATTTTTATTGCATCACTTCACACAATCAAACCGCAACAGTTTGTTTATGAAACATCACTTTTTTCATGGAGTACCGAACAAGTGTATGCAGAAGGATTTACGGATCTTCTTGACATTCTTTCAATGAACAACATTAATTCATCATATCAGTATTTCTCAGATGAGATGATAATCAATATGCAACCCAAAGATTATATAAAGAAACTTAATGAAGAAAATATTTTGACTTATTATCTCTCAGGCAATCCTTCTTGGGCTACTGAAAGACGAAATAAAAGTATGAGAGGAAAAATTAAGCTAATTGCAGAATATAATGAGAAAGTTACAGAAGATGAGAAATTCGCAGGAATCGTTTTTGATGTCGAACCATATCTTTTATCAGACTGGAGCAGTGATAAGGATAACATAATGACTAAATTCCTCGAAAACATGATAGATGCTTATGATTACGCTGAAAACTTCAATCTTACCATTATAGTGTGTATTCCATATTGGTTCGATAATAACTATTATGAAATTCTTGAGGACTTAACTATGAAGGCATGTGACAAAATAGCTGTGATGAATTATTATAGGAATAAAGAAATCAATAATATGAGAAATGAAGTTGATTTATGCAGGAAATACGGTAAATCAATTATATGCATATCCGAGCTTCAACCACCTGATTCAGATTCCGTACCAGAATCAATTACATACTTCAGTTTCGGTTTAAATGTTTTATGGAGAATGTGGAATCAAATATACTCGTATTTCGACTATACAGATATGGGATTTTCTTATCATTATTATAAACCTCTAAAAAATTGTATTGACATAATTCAGGCAGCATACATACCAATTACAATTAATAAGAAACCCTATATACATAAAGTACAATATTCAGATGGTCTTCTTTTTACGGAATCCTTATACTGAAAATTACTTGATAATGTTCCTTTTTCTGTATTCAGACCAGACATTTTCAAACCAGTTATCCTCTGTTGGTATTGGTCTGACATCCTGCCAATCGAAATTTACTTTCAAGGAGTCTTTATTAAAAGAGACAGAACATGATTTTTTCATTAATTCCTGATCATCCAGTTTGAATCTGAATATCTCAGGTAGTCCTTCCATAGGCAACTTGCCTTCATCATCACGTACAAGGTATGAGCCTCTGGACCTTCCTCCCTTTTCTATATATTCTTTAATTGCGCAAAGATAAACATACTGTGTTATTAATATATCTCGATTTCTGAATGCATCAATAAGGTATGCCCTATCATTAACACAGGTATTTTCCTTGAATAATTTTAATTCCTTTAAGCTTGTATTTACAGCTTCTGTTACTTCCTGCAATCCTCTTATATGCGCTCCTGTTTTAGTCATTAGCTTCTGATAACGTTTTCTTAACTGCAGTACATTAGTATTATTAATATTTTCAGTTAAACAGTCCGCAAGTTTTTTTAAATCATTTATCTGTATCTTTGATAAATTAGTAAAGTCATCTTCTGACATCGGATCGGCATCATAGTTTTGAGCAATATATTGTGCAGCTCTGAATGATGAGACCTGAGTTGAGTTAAGAGCGCTTCCACCTGGCCTGTAAACGCCGAAAGTTCCATTTACTTCCCCAACGGGGAAAAGATGACGAATATTGCTTTCATACCATATATTCGCTTCCAAACCGCCATTGTTATGTTGCGCGCATACTGCGATTTCAAGATTCTCTTTGTATAAATCGATACCATTGTTCATATAAAGTTCTATTGCAGGCTTATTCATATGTTCAAGCCTTTCAATAGGAGTCTGTTGGAAAGCATTTGAATTCTTAAGATAAGTATAAGATTCATCATTAAGCAGTGAAAAATCAAATCCTTTAGGATTTCTTCGAAAATCCATAAATACTCTTCTACCCTTTATTGCTGTTTCATTAAAAACAAGAATATCAATAATGGAGGATCCGATGTTGTCGATTTTTCTTGGATCAAATGGCCATTGATATCCCTTTAAAAAAATACAGTCAAAAAGTCTTCCCTTCTCTACGAAGTATTCATCAAGAAACTCTTTTTCGTCATTTCCTTCCATATCAGTAGATATATATCGAGGTATGACCTGTTGATATGTTCCAGATAAATTCCATCTAAATTTAGTTGAGGCTATACCATATTGTGATTCCGTAAGATTAATACCACGTGCTCCGGCTTCAAACGCAATACCAGTGGAACCGGTATGGCTTATTGGATAAACTGAAGTTTCATATATTCCAGCAGGTCCTCCTGTTGCATAAATGATGTTTGTACAGTTAAATATTGTAATTCCAAAATTATCCTGATCTACTTTATTTGCATTGATAGCGATAATACCATAAGCTGTATCTTTATTCTGAAGTATGCCAATAACAAAAAAACCGTCAAAAATCATTATTTTCTTATTTTTAACCTGTATCTCTAACTTTTCAGTCATATACTTTGATGTAAGTGGTCCTGCTGATGTAGCTCTTTGGCGAGGATCATGGTCTGTCTTGTATCCGACATACTCCCCATATTTGTTATGAGGAAAAGGTACTCCAATTGATGCAAGCTTATAAAATCCTTTTGCTGACAAAGCAGCTTCTGTAAGTGCGATGTCTCCATGCATGCTGCCTCCGTTAAATAATGTCTTTGCCATTTCGTGAACTGAATCATTACCATCACCAGATAATGTAAGCTTATAGTAGGTCTGTTTATCTGACCCTGTATTCCTAGAAGTACCCATCTTTAAGCCTTCGGTCACAATACATATATCTTTCTGTCCTAAATCATATAAACTATCAGCAGCATTATATCCAGCAGCTCCTGTCCCGACTATTACAGTGTTAACAGAAACAAGATCATATTTTATGTCATTTATTGTTATTGTACTAATCTTCATAATTTCCTCCGATTATAATCTTTGTATATGGAATCCTCCATCAACATTTATAACTTCACCTGTTGAGTATGCGAACTTATCAGATACAAATGCTGAGACAACATTGGCAATGTCTTCAGGATATCCCCATCTCTTAATGGGACAGATACCTTCAGCTATCAGTTTATCATATTTAGCTCTTACTACTTCCGTCATAGGAGTATATATAATTCCAGGTCTTATCTCATATACATTGATTTCATGTGCTGCAAGCTTATCAGCATAAAGCTTAGTAACCATGCTCACACCTGCTTTTGAAATACAATATTCCCCTCTTGATGTAGAACTTGTATAGGCTGACATAGAACTGATATTTATTATTTTCGGCCTGTAGTTTTCCAATGAATCTCTAACCTTAATCATTTCATTAGCTACTGCCTGAGTCAGGAAGAAGGTACCTTTCAGATTAATGTTCATTACAAAATCAAAGCTTTCTTCTGTTGTTTCCAATATATCCATTCTGACCTTCGGACCTACTCCTGCATTGTTTACAAGAACATCAATTCTATTAAAATGACCAATAACTGTTTTTACGAACTCAATCCTGTCTTCAGATTTTGAAAGATCACCTTTGAAATATAAAACCTCAGCACCAGTTTTTTGTATTCTGCCAACATTTTCAGCAACATCCTCTTGTGCAAAAACGTCAAGAATCGCTATATTATATCCTTCCTCAGCTAGCTGATAAGCGATACCGTTTCCAATTCCCCTTGCTGCTCCAGTTACAATTGCAACTTTTTTCATTTCTATTACCTCCAGTTACTTTATAATTTCTTTATATAATGGAAGATACACTTCTGTATCCTTGACAACACATCCTGGTGTGCTTCCGGCTCTCATTAGTTCTACACATTTACCGCAGCAGATACAGCACTTGTTTATTGCCATACTATTATTATTTATAATATCATAAGCAAAATCTGGATAAGCAAGAGCTTCCCTGCCAAATCCAATAATATCCGCCATACCATTTTTTTTAACATATGCTGCAGCATATGGCGCGAAATTTCTAAGCCACGAATAGCCTGTACCCATAATTATTAATTCCGGTACTGCTTTCTTAATAGTAGCAGCACCTTGAATCAGCCTTAAAACTCCTTCAAGCGGATGTTCATGAGGTATATATTCACCGATATCAAAAGGTCTGTTTACATGAGGATTATAATAAGGTGTACCCATTGTTACATTTAATAATCTGACTCCTCTGCTGTAAAGAATCTTTGCAAGTTTTATTGGTTCCTCATAATCAGGTTTTAAATAATTGCTTTTATCCACACCAAAACCATAAGGATACGGAATTGAATCATAAATATTTATACGCGTTGAGATAATAAAATTATCGTCATTAACTGCAGCTTTTATCTTATCAATGCAATTTAGAAGAAAACGGATCCTGTTCTCAAAACTTCCTCCATATCTTCCTTCTCTTGTAAATGCTCCTAAAAGACCAGAATTCAGATATCTGTGGCATGCTTTCATGTCAACACCATCAAAACCTGCCTGATAAGCAAGCTTTGCGCTTTTTGCGAAATCATTCTCCAGAGATTCCAGTTCATCGTCAGTTATAACATCGAGTTTCTGCAATCTCTGATGCCTGTCCAGAATATCATTTTTACATTCCAAGACCGGAGCCATTTTCCCTTCTGGTTTTGAAAATCTGCCTGAATGTGTAAGCTGCATAATAACTATGCAATCATTAGATTCTCTTTTGATAAGTTCTCTGACATCTTTGAATTTTTCCAGATTTTCTTCAGTGATGCGCAACTGCCTAGGATTTGCTTTTCCTTTAGGATTCACGGCAGTCGCTTCAAACCAAATCAGTCCTGCACCTCCCTGTGCAAATCTTTTATACCTTCTGATAGCCAAATCTGAACATGAACCGTCCGGATCTGCATCACAACCCTCCATTGGATGTATACCTAATGAATTTTGTACTATCTTATTACCTATTTTAACTGATTTCGATAAAATTCTTAAATCATCATCAAAACCAAGCGGTATTTCATTTTTGGTACAGAACTCTTCTATCTGTTGTTTTGTCCTGAAATTAAATCTTGAATATTCCATATTGTTTTCCTTTACAATTATAATAATGCTCTATTTAATTCTACTTGAAAAGCATTGTTAAAACAACATCAAACTGTTTAACATACTTCTGATTCAGTAAGCCTTTTGTACTTTGATATGCCAGTAACTCTTTTAGTAATGTCAATACCTGATTTCTTTAATATTCTCACAGCCTTTTTATACTGAGTTTTATCAATCTCCCATTCCAACTCATAATCAGTACTATTGTTATAACTGTTCATATCAATCTCAATATCTGGCATTGATGTATCTAAGGTGACATGTGCTCTTAAGGTTTCCAAAGTACCTTTATAAACTGGCGTTGTGTCTGATATCTTTGTTTTGTTAAGATAAACCCATAATGATTCAGGATTATTTCTTATTATTAAGTAATCAGATTCCAGTATTTTCATAGAGTATTCTGTCTTATCTTTTAAACCTGTAAGTGAATCAACATTGTTATTTTCTTTGTATTGGATATAAAAATCATTATTCAGTTTTCGTAACCTAATACACAGTTCATCTGTAAGTTTAAAATAATGGTTTGTCTGTGAAAATATGTTTCGAGCTTTTGCAAAAAGTGTCTCATATTCCTCTTTTGTAATCATTACCTTGATTTCAGTCTCGATACTAGCAGTAAAATTGTCCATGATTGCTTTATAATCCTCTTTTTCTTAGAAAAGATATTTTTGTAATTATAACAGATTTAAATCAACATTTGTATTTGTTTCAAAAAAATGAATCACTCTGCTCTTTATCTTTATTCCCATAATTTTCTCAACAGCATTCGCATATATTTCTAATTGCTTCATATATTTTAAAGAATGTTCTTTTTCATTACCTTTTTTAACCTTATCAGTCTTGTAGTCGAGAATTGTACCATATCCGTCCTTTATTATAAGACAGTCTATGACACCCTGCAAAAGCACTTCATGATCAACTTCAAATATTTGTCCGGTCAATGAAGAAATATCACTTGTATTTACAGGTAGGAAAAATACTTTTTCCTGATAAATCTCATCTGCTTCACAAATATCATTATATATCGGACTGCTTATAAAAGCAGTTATATTATTCATATACTCAGGTTCCGTTATTTTCGATTTTATATAAAAGATATATTGCGGATCATTCAGTTTCTTTAAGTCAATTGACGCCATTATCTTATGCATCAATGTTCCTCTTTGAGCAGCATTTGCAGATGTGCTGTCTTTACTCATGAATAAAGGCTTTTTAACTGATTCCACATGATATTGATCATAAAACTCTTCAATACTGTAATTCTTACTCTTGTATTTTGTAAGCTCTGTAACTGATACTTTCCTGTTAAGCCTTGTTTCCTCAATGAATGGATATCTAATCGAAATCTTTTCCATAATCTTCTGATAAAATGCAGCATCATCTGACCACTTATGTGAATTGCTTTTGATATTATCTGTTTTTGTAAGGTTTTTTATAATCTCATCGCTTTCGCACTCATCTACAGTATGAATTAATGATTCATCGGTATTTTCCAGTATCCAGTCAAAATAGCATGTAGCATCTTCAACGACCACATTTTTCTTAAACTCCTTGTCAATTCCTGTAACAATAAGCTTTTCTTTTGCTCTTGTAAGAGCGACATACAAAATTCTCATTTCCTCAGACAGATTCTGCTTTTTTATACTTATAGATAAAGCATTCTTTGTTATGTGCTTATGATATGTTTCATTTTCGCTGTTTATATAATCTGATCCTATACCCAGATCTTTATCTATAATCAGTCTTTTTCTTGAGTCTTCGTTATTGAATTTACGTGAACATCCTGCAAGAATCACTACAGGAAACTCCAGGCCTTTGCTTTTGTGTATACTCATTATTCTTACTGCATTATCTTCATCTGCAGATAATATATCATATATAACCGATAAGTCCTTCTTGTCCTTGCTTTTAAGAAAAGATATGAAACTGCACAAATCATCAATACCTTTTTTATAACATTCCACAGAAAGTACATAAAATCTTTTTAAAAGGTCCTGATCTTCGCTCATGTAGTATATGCCAGATTTGGTCATTGCATAGTATACAGTTTTTTCTACTGTATTAGTCTTTGAAAAGGTACGCATATCATCAATATCGTTAAGAAATCTTTTAATCTTGTACTTCAGATTTTCATTGCCTTCATATAAAAGCAATGCATCATACAGACTGGATTTTGTTTTCTTAACTATAGCAAATTCAGCTTCATTGAAGCTGTATACCTTGTTTTTCATTATCTGAGCAAGATATATATCCTGATATGGATTATCGACTATATTTAAGAGAGCATATAAATCCGATATTGTTTTACTGCTTAAAAATTCTATACTCTGTTCAGAGTAATTTGCAACACCGCATTTGCTTAAGATTTCACAATATTTTTCTGCATACTGATTAGCTGATCTCATCAGTATAACTATATCTGATTCTCTTACAGGCCTTAAAGCATTAGCTTTATTATCAAATACATTAAAACCGCTTTTCAGTAACTTCTTAATTTCATTTGCGACTATATAGGCTTCAATCTCTGTTTTTGTCCATTCTGATTTAAAATCTGTTTCTGGCCGGTTAAAATGTATTTTAATGACAGATGGTAAATAGAACTTGTCTTTAGTTTCAGTATCATAATGCTTTGCTCCGAATCTTAGTTTCTCTTCATCACCATAAAACACTTCACCTACTTCTTCGCTCATTAAGTTACTGAAAATACTGTTTATGTAATTTAAGATTATTTCCCTGCTTCTGAAATTATAGCTTAAGTTGAGCTTTTTACCGTCCTTGGGATTATTTTGGAATTTAATAGATTTATTCCTGAATATTGATGTCTGTGCATTTCTGAACCTGTATATACTCTGCTTTAGGTCCCCTACTGCAAATACATTGTTGTTGCTTATACTACTGATTATTTCTTCTTGTATATAGTTGAAATCCTGATACTCATCGATAAGTATATGCTTGAACTTATCTTTATATATCTGATCTGCTCCTGCTTTTAGACATTTTAAAGCCATATGTTCCATATCAGCATAGTCAATAAGCTTAGCTTTTTCTTTAATTTTTGCATATTCTTCATCTGCCTTCAGAATAACTTCAACGAACTTCTTGATTGGTTCATACATATACAGACAGTCTATTCTGATTCCCTCTTCATTGTCATAAAAAATGGTATTTAGTGTTTTTACGGTTTTCTTCCATCTTTCCCTGCATTCTTTTACTTTATTTACCGTTTCTTCGTCAAAATCCTTCTTTTTTCTTGGTAAAGAGGTAAATACGATTGTTTCAATATATCCCTTAAACTCATCCCATTTCGTATGATCAAGTTTATCGGATATTTCTTGTATTATCCTTGAATCCTCTTCAATTATAGTCTGATAATAATCTGCTTCATATCTTCCGCTTAATTCATATTCAAGTAATTCTATGTATTTCTCACATGCAACCAAACAACCTTTAACATAGCTTTTAATCTGTTTCCCGTAATCGGATGAAAATATATCTTCATTTATAAGTGTTTTATCTGTGGCTTCATTCAACCAATTCTCATAATCAGGATAACTTTTAACAGTCTTTAATACAGATACAATAAGTTCGGTCAATGCATTGAAATTCTTGCCGTAACCAAATGTAGATAAAAGCTTTATGAATGAGCTGTCTTTGTTGTCAAGATATTTCTCGAATACATTGTTTATTGCTTGTAAAAGATATTTATCAGCAACAGCTTCGTCGGTTACGGAAAATCCCGGATCAAGATTTATCAAACTTGCATTCTTCCTGATAATTTCTGAACAGAAAGCATGTAGAGTAGATATTGTTGCTCTTGATATGCTCTTGTATTGTTTATAGACATAAAGGTTTGAAGCATCACTTTGAACCTTATCCCTTAACGAGTTGCGTATTCTTTCCCTTATCTCTCCTGCAGCTGCATTGGTAAATGTCGTTATCAAGATATTCTCACACCTGACACTCAACGACTCATCAGAAAGAATATTGATTACGCGTTCAATAAGTGTTGCTGTTTTGCCGCTACCTGCTGCAGCTGAAACCAATATTTCAGTGTTCATCGATATAATAGCTTCTTTTTGCTGTTCAGTCCATTTTACCATTGCACTTCATTGTCCTTCAATGATTCAATTTTTCTGTAACTGTCTTTTCTACTGTCAAAACCGCACAGTATGCCATATGGGCAGTATTTGCAGGCAGTCGTATCCTTATCTTTTATGGGTAGCACTTCAAATCTGCCTTTTAAGATATTTTCTGCTGATGAAATTATTGTTTTTTCTATACTTTCATAAATCTTATTCTGAATTTCTGTACTAACTATTTTGGATTTTCTGATGTTTTTTTCATCAATCAGCTGATAAATTCTATTTGTTCCGTCATCAAAAGTGTATCCGGGTAAAACTTTATTATTATCCATATATGACTTGTCTTTACTGTTTTCAACTTCTGAGTATTCATGCTCAATCGTCATATAGTACATTCCAGCCAGTTTTGCATCTGTTGATTTATAGTATGCGTAAGCATATAAAGCCAGCTGTATGTCATGACCTTCCTTTATCCTGTATAAAGCAACATTATTATCCGATGTCTTGTAATCAATAATACGAAAGAACTCCAAGCCGTTTGTATCGGCTGTATCAATCCTGTCTACCTTTCCTGTGACTTTTACTTTATTGCCATTTACATTTAATTCAAGAGGTCTGATATCTGATGATTCATCAAATTTCGCTTCTAAGTACTTTGGTCTCATCTTTTCATTCTTCATGATATCCAATGATATTTTTATAGTTTCAGAAGCTTGCTGTATCGCTCTTTTCTTGACATACTCCAGTATGGAGTCGCGTTTATATATATTCTGCGTTTTTCCATTCAAATCAGCGGATTCTTCACATAACCTGTATATCTCATCATATGTATAATTAAGATTATCTTTATCAATCCTGCTCATTACATTAAATAAAATAGAGTGTTTCATTGATCCAAGATTGCTTGAGAAGTATTCAAACTCTTTTCTCTCTTCTAATTTTAGACCATATGACATCAAAAAACTGTAAGGGCATTTCACATACTGTTCAAGCATTGTAGGACTTAAAATTAGTGAGCCACCAAAAATCAGCTCAGAAATATCTTTTGATGTTAAATTTGAAGTATCAGACGATATATTCAGCAATTTCTCAAATTCGGTATCTTTGAAGACGGTTTGAATATCTGATTTTGAAGGAAACAGAAATGGGAAAGCAGTCTTGATATTATGTGCATATTCATATGAAGGAATATCAATTCTGGTTATTGTTTTTAATTGCGGGAAAATTTCCAGTATCTTTGATAGCCAGACTGAAATAAATGAATCTGAACCGTCAATACTGTTTGCATGATACGACAGGTGTAACCTGTTCTTCGGGCTTTGCATAAGCTCATAAATCTGATATTCCTCTTTGATTGCTGAAAGTTCAGGATCATTTGTTATCTCATATCCGTTTTCCCTGATTTTTTCAATTTCCGAATCATTGAACAAAGACTTGCTTTCGTTTACGGAAGGAAACATCCCTTCATTGACACCAAGGATAATCACAGTATCATAGTCCCTTATATCGGTTCTTGCTGCTGTTGTAAGAAAAACACAGTCTTTTGTTACAGGAGTAATACCGATAGATGCTTCCATTATCGCTGTTTTGATTATGTTATTGTAGTATTCGACAGGTTTCTTGCTATTGGCTGTCATAATGACAAGCTGATCTAGAATATCTATAAATGAGTTAAAGCACTGTCTTGCCTGCTCTGCTCCGTCTGAATCAGTATAGTTCTCATTATTACTTGTTTTTTCATATATGCCGGAAATTTGAATGAGTTCGTACAAGCAGACTGCAAATTCTTTCGGGCTGCATCCATATTTTATCTTTTCAAAGAAAGGATTTAAAAAATCGGTAATTTCTGCTCTAATCCTGTTCATCTTCTCGTCATAAGCGTTGTCCTCATAATTCCAGACTGTATTCCATGCTTTTTTCTTTGATATACCCCATTTGATAATATAATTTTCTAACTTAAAAGCATCATTTTCGTTTATGAATGAGTACATATTCTTTATGAATCTGGAAATACTGCTAATGTCATAATCCCATATATATATGTCAAGTATCGAGATTATGAACTTGATTATCGGATTTTCTGCAAGGATTTTTTTCGAGTTTATATAATAAGGAATGTCATACTGGTCAAAAACAGCTTTTATTACCCTCTCATATGAAGTTACATCAGAAGCAACACAAAGAATGTCCTTAAATCTTAATCCCCTGTTCTTAACAGCATTCATAATTCTTATCGCAGCATACTCTACTTCTTCATATATATCATATGCCTTAAAAACTTCAATTGCATCCGGTACCTGATTACTTTTTTCGTATTTCGAGCGAAAGAGATTATCAAAAAGAACCTCTAAGGTTTTTAAATTACCTCTTGCATCCATAAATGAATAATCATTCTCTTCTATAATATTTATATTCTGAGTCTTGGCTTCCTTTTTTATCTTGTCTATAGTGGTTTGCGGTATTGTGAATAGGTCATTATCCGGTCTTTTCATTCTATAATCCATACACAGGGATATATTTATCCTTTCAGCCTTTTTCATAAATGCTTTTATCACATCAAATTCCTTCGAGGAAAAAAATGCAAATCTGTCAAACCATATTATGCTGTTATCAAAAGCTGATGTGTTCTTAATATGCTCACATAGCATGTCATATAAATCAGTCTGGTCGTTAAGGCCGCTGTCCTTCAAAATTGTTAAATAACCCTCATATATTTTAGATATTTCAAAAAATTTCTTTCTGGATGACTCAGATATGTTGTCTTTTTGGCTTATGTTCCGGATATCTTCATAAGATATATTATTTGCCCTAAGCTCATCAATCGTCTGTTTTGCAAGAACTGAGAACCCCGGATAAGTTTTCGATTTGTTATAGAATTCCAGCCTCATATCATCTTTGTTCAATAATGAATAAAGAAGCATTGTCTTTCCGGTATCATTTATTAATTCATCACAATCAATATACCTTAAATCAAAAAATCTTTGCATCAAACGGCTGAAAGTCATAACTTCTACTTTCATAAAGCCTTTACCAGATGCAAGCTGTTCCTCATAATACGAGGAAAACTGTTCAGGGATAACTACGATAAGACGATATTTATGGTTCTTTTTTATCGATTCATTAATTTCATTTATAAATATTTCAGTTAATGCTTTCTTTTTTGGTCCGTATAGTATTCTGATACTCATTTACAGTTCGTATGCTATCTTGGCTGCAACTGTTGAATTATTAAGGACAAGCTTGACATTTGCAGCAAGGCTTTCACCTGAAGTCAGCTCTTTTATCTTATCGAGAAGAAATGGAGTAATTTTCTTACCTTTTACGCCTAACTTATCCGCATCCTTTATAGCTTCTTTAATTACATTATCAATATAATCTTTATCCATTGAATATTCTTTGGGTATTGGATTTGCTACAACTACTCCTCCTTGGAGTCCAAGATTCCATTTTGCATTAATTATATCTGCAGCATGCTTTGCATCATTAACAGTATAATCGACCGCATACCCGCTGTCATCAGTATAAAATGCTGGGAATTTCTCTGTTCTGTAGCCTAATACAGGTACACCCATAGTTTCAAGATATTCTAAAGTCAGACCTATATCGAGAATGCTTTTCACACCTGCACAAACAACAGCTACTGATGTTTTTGCAAGTTCCTGAAGGTCAGCTGATATGTCAAAAGTGTACGAAGCATTTTTATGGACTCCTCCTATACCCCCAGTTGCAAAAACTTTTATACCCGCTAAATGAGCTATTATCATTGTTGCAGCTACTGTAGCAGCTCCATCTTGTTTTTGAGCAACTACTGCAGGTAAATCTCTTCTTGACATCTTTAAGATACCTTTAGCTTTTGCAAGATATTCAATCTCCTCTTGTGTTAACCCTGCTTTCAGCCTTCCATCAATTACAGCTATTGTTGCTGGGACAGCATTATTTTTCCTTATAATGTCTTCGCACATTAAAGCAGTTTCAATATTTTTTGGATATGGCATACCATGACTTATAATCGTAGATTCAAGCGCGACTATAGGTCTGTTTTCATTTTTCGCTTTCTTGACTTCCTCTGAATAATCGATATAATTTACCATTTTAATTCATTTCCTTTAACATTGTTAATACTTTATATTTAGTTATTTCTTTACTTACTGCGCTTGGACTGGATAATGTAATGAAGCTCATTATACCTGCAAGCCTCATACAATACAATGTATCATACCCTTGCATAATTCCATATGCTATTCCTGAAGCATACGCATCACCGGCACCATTTACAGATACAATCTGAGAAGCAGGAATAGCACTTATATGAATCGCATTATTTTGTTCGTATGCTGTGCTTCCATCAACTCCTTCTGTCACAAAAATCTTATTGTTATATTTTACAGACATGATTTTGCCGTTATCCTGACTGTATTCTATCCCATATAAACTTTCGAACTCTTGTCTGTTAAGCTTGACTGCATATATTTTTGAAAGACTTTTTTTGAGTTTTATAACCTTTGCAGAAGAAACTGCTTCAGCGATAATTATCCTGTTCTTAAATTTGGTTGTTATATATTCAATCATGGACTCAGAAAGATTACAGTCAATAACTATACATGATGCATGTTTTAATAAAACAGTATACTTATCTATATGCGAAAAAGGAATATTCATTATTCCATCCGAATCACATACTGCAGCAGACATTTGCCCTTTATAATCTTCCAAAGAGACATATGTCCCTGTCGAATATTGTGTTGTTTCGTATGAATGTACAGTCGATATGCCTAGCTCGTTACAGGATTTTTTCAACATGTCTCCGAAATAGTCATCAGAAAAAGTTGTTATAAATTCGCAGTCTACTCCCATTCGGACAAGATTTTCACATATATTTCTTGCAACTCCTCCAGCACTTAAAGTTACTTTACCAATATTAGATTCATTTTGTATGACATCTTTTACTGCTTTTCCCGTTATATCAGCATTTATACCTCCAATAACGACAATGTAACCGTTTTCCATATAAACTTCCTTCCTATGCTAATGATATCACATCTTATCGTATATCTGCTATACATTAGGAATAATATTTATAATATGATTTAGAATATAACTTATAATTCCGCAGTTCTGTTTGACACTGTTCATCTGTAAATATACAATATGTTAATGAAGAGTATTTTAATGAGCAATTCAAAAGATAAGGTATATTCAGTATATAATGATGCAGCATTATTCGAGTTAAAAAAGCTTACGGATATAAATATTTCTGTCTGTTACACTAAAGAAGACATACTTTCAGATTATTGTATTTCCAAAGATACTGAATACATCTTTTCTACTTGGGGTATGCCTTTTTTTTCAAAAGAAGAAATACATACTGTGTTCCCTTCTTTAAAACATATATTTTATGCAGCTGGATCAGTTCAGCATTTTGCAAGACCTTTCCTGGAATCCGGTATTTATGTACACTCCTCTTATAAAGCAAATGCCATTCCTGTCGCTGAATATACAGTAAGCCAGATAATACTTGCAAATAAAGGGTTTTTTCTCAACTGTTTTTATCAGTCAAATAATTTAAAGCAGAAAGCTGCGGATATAAGGAATAATGTTAAAGGTACATATGGGTGTAATGTCGGTATTATTGGAGCTGGAGCTATAGGAAGTCTTGTTATAAGTATGCTTAAAACATCATACAAAGTAAATATACTTGTTTTCGATCCTTTTTTGTCAGATGATAAAGCCTTAAAAATGGGTGTAAAGAAAGTTTCATTAAATAAACTTTTTTCTGATTGTGCAGTTATATCAAATCATCTTGCAAATAACGAACAGACTAAAGGAATGCTTGATTACAGCTGTTTTAGCCTAATGGGAAAGTATTCAACATTCATAAATACTGGAAGAGGTGCTCAAGTTATTGAGAAAGATCTGATAAAAGCGCTTAAAGAAGACACAACGAGATGCGCAGTCCTGGATGTTACTGATCCTGAACCACCTTCTGATGATAGTCCTCTTTTTACAATGCAAAATGTTTTTTTGACTTCACATATTGCAGGATCTCTGTCAGAGGAACTTTATAGAATGTCTGAGTATATGGTAGATGAATTTAAAAGAGTTCTTCTTAAGGAGGAGCTTTGTCATCAAGTTACCTTAGAAATGCTTTCAACAATGGCTTAATGCATCTTTTTGTTGAGTTTCCGTAAAATGCATTCTCAATCAGTAAAATCACTGCTTCTCATGGAATATCTGAAGGACATAGAAAGAAAAGATAGCATTTTACGGAATTAAGCACATAAAACTCAAATCCCAGCCACCAGAAACAGTTCCCGCCATGCCGGA
>JAAYBX010000130.1 GCA_012729955.1 Clostridiaceae bacterium
ATCCGGATTTCATAAGCCTTTTTACAGATGTTGCAATACTTGGAGCGGAAACCTTGAAAAAACTGACAAGGTCTTTTTGAGTGCACCCGTCATTGCTCATGATATAGTGGATTATGGGAAGCTGGCCAAGATAGATATCCTTATTCTCAGCTGCTTTATTGAAATACAGTTTATGCAGCAATGTTATTTTTCCCAGCTTCTGTAACGTAGTCTTGTGTTCCATTTGACCGCCTTAATAAATTAGTCAACCTTAATACTTAATCAGGTTAACTAATTTGAAATGATACTATTTCTATTATGGCTTGTCAACAGTTTTCACAAATAGTTCATAAAGCTTATATCAGGCTCTCGATATATCTTTTAAGAGGATGATTATATTTCTGATATATGCTTTTGTTTACTAATCTAGCAATGAAGGTAATAAATATGAAATTTCTTTAATTACATTTATCGAGTTAGTCATAAAGTCATCGGAAATAACAGCATTATTAAACTCAAAAATAATATAAATTTGATTATATCTGTATATTTCAATCTTCGGAGTTTTATCTGTTTCATCTGTAGTAAATATAAATCCCTTATTATCAGAGGTCTTATCTTCAATAAATGAAATTTTTATACTGTCATCGTTTATACTGCCTTGGATATATTTTGTTACAGCTAAAATACTGTCATCTTCTTTATTTATCTCATCTAGAGTATATCTTTCACTTATTTCATATAAAGGCATTTCAGACTTTGTATATCTTTGGAAATAAGTTGTAATATCTCTTTTGTAATATGCATTTAATCCACCTTTAATTTTTTCAAAATAGTTTAACGGATATATTTGAGAAATATAGAATTCATCGTTTTCATTGAATTTTAGCTTATCTTTCTCAGAATAGTTTTCTTCTAGTAATGAAGCAAATTCCGTAATGAAAGCCTTTTTATCTTTTGACGATAGGCTCATATCATAAAACTCGAATACTATATAACTATTCCTGTATTTATATATGGACATTGTATATTTATCATTATCAAAATAGTCAAAATAATTAAAAAAGAGATTATTTGCATTGGTAAATATATATCCTCCGTTATCAAATGATTTATCTTCTATTATACTAATATTTACTATATTATCATTTTCTTCAATTATTCCCTGGATATATTTTGTTACTGACATTATTACTCCATTGGCATTTATTGAATCATTATCATATCTGTTTCCTATTGATACGAACGGTTGTCCAACAACCATACAGCTTTCGAATTGCTGTATTATTTTATCTTCATAGTGTATATTTAATATATCAATTAAACTATCCACATCAGCAGTTTTGTGCTTGATACTTAAATAATCTTCTTCATCATTATCTGTTTCTTCAGGAATATCTGAAAAAGTCGGGGTTTCCATGATACTATTTAAAGGACTTTGTTGTATGTTTTCATTACACCCGCATAATGAAAATAGCAAAACTATTAATAATATATAAATTAATCTCTTCTTCATAAAACTTACCTTTCTATATAATGCTTTTTACTCTTTCATTAAATATCTCTATATCATTAATATATGTTTCATAGTCGACAACTCGGATTGATAATCCTTTATTTACTATGTCTGCACTATTGATTTTTTTAGCAATAACTATTGATGAACAATTTATTAACATGATAAATACTAATAAACAACATATATTTTTTTTAGTTTTCATAATATTTCTCCTTTTAAATTCTTTTGCGGACACTAATTCTAGTATTAATATTCAATTTATGCAATGCATAACAAAATTATATTTTATTCAATAAACAATGTCAAGATTAAAAATAAAGTAATAAGGTTTATAATATAAATTTGCTAATAAATTATTAAATTATATAGCAATTTAGATATAATTCATCAAGTTATGGATATTTACTAGAAAAGATATAGTCTTTTATCTGTTATGTATTTCACTGCAGTGGCCAACATGTGGGATAAGTATCAGAACTGAGTTATCCAGTATTTCTGTAATCAGTCGATAAGCGCAATTAATACTTAATCAGGTTAACTAATTTGAAATGATACTATCTCTATTAAGGCTTGTCAACAGTTTTCACAAATCATAAAGATGATTATTTGTCTTCTCCATCCATTGTGTATACTTTGCCAATCGGTACGGTGAACATAAGCCCAACACCTCTGCAAGTGCAGTCACTCACAATCTTCTTTACAACAGATACCGCTTTATCAACCATCTTCTTACTATCCAAGACAGTGAAGATTGTTTTACTATATGGATGGGTGTCACCTAGCATCATCCTTAATGTACCGAACATCGGAATATCTTCATTCCTGGTATGAGCAATGGCTCTGCCCATTCCCTGGCTGTCAATAATTGTAGCACCGCCTATTCCTTCTTTTATGAATCCTGCAAGAATATCTTCTAAACAGCATATCTCATTTAATACTATGAATAATACAAACATTTTATCACCTCTCATTTATTTATATACATCATTCATTTGTTTGTGAAGATGCTTTATAATTTATTTCGTCTTTATTACCGGACTTAACTGTTTTCTTATCAATCTGTATCTCTCCAGCTTTTTTTATTGCAATCTTTGCAAATATTGGTCCGCTTACTTCATATATGAGGACAGAGAACATTATAATCGTATTTATAGCTATTGCATAATCAGGAAGTTGCTGGCGTACAAGCACCATAAGACCGATTGAAATTCCACCCTGCGGAAGAAGCCCTAATCCAAGGTATTTTCTTACAACAGGTTCCGCTTTTACCATGGATGCACCTGCCCATGCTCCTATGATCTTCCCGATACCTCTTGCTAGAACATAAGATAATCCCATTATTCCGACAGTCTTAAGTATTGACAGATCCAGGCTTGCACCAGCAATTGTAAAGAAAAGAACATATATTGGTGTGGCGAAGCTATTTATTGAATCAAATACTCTTGTAGAGTTCTGCTGTACATTTACTAGCACTGTGCCCAAAACTATACATGTAAGTAGAGGAGAGAAACCTAACAACAGGGATATACCAGTAGCCAAGCCTATTATAGCAAGAGTTATTGCTTGAAGTTCATCCCTTCCTCTGGTCTTCTTTGAGAACCAGGATAAAATAACCCCTAGTACAAAACCAAGTATGACCGATCCTGCTATTTCGATTATTGGACCGGCTATCATGGATATAATGGACATCTGTTGTTTATAAGCAGTTATTTTCGCAAGTGATAAGGCAATACCGAATATTACTATTCCCACAACATCATCTAATGCAACAACAGGAAGTATTGTTCTGGTCAGTGGGCCTTGTGCATTATACTGCTTCATAACTAAGAGTGTAGCTGCTGGCGCAGTAGCTGCAGACATTGTTGCTATCACAATACTGAATGCGAACGGTTGCCTGAATATGAAGAACATTACACTAAAGACAAGAAGCACAGCTCCCACAACTTCAAGAAGAGTTATTATAAAAATAGATTTTCCAATCTTCTTTATTTCTTTGAGAACAAACTCATTTCCGATACTGAAAGCTATGGCAGCCAGTGCAATCTCATTCACAAGATTAAATGACTGTATATCTGCAGGACTTACAAAATTAAAGAAAGAAGGACCCAAAAGAAGCCCTGCAACCAGATAACCTGAAACATTCGGCAGCTTTATTAACCTTGCTGCCTTTCCTCCTATTATCCCAACAGCAAGAATAATAGCGATTTTTAACATTACGTTCATATAAAACCTCCCATAGTGTATTTAAAGTATGTGATCTCGTTCTGTTACGGGCATAACTCAAAAAAGCCCACAAAAATGAACTAAATCAGTATGTTATTACATGCTTGGTGTACTCCTATGGGATTAGCTGTCGGGTTTGGGCTACCAAGTTGCCCATCATATATTGATTCACCCCAAAAGTCGGTTCCCCCACTATCCAATAGATATTCGGATATGTCTATGATAGGGTAACATAAAAAACAGGTTAAGTCAATGAAAGGGCATCTTCTTGAGTTTCCGTACTTTTTCCCAGCCAGGTCTGAATGCATGCATTTTATCCCAT
>JAAYBX010000131.1 GCA_012729955.1 Clostridiaceae bacterium
CCCGAAGCTGGTAACTTAATGCAAGACACTCCTTCCCTGTTCTTTTAGGCAGATGAATCTTCTGTCCCGGTTCAATTCCATCTATTTTATCGTCCCATAAAAAGTGCACATGAATATCTTTGTCATTTGAAGCATTACCCCATAATTCAAAGCCTTGAATCATGGTGAACTTATCATCAGTCAGCATTCGGGTATCTGTATAGATATCATGGTCGGTAACAGCCAAAAAATCATAACCATGATGCTTATATGCCTCTTTCATCTTTTCAGGTGTAAGATTACCATCAGAAAAAACGCTGTGGCTGTGAATGTTTCCTTTTAACCAGATAGCGTTCTCGTCCTGTAAGAAAATTGTTCTCTTCATACTAACCATCCCCCTTTATCTGCGTTTAAACCTAATATATTCATACAATGCTAATGCAATAGAAACACTAAAAATATCTTCACCTTGTCTTTTGTATTTAACACGTGTTAAATTATATACGTTATTAAAAATCAAAACAAGACTATTTTTGAAAAAATTCTGTTTGCTCATAGAATGATTAAGAAAACACAAAAGAACAACATGAACTTTATGGTTGCAGATGGAAGTAAGAGTATCAAGGACAACTATGAGTATTTATGAGACAAGTTTAACCTTAGGTAAAATACATCCGGGATGGTTATGTTAATATATAAAGGAAGTAACTTATGATTCGAGGAAGCAGTTATGATTTTTAAAGAGTTGGAAACAGAGAGACTGTATTTGAAAAATATCGGATATGATGACATTCCATTTATATATAAAGAGTTTTCAACAGATGAAGTGAATGAATACCTATTTGATGCTGAACCTGTTATTTCAAACGAAGATGCGAAATGCATAGTTGATTGCTATTTGAAAGATGAAATGAAAAGCCGGCACAGATGGATCATAGTATTAAAGGAAAACAATGAAAAAATCGGTACATGCGGATTTCATTGCTGGGATACTGATAAACATGAGATTGAAGTTGGTTATGATCTTCAACCGGATTATTGGAGAAAGGGCTATATGAGTGAAGCATTAACAGCCATTCTTACATATTCGAAAAAAGAGTTGGTGACGACCAAAGTCTTTGCTCGAATATATCCGGATAATATTGCATCAGTAAACATAGCTAAGAAAGTTGGATTTGTAAGAACTGGAGAGCAGTATTATGAAATTTTCAGAGGGAAGAAATATCTTCATGACATTTATCTTCTCGAACAGTGATAATTCACAAAATTTTTCTGCTTACTTTGATTAAAACGAAAATTCTGATATTATAATCCTTATGAAAACGACTAAAGAACAATTACTCAGAAACCCTGATATTCAACCATCAAGTGATGTTATTGCAAAAGCGCTTAATGAAGCGAACAATACCTATATTAAATTTGCGAATGAATTAATAAATCACAATATAGAAATTGAATGGCGGTACTATACAGATGGAAAAGCATGGCTTGCAAAAGGACTATATAAATGGAAAGGTGTTCGAGGCGTGCTGAAGGAAACCACTGTTTTCTGGTTATCGGTTTGGGACGGATTCTTTAAGCTAACAATCTTTATTCCAGAGAAAAATCGTGAAGATGCATTAAATCTTCCATTAAGTGATGATATTAATAAAATGATATCAGAATCTAAGCAAATGGGTAAACTGAAGTTCTTCCCTGTTGTATTTGATCTATATTCAGATGAATTACTTCCATCGGTTTTTACGCTCTTAGATTTCACAAAGAATATTAAGTAGATGAAGTATTCACAGACTCAAAAGATAGCAAGTTTTCCATTTGTAACATTATAGATTTAGGAGTATACATATTGATTAGGATTGAAAGCATATCAAAAAAACATCATGAAACAGCCATAAATCTTGTTTTATCAGTCTTCATGCAATATGAAGCTTGTGATTATTCCCTAGAGGGCATTAACACCTTTAAAGCTTTTATCAGCAATCCAGAATCAATTGATAGCTTAGAATTTTATGGAGCATTTATTAATGATAATGAGATTATTGGAGTAATCGCAACACGGAACAACGGTAATCATATCGCACTATTTTTTGTTGATGGAAGGTACCATAGACAAGGTATCGGCAGGAAACTATTCCAAGTAGTTTTAGAAAAGAGTACGGGGAATAAAATAACTGTAAATTCATCACCTTATGCAGTTGAGATATATAAAAAGCTGGGTTTTATTCCTGATACTGATGAACAAATTAAAGAAGGTATAAGATTCACTCCTATGATATACACAAAATAGAAATCTTATACTTCAAAAAGAGTAAATTAAATGAAATCATTAATTAAATAAACATATTATTCCCTCCATGTACAGTCATTTTCTGTATTCACCCTTATGTGACAATATCCTGCTATTATGTAATGTAATAATTAAGTTTGAAAAATTGAGAAGATTGATTCTGTTAAGATTTTAAATATATGCATTGCAAACATAGGATATTCAGAAGTAGACATACTATGTCCCATTTCATAATAAACATATTGCTCGTTCTATGTCCTATACTATCTGTTACAATATTAGTATCCTATTTTCCGAAGGGAGGCCACTAAATTA
>JAAYBX010000132.1 GCA_012729955.1 Clostridiaceae bacterium
ATCGGTATGTATAAAAATATTATCCAGCCTGGATGCCATAGATTCCAAATAAAGCCCATTGCAAGATAAATAAGCACGATAACCAGTGAAAATGATATAGCCCTAGATTTTATCGCATTAACTACTGCATAATATACCGGAATTGTGAGAAAGACTATCCAGCCCGGATGCCAAAGGTTCCATATGAAGCCCATAAGCAAAAATACTATTGTCGCAAGGATAGGATAAGGGAAAGTGTTAGGATTTCTCTTGTTATACCATTTGTCGGTGTTGCATTCAAAAGTATATCCTGTACTCTTTTTCTCCTCCTGTTTGTTTTCATTCTGTTCCATTTGTAGTCCTTTCTTGAATCAAACTAAGATACTGCATAAGCATATTTTAATACAAACTGTAATTATTATCAAAGTTACTTTCATGACAGCATAGGGCTAGCTACTTAATGATTTATGGATCAGCCTTTTTAACACAAAACTGTTTAATACCGTCTTCTGCAGTTTATAAGTATGTCCATGGTTCAGGTGAGCATGGTAACTTGAAAGTATTTGCTTGATTTCAGAAAAAGCTAAAGAACCTTCTGCGTATGCTTTTTGCATATACTTCAATTTTCTTTTATACCTGTATTTTGTTTTCTGTTTGACCTTTCTTATTACTTTACCGGTGTCGGAAAGATAAATGTGAAACCCAAGATAGTCAACGCCATTTTCAATAGGGAATATTTGCGTCTTACTGTTAAATTCCAGATGGAGTTCCTTTTCAACAAATGCCTTCATAGAAGCCAGACAATACTTAAGATACTGCTTGTCACTATGAATTAAGACGCAATCATCCATATAGCGGGAATAGTACCTTATGTGCAGTTTTTCTTTTATCAGACGGTCAAGCCCGTCAAGATAGTATAAGGCGAACCACTGGCTGGTCTGATTCCCAAGGGGAAGGCCTTTCCCTGGAGTTTTTTCAAAACTGTCCACAATACCGCCTAAAAGATTTAGCGTATCCTCATCTTTTACTGCTTTCTTGAGTTTTTGCTTTAAAACCTCATGATCAATGTTATCGAAAAATTTACGGATATCGCATTTTAGAAAAAATCCTTTTGCGCCTTCCTTTTTGTAATACTCACAAAGAAACATGGAAACACGTTTAAGAGCAAAGTGTGTGCCTTTGCCTATGCGGCAAGCGGCATTGTCATAAATAAGCTTTTTATCAATCAGCGGAGCAAGAACTTCATCGCAAATACAATGCTGGACAACACGGTCGCTATAGTGCAACGCATGTATTATACGGTCTTTTGGATCATGTACCACGAAGCTGTAATAGGAAGATATCCCATAAGTCTTGTCTCTTAATGCATCAGAAACCTTTGTAAGATTATCTGAGAGGTTCATTTCATAATCAATAACTTCCCTTGTCCCTCGTTTACCTAAGCGGGCAGCTGTATGTGCTTTGTATAGATTCTGAAAATTCCAGACTGAAGCATAATCTTCCATGATTGTCCCTTTTTTATCGGCAGGGCGAGACGCCCTCTTCTCACAAAGAGCATCCCGCCGTAAGAACCGAAAACTAAAAGTATAAGGCTCTGCCGCCGACATATGTTTTCCTGACCTAATGGTCAAGAGGGAATCCGACTCCTTTACTCCCTACACAGGCAGCCGTACGTACGGACATGCTTCAGGTAATTAAGGAGTAATGCGGGGCGGACGGCATTATTGTCATTGTTGACATTGTTGCCATTGTTGTTGACGGAGCCATCATTGTTGACATTCGCGGCATTATTACTATTGTTGCCAGGCGACCGCAACCACCAGTTGCACCCATTCAGTCAAATCCCCGGACTAAAGCCATCTATGGCTGTAATCTTTTCCTGTCGCTGTTAATCCATGCTCCGAGCATATTCTGGCAGTCAGAAACCTGTCTTGAAATCTGTTCATACTGCTTAGCAAGGATACAGCATTGTTCTAACGATAAAAGTGAAAAGTATCCCAACATCTTTAAATCCGTAAGTGCTTTATGCTGAAAAGCTAATCTTTTTTCCCATGTTGATAGATCATCCTTTGTAATATAGCTATCATTAGCGCGATACAGATTTTCAATTACATCCAAAGCAATATTCTGCAATCTGCTGACGAATGTATACCTGAAATGCTTAGGTGATTTTTGCGTTACAGTCATAACATATGAGCACAAATCTTTTGCCTTTGTAACAACCATAAGCTCGTTTTGCTGTTTTTGCATCCACATCACCTTCCTATATAAACTCCCACCTGACGGTGGGGATTAGGCACGCTTCGCGTGCAGATTTACGCCTTTCAGGCGCATAGATTTGAAGATTTAAGGTTCCAGATTTGAAATGTCTATCCACATAGCGGGGCGGACGGCACGATAGACATCGAGGACATAGTTGCCAGTGTAGTCGACGGAGCCATCACGGTCGACACTCGCGGCACGATTACTACTGTAGCCAGGCGACCGCAACCACCAGAGGCAACAATCGCTATCGCTATCATACACCCATACACCATTTTTAACAGCATAAGCTGTGGCCTCTGTCCGTCTTTCATAATCTGATGAGAAATACTTCTGTGCTTCTGAAATTGAAAGAAGGAAAACTCTGTCAGTAGTTTTGTTACCACCAGCTGTACCATATTCTGGATTATTTTCATTCGCAATAGTCGAAGAAAGAATCATGGCTTTTTCTGACGAGCTGAATGCATTGTCATAGAATGATCCGTTCAGCCATGTGCGAAGCGTGCATGTCTCCCATGTGACAGTTTTATAAGTTTCGTTATATTCCTTACAGTCAAGCGCATACCTGCTTACAACAAGAAACCTATTGTTTTCCTTGGCAAGAACTTGCCATTCAATACTCTCCTTGTTATTGGATGTGTTATTATCTTGTTCATATTCGCCAAAATATATATAGCTTCCAACTTCTGAGCTTTTTAACGAAGCGTTTTGTAGATATATAATACTGTCTTTATATTCTTTTATTGTTTCGAATGCTGCTTTAGCTTCTTTATATTTGCCAGCATTATATAACGAAACAG
>JAAYBX010000013.1 GCA_012729955.1 Clostridiaceae bacterium
AGGAAACACTTGACGGGATAAACACAATAGCAAAATCAAAGGTTCTTGATGTAATTTCTTTAGGAATAGACCAGAATACGCAGCAGTATTTTTTCCGGCCGGAAATGCGTAATAAGGAGATGGATGGAGCAGGAGGTGTTCCAATCAGATCAGAGGAGGAATTCAAAAATCTTAAGCAAGCATCAGAAAAAGGTAATTATCCTTTAATGAGATGTTACAGTGGAACAGCGGATGTTATGAATTTTGCAGAAATGCTTATAAACACTATATCAAATGCCTGGTGCGCTGTTCCTTTATGCTGGTATAACGAAATTGATGGAAGAGGAACAAGGAAACTTCATATTTCAATAGAAGAAGCACAAAGGCTTATGAGATGGCATGGTGAAAGAGACATTCCTGTTGAGTTAAATGAACCGCATCATTGGGGATTAAGAGATGCACATGATGTTATTTCTGTAGCAATGTCATTTATAAGCGCATATAATGCAAAAAAGAACAATGTTAAAGATTACATCGCACAGTACATGTTTAATGTACCCGGTTCATTGACATTTTCCATGGATCTTGCGAAAGTATTGGCGCAGTTAGAAATGACAGAGAGCCTTGCTACAAAAGAATTCAGGATTTACCGTCAGGTTAGAGCAGGTCTTCCTTTCCTTAGTTCCGACGCCGATGTGGCAAAAGGGCAGCTTGCAGCATCAACACAGCTTTCAATGGCTATTGAACCGCATATAATCCACGTTGTTGGATATAGTGAGGCATTAGAAGCCGCATCCTCTGAAGTTGTAATAGAAAGCTGTAAAATTGTAAGAGGGGTAATAAGGTCTGTACTGTATGGAAACGTTGATTTGAAACAGGACAGTGCTGTTCAACGAAGAAAAAAAGAACTAATATCTGAAGCAACATATCTTTTAGACTTTATAAACCAAGAATACAGGGATAAGAGTGATGATCCGTTTTCTGATCCTGCAGTATTAACTGAATGTATAAAACGAGGGATATTAGATGCTCCTCATATTTTAAAGAGTGGAGAATTTAGAGGTGAACTTAAGACGAGGATTCATGAAGGGAAATGTCTTGCATACGATCCTAAGGAAAGATGTTTTTTGAATGAGAAACAGAGATTATTCAGGTTAACAGGAAAGGAACTATATTGAACAGGAAAATAGCAGTTATAAGTACAGGAAATGGCGGCCAGTCAATGGCCGCATATATTGCCTTAAAAGGGTACAATGTTTCTTTATACGCAAGAGAGAAAGAAAGAGTTGACATGTTCGAAAACAATCTTTTTGAAGTAAAAGGAATAGTTAATGATACTGTAGAAATAGAAATGATAAGCTGTGATATGAAAGAAGTCATTGAAGACGCCTTCCTGATACTTGTCACAACGCCTGCACAGTACCACTGTGCAGTAGCAAAGCAGATGGCTCCATATCTGCATAATGGGCAAGCTGTTATATTAAATCCAGGAAGGACATTTGGAACTTACGAATTTGATAATGTTTTAAGGAGTAATGGGTGTGATTCAGAAATACTTCTTGGGGAAGCAGACACTTTTGTTTTTACTTGTCGTTGCGACAAGCCAGGGCATCCGCACATATATGAGATGAAACACAAAGTAAAAATATCAGGGCACAAAAAAAGACATACAATACAGCTTGTCCAAATGATGAATGAGTTATTTCATGACATAGAACCTGCTGAAAGCATACTGCATACAGGATTATCCAATATCGGAGTTATTTTTCATCCTCTTCCCACCTTGATGAATATAACCAGGATAGAAGCTAAAGAAGTATTCAGATACTATATAGACGGAATATCACCGCTGGTTGCTAATATTCTGGAGGAGCTGGATAACGAAAGAACAGAAACAGCCAAAAAGGCTGGTATAAATGTATTACCTGTATGTGAATGGCTTAGAGAAAGATATGGTTCAAAAGGCAATACTTTGTACGAATGTATTCAGAACACACATGCTTATTCGAGTGTGCTGGCTCCTTTCGATATAGATACCAGATATATATATGAGGACATACAGACTGGATGTGTCCCTATAAGCTGTTTAGCTAAGGAAGTTGGCGTAAAAACAAGAATAATGGATTCGGTTATAAGCTGGGCATCAATAATATATAAAAAGGACTTTATGGAAACCGGCAGAAACAATAAAAAGCTGGATATAAGAAAAATACTAGAGGACAACTTATAGCAGAAGAATAAAAAAGGCTGTGTATTTGATACACAGCCTTTAATAATACAATCTTTTTATTAAGCAAGTCTTTTCTTAAGTTTAGCCAATTCTTCTTTAAGTTCTTTTGGTAAAGTTTCTCCGATTTTTCCATAGAACTCTTCTACAGCAGTAGCGTCATCAAGCCAGAGTTTCTTATCAACAGAGAGAAGGTCTTTTAATGTCTCTTTTGATACATCAATTCCTTCAAGACTGATGTCTTCATGCTTTGGAAGATAACCGATAGGAGTTTCTACTGCGTCAACTTTGTTATCACAACGATCAAGTATCCAAAGAAGAACGCGTAAATTTTCACCGAATCCAGGCCACTCGAAATGTCCTTCATTATCAAGCCTGAACCAGTTAACATGGAATATCTTAGGAACTTTATTCCCTATATCCTTACCCATATCCAACCAGTGCTGGAAGTAGTCACCCATGTTGTATCCGCAGAACGGAAGCATGGCCATTGGGTCTCTTCTTACAACTCCGACAGCTCCGCTTGCAGCTGCAGTTGTTTCAGAAGCCATTATAGAACCTACAAATACTCCGTTTACCCAGTCAAATGACTGATATACCAGAGGAGCAGTCTTTGCTCTTCTTCCGCCAAATACTATTGCAGAAAGAGGAACTCCGTTTGGTGAATCAAATTCTTTGCTTATACATGGGCAGTTTGTCGCAGGAGCTGTGAATCTGCTGTTTGGATGTGCACCCTTCTCACCTGATTCAGCTGTCCAAGGATTACCTTTCCAGTCTATAGCCTTAGTTGGGGGATTCTTATCCAATCCTTCCCACCATACTGTATTGTTCTCAAGATTATGAACAACATTAGTGAAAATAGTTCCCTGCTCTGTTGAATGCAATGCATTCGGATTGGATTTCACGTTTGTTCCAGGTGCAACACCGAAGAAGCCGTTCTCAGGATTAATTGCCCAGAGTCTTCCATCAGGGCCTTTTCTTATCCATGCGATATCGTCTCCTACTGTCCAGACTTTGTATCCTTTTTTAGCGTAGATTTCAGGTGGGATAAGCATAGCAAGATTTGTTTTTCCACAAGCTGAAGGGAATGCTGCAGCTATATATTTAATATCTCCGTCAGGATATTCAACTCCGAGGATAAGCATATGCTCTGCCATCCAGTTTTCCTGTTTTCCCTGATATGAGGCTATTCTTAAAGCAAAACATTTTTTGCCTAAAAGAACGTTCCCACCGTAACCAGAGTTAACTGACCATATTGTGTTGTCTTCCGGGAAATGACAGATATATCTGTTTTCCTCATCTATCTGAGCTTTGCCATGAAGTCCTCTAACGAAATCATTGGAATTTCCAAGCACATCAAGCACATCACTGCCTACTCTTGTCATAATAACCATATTCATAACAACATATATGGAGTCTGTTAATTCTATACCCACTTTAGAGAACTTGGATCCTACAGGGCCCATTGAATATGGAATAACATACATGGTACGGCCCTTCATGCTTTTACTGAAGATTTTACCGAGTTTCTCATATGCCTCTTTTGGTTCCATCCAGTTATTTGTAGGTCCTGCATCTTTTTTATTCCTTGAACATATAAAAGTACGATGTTCTACTCGTGCTACGTCATTTACAGCTGTGCGATGCAAATAACAGTCAGGAAGTTTTTCTTCATTAAGCTTATAAAGCTCACCGGTTGCTAAGGCCTGCTGCCTTAATTCGTCAAGTTGTTTAGGGTCTCCTGTGATCCAGACGACCTTATCAGGAGTAGTAAGAGCGGTCATCTCCTCTATCCATGAAAGCAACATTTTGTTTTTTGTCATATTATTTTCTCCTTCCTTCCGGAATAATGATTAAATCAGTTTTCCAAAATTCGCCTTATATAATATTAATTCATAGATGTAAATATGTAAAGTAAAAAACCAAATTCAAACGAAAACTAGAAAATTTATTGTTGCGAAAACGCATATATTTCAGGGTGTAATCCGTCCCAGGCTAATTTAGCCAGAAATAAACCCATACTTCGGTCTGTCTTATGCTCAATATCGGCAACAGCTCTTGAGCAGCTGGAAATATACCAATAATCTTTAAACTTAAATATCTCGCTTGCATGAGAAGGGCTTAAATAATATGAATCACTGTAAGTAAAGTTGGTGTAGGAATCCGAAATACAGTACTTTGTTCCGTTTCCATGTCTGTAAAAAAGATAGTATAAATTATCTTTCTTTAAAAGACAGGGTGATTCAGTCTTACAGGTAATGCTTTCGTAAAAAGAGTGTTCACGTATTAGGACAGGCCCTGCTTCCCTCCATGAGAAAAGATTCTTGGAAACTGATGCAGCTATACAGGACATTTTTGGATTTTCTAACATATCTGCAACCCATAACATTACATATTCATCTTTATCTTCATCATGAAAAATATGAGGATCTCTGCAGGAGCAGGGAATATTTTCTTTCCATAAGGACCAACCTTGTGATGGTCTGAAAAGAGGATTATTATCATATCTTGTCCATTCATAAAGGTTATCAGAAAATGCCAGACACATAAACTGAGCCTTATTAAAGTTATGAGAAGAATAGAACATATAGAATCTACCTTCCTTTTCATACACATACGGTGCAAAAATGCCTCTTTCCTCAAAATAAAGTGATTTATCATATATAAGAGCAGGCTTCTTTTCTTCCCAGTAAGAAAGATCCTTACTTACAGCATGTCCTATAATAATTTCATTTTCTAAATCATAACAACCCTTTCCTGTCTCACCATCGATATAAAAAAGATGAATTTCATCATTATGGGTTATAAAGCAGTGATCATTCACATATCTGCCATTGACTTCAAAGACTTTTTTGAAACAATCTGCGGTGGCCTGTATTTTATTCTTAAAAATTTTTTGTATACTCACTTTTACAGCCTCTTTTTGCGGTTACACAAAATTATAACACTGATATTCTAATATTCAAAGGGTAGATAAGGTATCTGTACATTTACATCTATGCCAGGATGATATAAGGCAAATAAACATATGAACAAAAAGATAAAAAACTATGTTAGAATATGAAGAATGATTAAGGAGCTTTATCAGCCACGATTTCTGCTTCGCAAGCAGAAACTATTAGGAGAAGTTCCTTCAGCGAAAGAAGCATACGGCAGGATGTTCAGAATGGCATTCCCGTCCACTGTTGAAGCGCTTTTAGGAGGATTGACAAGTTTTGTAGATACGTTAATGGTATCTGCTATTGGTATATCTTCTGTTACGGCAGTAGGAATAACTACTCAGCCAAGAATGATAATACTGATGCTTTTTATGGCATTAAACACAGGTGTTACAGCATTGATAGCCAGAAGAAAAGGCGAGAATGATGCAAAAAAAGCTAATCAGATTCTTATGCAGGCTCTTCTAATCTGCTTTATACTTGCCATTATCATGACTGTAGTCGGAATGCTGACAGCAAAACCTCTTTTACGATTTGCCGGAGCAGGTGACGATTTCATTGATGATTCTGTAATATACTATCAAATTGTTACTGCCGGGACAGTACTTTCTGTTCTGACTATGACCATTAATGCCGCACAAAGAGGTGCAGGAAATACAAAAATTGCTATGACTACCAATATTGTATCCAATATTGTAAATGTTATTTTCAACTTTCTATTGATAAAAGGAAGATTAGGCTTTCCAGCTCTTGGAGTAAAAGGAGCTGCTATTGCGACTGTTATAGGAATGTCTGCTGCTTTTATTATGGCTTGTTATTCATTAAGAAAATCCACTTTCATTTTCTTCAACATAAAAAGCTTGAAGAAGTTTGATATGGGTATTGTTAAGTCAATAGTAAAGATATCGGGAAATGCAGCATTAGAAGAATTATGTTTTCGTTTCGGGTTCTTTATGTATAACAAGATAATTGCAGAGCTCGGTACACTGGATTACGGAACGCATCTTGTATGTATTAATATATTGAATTTATCAACGAATATTGGCAGCGGGCTTGGAATAGGGACTACTGCGTTAGTAGGACAGACAATGGGGGAAAAGAGGAGTGATTTATCTGTACTTTATGTAAAGATAGGCCAGAGGATGGCAATCCTGGTTTCAATTGCCTTGTCAGCATTATTTATTTTTGGGGGAAAGATGCTTATGGGATTGTTTACCGATGATGCAGGTATAATTGAAAACGGTTCCAGGATTTTATTAATAATGGCACTATCCACCTTTTTTATAAATTCACAGATTGTATATTCAGGATGTTTAAGAGGCGCAGGAGATGTAAAATTTGTTGCAACGATGGCATTGATTAGTGTTGCGGTAATACGGCCTGGATTGTCATATATAATGATATATCCGATACAGCTTGGTCTGATTGGGGCATGGCTTGGACTTTTTGCAGATCAGCTCACTAGATGCCTTGCAGGAATGATAAGGTTTAAAATAGGGAAATGGACAAAAATACATATTTAATATATATTTAACTGTAGGGGGATTAAATACATGTTATTGACAGTGATCCAGCTTTTTTTATTCTTCGGTATACCTTATGTGCTAGTCATATTAGAGAATAAAGTAAAATTTATAAAAACAGTCGGTCCTATCCTTTTCTGTTATGCAATAGGTATAATTTGGGCTAACAGCGGGCTTCCGATAGATGCTTCTTTGTCAGATACTGTTTCGTCAGTACTGATACCTATTGCAATAACGCTTATCCTGTTGAATTCCGATTTTCTGACATTAAAAAAGAATGTAAAAAAAACAGGATTGTCTTTTCTTCTTCTATGTATTTCTATCATGACAATCGCAGCATTAAGCGTGATTGTCTTTTCAAATGTATATGAAAACACAAAAATAGCCTCTATGCTTGTTGGGTGTTATACCGGAGGGACTCCTAATCTGTTTGCAATAGGATATGGATTAAATGCAGACAAAAATACGATTATAGTTGCCAATCTTGCAGACCAGGTATTAGGAGGATTATACTTTCTGTTCATCTGCACATTAGCTAAACCTCTATTAAAAAGACTAACCAGACAGATATCTGTTGCAACAGATAAGACAGAATACCAAAAAGAAAGCATAATAAGCAAAGCAGCAATACCGTTTAAAGACAAGATAAAGCAGGGGATTGTCGCTCTTCTTTTAGGGATAGGAGCTCTTGGTGTTAGTATAGGGATATCTTTCCTGCTTACAAAACAAGCGACTAATGTAGCTGTAATTATGCTTTGTGTATCAGTAATAGGGGTCGCGCTATCTTTTTTAAAAGGAGTAAAACAAAATAAAGTATCTTACCCGTTAGGGCAATATCTTATATATGTATTTTCATTAGCGGTTGGATCGATGGCGGATTTTCGTCTTATACTAGGACAGTCCGTACAGGTTTTAGGAATGGTTGCCTTTGTCCTTTTTGTTACAATGACAATGCATTTTATCTTATCCCTATTATTTAAAATTGATGTGGACACGATTATAATAACTTCAATAGCAGGCATATTCGGACCAGCATTTATAATACCAACAGCAAAGGCTATAAAGAATGAAGGAGTAATACTTATAGGAATTGCTACAGGATTATTGGGTTATGCGATAGGCAATTTCATGGGATTTGGATTATACGAGATCTTAAAACTTATAATTTAAGGAGCAAATATGGGATTTAAAGATTTGGAGATTAAGAAACTAATTAAGAACACTTATCCATGTGAGTGCGGACTTGTTCATAACCCGGGGATGGAAAGGATAGAGATATCGGAAAAAGGAATAGAAGAGGGAGTTAACTTTATTCTTACAAAAGCAAAAGGCTGTATTATGGTTATATCTGATGAGATAACATACAAGATTGCCGGTACAATGGTTATTGACAAGCTTAAGGAAAAGAATCAGGATACTTTAAGCTATATAATACCTTTAAAAAATAATGTCGCTGTTGTACCGAATGAGAGCACAATCGGGGAGACGCTGATTAGGATGCCGCAAGGTATTGATTTCTTTGTTGCAGTAGGAAGCGGTGTTGTTAATGATGTCACAAGGAATATTTCATACCATCTTGGTAAAAAATATGTTGTAATAGGGACTGCGCCATCTATGGACGGATATGCTTCAAGCACTTCCGCCCTAATAATAAACAACCTTAAAGAAAGTTGTCCAGGACAGGTACCGATAGGTATATTTGCTGACATAGACATTTTAAAAAATGCTCCATATACTATGCTGACCGCAGGATTCGGTGATGTCTTATCAAAGTATAATGCGGTAAGGGAATGGAGGTTTGGAAGAGACCTTAATAATGAGCACTACTGTGAAGAAATTGCTGGCCTAATATGGAAAGCAGCTGACAAGTGTTCAGACAGCGCTGCTTTATTAAAACAGAGAGATAAAAAAGCTGTAGAAAACATAATGGAAGCACTTATCCTTTCAGGGATAGCCATGGGTATGTATACAAATACAAGACCCGGTTCAGGAGCAGAGCATCATCTTGTCCATTACTGGGATGTTGAATACATAAAAAGGGGATGGGAACACCCTCTGCATGGAAATTCCGTCGGTGTAGCATTATGTGTAATTTGCAGACTTTATGATATTGTAAAAGATAAGCTTCCAGTAAAAGTTATGGATATAGAAACAGAAGAGATAGAAGGAATCCTGAAAAACGCCGGCTGCGAAACAGACCCGAAAGCATTAGGTATTCCTGAAGATATCTTTAGAGACAGTATAATGTATGGCCACATCATGAGTACAACCAAATACACAGTTCTTACTCATCTAAATAAATATGACAAAAAACTGTTGGAGAAGTGCTCTGAAATACTCACGAAACACTATTACTCATAATATTTCATTGACATATTATATACCGGTGTATAAAATATGATTTGCGTTTGGAGAGATGGCTGAGCTGGTCTAAGGCGCACGACTGGAAATCGTGTTTACTAGGAATAGTAACCAGGGTTCGAATCCCTGTCTCTCCGCCAGAGAAGAACCATGATTTTGACACCAAGTGTTTCGGGATTATGGTTCTTTCTTTTAAGTAACGGATTAGATGATTTATGTATGTTAAGATGAAATGTAATATTGTAAAGTAAGGTGTGATATACTACAACAAAGCACTAAAAACGGAGAGTAATATGGCAAATTTAATCATAGTTTGCGGTCCCCACGCTGTGGGTAAAATGACCGTTGCTGAATGTATCAGAGACAAATTAAGATACAATTTAATGATGAATCATGACAGCATAGAGATATCAGACAGGATATTCGGCTTTGGTACTCCTGCTCAAAAGGAGTTTAATGCTATTTTCAGAGAAAAGGCATTCGCCACAGCTATAAAACACAATATAGATATTATATTCACTTATGTGTGTGCATTTGAAATGCCAAAGGAGAAGGAATATTTAACAAAGTTGTCCGATATGTTTATTTCTAATGGTGGAAAGTTCTATTTTGTCGAACTTAGCTCAGATATTGAAACAAGACTAAAGAGAAATGAAACACCGCATCGAATAGAGAGAAAGGCATCCAAAAAAAATATCGAATGGAGCAGAGCTAATCTTATAAACGCTGCCCATAAACATAAACTTAACTCAGATCAAGATGATATTTGGTTTGAAAATCATATAAAAATCGATAATTCAAACCTTGAATCTGATGAGGTTGCCGATATGGTTATTAAAGCTTTTAACCGGGTAGCTAATATTAAAGAGGAAAAGGAATACCGCTTTGGGTTATAAATAATTGTCTAAATAAAAATGATTTAGTTACATAAGCAATTATAAGAGAGCATTATGTTTTGAGAAATTATCGGTGATCTAGTAGGTTCGGTTTTTGAATTAACAGCATCAAATTATGACCATTGGATTTTATTAAGTAACTGGGTTATGCACAATGATAAATGTGTAATTTTTCTTGCATATCTCTATTCGCTATAAGTAGTATATATTATCTATAGGGATTAGTGAAGTTTGTGTTTACATTATTTTACTTGATAAATAATCCTTTCATATAATTATTTATCATCAAGAAGACAATATTTTCATATACTAAATTTACTGTTCCGGTTATATAATTCAATAGACTGATAGTTATTGAAAGGATATTTGTTATGATAAAAATAGGTGGAGTTAATATTGATGTATCACATCCCAAAGCCTTTGCAACGAATCTTGAAGCTCATAATATTAATATGAGGTATGAGTATATTTTTAACGATGGTTTCCGTTCAGACGGAGAGGTTAACTGGTTCATAAATAGGTTCAAATTAAAATCAAGAGCAGATTCAATTGAAGAAATGGCAGACAAGGTAGACATAGGGTTTATACAGTCCTGTAACTGGGATAAGCATATAGATCAGGCTATGCCATTTATACAAAAAGGGAAGCCTGTATTTATTGATAAGCCGATTGTCGGAAGCATGAAGGATATTGAAAGAATTGAGAAGCTTGTGGAAGAAGGAGCAAGGATATTAGGTTCTTCTTCTTTAAGATATTCAAAGGAAATAAAAGAATTTTTATCGAGGCCTGTTGAAGAGCGAGGAGATATAATCAGCATATTCGGCACCAGCGGAGTGGATGAATTCAATTATTCTGTGCATATAGTTGAAGCTATGTCGGCACTTGCAGGAGCAAAGGGTAAAAGCTGTCAGTATATTGGAAAAG
>JAAYBX010000014.1 GCA_012729955.1 Clostridiaceae bacterium
GAAATCATCGCTAAAGATGCTCCATCAGAACGAGAATTCTGATTTTATGCTTTTGTATAAAATTTTGGTGAATTGAAAAATTAAATTTTAAAAAGCTGTTGACCAGATTTATGCTTGTATGTATAATGTATCAGGAATTAAGATTTCCGGGCCTTTAGCTCAGTTGGTTAGAGCAACCGGCTCATAACCGGTCGGTCCGCGGTTCAAGTCCGTGAAGGCCCACCAAGAAACCTGCTCACAGCAGGTTTTTTACTAAGTATTAAAATACACTTCATAAATATTACAGATAAGTTATCCCTGGCTTTTTATTGTCTTTTAAAGGTATGGTAATTTTTCTGTCTTTAAATTCCAGAACCAGTACATGGTCTTTTATATATTCTTTTTCTGCTCTACCCATACCCTGAATAATTTCCATAAACTGCATATCCTGATTCTCATCATATTCTTCAACCTCATCTGATGTAAAAAGCAGACTTCCATATGCGCTGTTAATATTACCCAAAATTGATTTCTCTATGTAATCCATACTGCAATTATCAGTTCTTAGCATAAAGACATCAGGGTCATTTAAGAACACTCTTTTATCCAGATGCTTTCGAAATACTGTATTTACAACTGAGTTTCTTGTGGAAACCCTTTCTCTGACTGCAAGCCTCATATACGGCTTATTATCCCATTCCAAAGATATATCCGCTCCAATCCTGCAAAAATCAACATTCCAGAAAGCAGGTCCTAAAGGCACACCGCACCCAAGGAGTATTGCTCCTTGTGATATCTCGTTAAGAAAATCCATTGCTTCGCACATTAGCTGTCCCCTTGTCTTGTTGTTTCTGGGCAGTATACATGCGCTGTACAGGAAGTCCAGCTTCAAAAAAGTGAATCCCCAATCATTTATCACTGTGTCAAACACATTCTTCAGATAATTTTTTACATTTCTGTTATCTATGTCCAGAGCATAGAATCCACTCCAGTTTGACCCTGCTTTATATGGTCTGTTCTTATTATCTTTAACAATCCAGTCAGGATGTTCTTTATACAAAACAGATTTTTTTTCTGCAGAAAAAGGTGCAAGCCATATTCCTGGTATGATATTCTTACTCTTGATTTTAGATGCGATCTTTTTCATCCCGACTGGAAATTTCCCAGTATCCACATCAAGCCAGTCTCCCACAAAACGCTGATAACCATCATCAATCTGAAATATATCCGCAGCTGGATTCTTTTCACCATAATAATATAGGTTTTTATAAATCTTCCTTTGTGAAATGTCCTGATAAAAGTTATACCAAGTGGTAAAACCACTGTACTTTTTATTTTTATCTTTCAGAAAAGAGGTTCTTAGCAAAGATTCGGTTTTCTTTTGCCTGCATGCTTCAAAATATCTGTCAAATACTTCCTCATACATGCCTTCATCTTCATAAAGACTGAACATATATTTGTTAATGCTCTCCAGCCCTTCACAATCTTTCTGTATGATGATTTCATTATTAATGCTGTCGATATCATACACAGTGAAGCCTGATCTTTCAGACAATGACCCGAAAAGCTTAATTTGCCCGGTATATTCCGTTTCCTTGATATATGTATAAGTATAGCTCAGAAAAGTGCCTTTTTTGTTTCTGGATTTTATTCTGTCCTGACCATTGTATCTGTCAAGAGCATATCTTTTATTTATTATTTTCCCCAAGAATGTTAAATCTGGTGTCTTTTCGTCAATTGTGTATTCTCTGCTCACTGACCAGCTCTGATATCCGTTGCAGAATATCCTGCTTTCTGATGTGAATGCATACTTTATTTTAATAATGATGTTATGCAGCATCACACCTTCTGGAAAACGAATAACATAATTACTCTGGCTGCCATTTTGGGAAATATCCAACTGGCAGTCTTTAAATGCATCCGGTCTGCTAAACTCATGTGTGATATGCTTTCTGTCATGGCCATGTGAGTAAATAACTTTTAAATAGAAATTTTCCATTTGCGGCCCCTTTTTTATTATATATTATAACCTTAATTATGCAAATGCTTTCCGTGGTTCTTTACTTCTTTCCGTGAAAAGTTACAAGGGGAAGGGATTCGGATATGAAAGCTGCAGTTTCCCTACACATAAGAATATCGCTGTCCTGAAGCTCTCATACAGCCTGAAGCCTCTTGCTTTCC
>JAAYBX010000133.1 GCA_012729955.1 Clostridiaceae bacterium
AATGTATCATATCCTCTTATTTCATGAAGAAGTGTAGAATCTATAAGGCTGAATATCCTGTACCCAAAAGCTTTGTATCTTTCTTCTCCATCATTTGTTTTTGCAGCCTCAAGACCCTGGCCGACATATAAAAGGGGGTAACCTCTGGGGTCAATAGATAATGTTCCTTTAATTGGAACTCCTATGTATATATAGTCTCTGGTAGGTTCTCCAGTTATTAAATCTAGAAAATATATATTACCGTCAAGTGTGGCATAAATGACTTCAATAAGCTCTGTCTCATTTTTAAACTTATCATAAACATTCATCATGCCAAGCATTTCTTTATCCCATTTAACTATGCATGGCTGTCCAGTCCAGCCTACTCCGGGCCATATGGAACCAGAACCAGTCATACCGCCAATCTCATAACTCCATATTTCTTCAAGTTTCTGTTCTGAAATGTTTATATTACCAATGAATCCGGAATCTCTGTAGTTATTACCCCTGTATGTAGTAACACCAATATCGGAATATTCATCCGAGCGAGGAAATGATATATCATAATCAGAAACATATGAAGATGTAACAGTCTTGTCTGGCAGCATTATATATGACTTGAATAATGATGCAGTCTGTTTTACGGATTCAACAATATTATCCAGAACAAGTGCATGGCTGTATATGCTTTTTTCTACTATAACCTCATTTTCAGTGAATAAAGTATTTATTACTGTATATACATCCTTAAAGGTTTCTAAAGCTTCAGATAAGTTAGCATCTTTTGCTGACATGGATACGATAAATATATTTTTTGCATAGACTATAGCTGAAGCATTCATGCTAAAAATATCTTCATCTTTCGTAAATAAAGAAGCTGTTGACACTCCATCTAATATCCCGCTGTTCATATATTCATGAATTTGTGAGTAACCGTCAACTGATGCATCAGTTTTCTGTTTTAGCTTATCAAGACAGATTGCCATATCATTAGGTGAAAACGATGACATTGATCCTGATACGCCCATGTTAGACATATATGCTTCAATGTTATTTTTCCCATACACTCTTAATAGCATATTAAGAGCGGCTCTGTCATCATTCTTTAATATATATTCACATATCTTTTGTATAGTATGAGTATCTGAATAATTGCCTTTTGCTACCACTTCAGAATTTATATCATAGTCGTCAGCGGTATATTCAACCAATGTATCTAAGGGTATTCCCTGTCTTACTTCCGGTTCATATGCATACATGACAACAGCTATTTTGTATACTGATGAATTATCAAACTGCTGGCTTGTAGATATATTGAATGATTTTTTATCTGTAACATCAAGAACCGATAATCCATATATTCCTGTCTTTGTTGAAAGCAGATATTCAAAATATCCTTTAAGATCATCAAACTTGTTTATCTTTATATGATTATCTGGTATAGGATTTTCTATTATAGGCGAATCAGTCGGAGTTTCGGTTTCCGTCACAGTCTCGCTTGGAGGAGGTGATGTGCTTATAGATGGCTCTTCTGACTGGCTTTGTGAAGGAGTAGGGGTGATTTCAGGATTAAACCATCCCTTCATATATGCATAAGCAGCAGATATTGCTATACACAAGATAACAGCTATTACTATCAATACTGCTGTATTCTTTTTCTTCTTTTTCGTATTTTTAGTGGTTTTCGTACTATTCGCTTTATTTTTCATTTAAATTCATTCAACATATAACCTTTGATACCTGTCTTAAGATTATACCATTAATCTTACATTTATCCTAAAAAGTATCTTTAGATTTTAACGTTACAATTAATCCAAATGTTCCAAGACTACTGTTTTCGGCACAAGTTTGCTGCTCTTTGCACCATATACGATAACCTTCTTAGTCTCATCAGGTAGCATATCAAAGTAATTGTCAGAGTAATTATAGTCCTCTTCGAAATATATGCCATGGACAAACCCTTTAGTTTTCAGATATACATGAAGGTCATCTCCGTTATTCTCATATTTAAGAATTTCAACATCATTTGTTGTCTTTCTTTCACATGCATCAGCGATATTGAGTATCGCAGACGAGACTTCAGTTTCTCTTGGTATTATGGCAAATATCCATTCAGACAAATCTTTCTTCTGCATTTTTTCCGTATATATGACCTGACGGCTCCTTTTCGGTAAGCTAAATGATGTATTGGCTGTTTCTCTTCTTGTACCGTCAAA
>JAAYBX010000134.1 GCA_012729955.1 Clostridiaceae bacterium
AAAAAGAACAATATTGATACCAGTATGGTTATAAAAGACTGTCAGAGATTTACGACATGCGCTTTTGTATCTCTTACCAGCCTTGGACAGCGGGATTTCATATTCCAAAGAGGTGCTGACGCATATATAAATTATGAAGAACTGGATATTGACTTAGTCAGAAATTGTGAAATATACCACTTCGGTGCAGCAACAGGGCTTCTTGACAGTGTGACATACAATACATATATGAAAGTTCTGGATGAAGCGATAAGCAGTAACAAGGTTATTGTCTTTGATCCGAATTTCCGGCAGGATTTCTGGAAAGGCGATAAGGATAATAGCAGTATAGACAACTTTATATCAAGATGCAGATATATGATATCTAAAAGCCATGTGGTAAAAGTATCTGAAGAGGAAGCAAAACTGATATCTGAAGAAAGTTCCATAGAAAAGGCTGCTGAATATTTTCTCAACCTCGGTACAGAGATAGTGCTTGTGACATGTTCGGATAAAGGGACTTATGCAAAAAAAGAAGATTACTCAGAATTAATACCAAGTATAGATGTAAAGTGTGTTGATTCAACAGGTGCCGGAGATGCTTTTATAGGTGCTTTTCTATATAAGATGAGCAGTATGGATAATATTAATGATTTATTCACTAATAATCGTCTTCTAAAAGAATTCGTGTTTTTTTCCAATAAAGCAGGAGCCATTTGCTGTACGAGGCTTGGAGCTATGGAAGGCATGCCCTCAAAAGATGAAATGGGTCTTGACACATTTATGGTGCAGTATTAAAATAGGTTTGCTGATTTAGTCAGTGGATTTGACAAAACAATATATATGCTAGGGGAGCCTTTTGGCTGAGAAATATGATTGACCCTCATTACTTGATACGGATAATACCGTCGTAAGGAAGCACCAAAAAAGATGATTTCACCTCTGGCATGTATAAAACAACGGAGGTGTTTTATTATGGATCTATTTTTAGTAAAGTCTGATGGTGAGTATCTGCTTACACTATACGGATACTTGGCGATAGCCTTACTGGCTGTATTGGTTTTTGGAGCAATTTTCTTTTTCAAGCCAAAGAAGGAAAAACCTGAATTGAATATAAGCGTTACAAAAAAACTGGCTTTCTGTTCTATGGCGATTGCAGTGGGTTTTGTGGCATCATATATAAAATTATTCAGACTTCCCCTTGGAGGATCAGTAACCTTATTATCCATGCTGTTCATATGTCTGGTTGGCTACTGGTATGGATTCGGTACAGGTATACTGGCTGCTTTCACATACAGCCTTCTGCAGTTTTTGCAAGGACCGTACATAATAAATTTATGGCAGGTGTGTTTTGACTACCTGTTTGCTTTTACAGCACTGGGGTTATCAGGCCTTTTCAGAGATAAAAAGAATGGCCTCATTACAGGCTATATAGTCGCAATACTTGCCCGTGGCCTGTTCCATTCGATTGGCGGATATCTTTTCTTCATGTCCTGGATACCTGAGAGCTTTCCGAAAAACCTGACATCAGTATATCCTTTGGTATATAACTACTCATATATTCTCGCAGAAGGAGCAATAACTGTAGCTCTGCTGTCTATACCTCCTGTGAAGAAGGCAGTGGAGAGAGTAAAGGCGATGGCTGTGAGATAAAAGGAAAAATATGCTTCTTAAAGAATCCAGTTAATCTGGATTTTTTAATTTATGTGTTGACAGTGTATAATGCAGATGGTAAGATATAAACACTTTAGCAATTCATCACTTTAGCGTAATGAAGCAAGGAGAGGAAATGGCATATCATAATCCAGAAGGCATGAGTGATTTAACAGACATAAAATGCTCTTCAAAAAAGAATAAAGAAGAAAAACTAAGGAAACTTTTCATGAATTATGGGTTTATGGAAATAGAAACACCCTGTTTGGAATATTTCGATATGTACTACGGCGAAAATGAATATGTAAACCAGCAGGATATTTTCAAGCTTATTGACAAAACAGGAATCCTTCTTGTTTTAAGGCCGGATATGACTGTCCCGTCATGCAGGGTTGCTGCAACAAAAATTCGATATGAAGCTCTGCCATATAAACTGTCATATATTGCTAAATGTTTCAGGGCGGATGAATTCGGAGGCGGAAAACAGAGGGAGTTTACACAGTGCGGTGCAGAGATAATCGGCAGTGACAATCCATACTATGATGCTTTGGTTATTAAACTGGCAGTCAGTGCAGCTAAAAAAATAGGGCTATCTGATATATCCATTCAGATTGGGCAGGTGGAATTTTTTAACGGTCTTGCAAAAGAAGCTTCTCTTAGCCAGAAGGAATGCGAAATTATTTCAAAAATGATAGACAGTAAAGACAGCTTTGGAATTTCCGAGTATCTTGAGGGGAAAAAAATTGAAAAGGATGTATACGACCATATAACAGCTTTGACAGGCTACTTCGGGGATAAAACGCTGATAGACAGGCTTCTTGAATCAAAACTGAATTCAAGATCTTTACAGGCTTTAAAGAATCTGAAAATGATTCTGGATATATTGGATCAGATGGGTTTGAGCGGATATGTTACAGTGGACCTTTCAATGGTAAAAAAGCTGGGCTATTACACTGGGATGATTTTTAATGGGAACACATACCAGATGGGTTTTCCAATACTTGCAGGGGGAAGATATGACAATCTTGCTAAGAAAATGGGAAAACAGTTTGAAGCAACTGGATTCTCTTTAAGCTTGGAAATGGCGATGAAAGCAATTGAAAGGCAAGGTCAGCCTGAAGAAATGCCTGAAGGTCCTGCAATCGTCTCTTTTTCTGAATCTATGAGGGATATAATTTTATCTTTAACAAAAGACATTGAAGAAGAAAATAGCCTGCAGGTACTGCCAGATAACGATGACCTTGTCAAGTATATGCAGGAACGGAAAATCACAAGAATGGCAAGATGCATAAGTGTGGATTGTGTTTTAGTTTATCAAGACGGAAAGACAGAAAAAATGAATTTAGAAGAGTGGAGGAAATTATGGAATATCTGAAGATAGCTCTGCCAAAGGGAAGGCTGGCAGTACAGACTATTGAGCTTTTCAAAAAAGCTGGCATACCATGTAAGGATATAGATGAGGATTCCAGAAAACTCATACACATTGATGAACTTAACAAATTAAAGATATTCCTGGTGAAAGCAGCAGATGTTCCGGTTTATGTCGAATATGGAGCTGCTGATATGGGTGTTGTCGGAAAAGATACTTTGATGGAAGAGTCGAGGAATCTGTATGATGTGCTTAATCTTGGTTTTGGGGCATGTAAGATGTGTGTTGCGGGAGAAGCGAAATACCTTGGAAAAACAGATGGAATAATGAATAAAAGAGTTGCTACAAAATATCCCAAGATAGCTAACGAATATTACAGGAATGTCAAAAACGAAAATGTGGAGATAATAAAACTTAATGGATCTGTAGAGCTGGCTCCTTTATGCAATCTTTCCGAGCTTATAGTGGATATAGTGGAAAGCGGCAAGACACTGCAGGCGAATGGGCTTACTGTTCTGGAGAAAATATGTGATATATCAGCTCACCTTATTGTGAATAAAGTAAGCATGAATATGAAAACAGACAAGATATCATATATAATTTCAGCATTGAAAAAGGAGTTGAGCAATGATTCCTCTATTTGAGAATGATAAATCAGCCTTTATAAACAAGGTCAGAAGAGATGGATTTTTAGATAACAGGGAAGTATTCGATACTGTTTCGGGAATAATGCAGGATATCAGAAAAGATAAGGATGATGCTTTAATCCGTTATACGAAAAAGTTTGACAAAGCCGATATTCAACCAGAAAATATGCTGGTTACTAAAGAAGAGATAGAATGGGCATATAAACAGATAGATAAAAATCTTTTAAAGGTAATACAGCAGGCTGTTTTAAATGTAGCTGCTTATTCGCTAAAACAAAAAGAACAAAGCTTTTTATGGAATAAGTCAGAAGGTATAAGCATAGGCCAGAAAGTAACACCGTTAAGAAGTGTAGGCATATATATACCAGGAGGTACTGCACCTTTAATATCCTCAGTAATAATGAATGCTGTTCCAGCATATGTTGCCGGTGTTAAGGAAATAATAATGTGCACACCGCCTCCAATAGATTGCGCCCGTATTGTTGCAGCAAATGAAGCGCATGTCACGAAAATATACAAAGCAGGAGGAGCTCAGGCTATATTCGCAATGGCTTTTGGTACCCAGACTATAAAAAAAGTCGACAAAATAACTGGCCCTGGAAATATATATGTAGCTTATGCTAAAAAGATGGCATATGGATACTGCGGGATAGATATGGTCGCAGGACCTTCAGAAATTATGATAATTGCTGATGAGACGGCAGATGCTAAGTTCATTGCAGCAGATATGTTAAGCCAGGCAGAGCATGACAAGCTTTCCATCGCATCGCTTCTTACTACATCAAAAGAACTGGCAGAAAAAGTTGTGGAACAGATATCCATACAGTCAGAAGAACTTCAAAGAAAAGATATTATAACAGAAAGCATTAAAAATAATTCTGCTATATATATTGGAAAAGATATTATGGAATGCATTGACATACTAAACGAATGCGCACCGGAACATGCGGAAATAATTACAAGAGATGCCGAATTTTATTCGGACTTTATAACCCAGGCAGGTGCAGTTTTTGTAGGACCTTATTCGCCTGAACCACTAGGCGACTATTTTGCTGGCCCCAACCACACCCTTCCTACTGCTGGGACTGCCAGATTCTTTTCCGTTCTCGGAGTATATGATTTTATGAAAAAGAGCAGTGTCATACAATATGACAAAAAGGCACTGGAAGAGGCATACAGAGGGATATCGCTATTTGCTAAATGCGAAGAGCTGAATGCTCATGCTAATGCAGTGGACATACGGTTTGAGGAGAAAAAAGATGAGTAGCATGTTTTCTGATGTATTAAAAAGACTTAAGCCATATACTCCTGGCGAGCAGCTTAATGATAAAAGATATATTAAGCTGAACACCAATGAGAATCCTTATCCTCCATCAGATAAAGTGCTTGAAGCGATAAAAGATAATACTGATGCATCTTTAAGGCTTTATCCAGATCCGGTATGCAAAGAACTGGTGTCTGCTCTTGCTAAAAAGCATTCAGTAAGCGAAGACATGGTTTTTGTATCTAATGGTTCAGATGAGCTTCTTGCTTTTTCTTTTAATGCCTTTTTTGCAGAGCGGGAAGTTGCTTTTCCAAAGATAACATACAGCTTTTATCCGGTATACTGCAAGCTGTATAACGTAAAAGAGATTTCCATAGAAATGAAGGATGATTATACTATTGATAAACAAGCAATGAGTGAATGCAAATATCCTTTAATAATTGCTAACCCCAATGCGCCGACAGGTGAGCTGTTAAGTGACGGATATATATGCTCTCTTTTAGAAAAAGATAAAGACAAACTGATACTGGTTGACGAGGCTTATATGGATTTCGCAGATCAGAAATCCATGTCTGAGTATGTAAAAAGGTACAAAAACCTGCTGGTGGTCAGAACATTCTCAAAATCCTACTGTTTGGCAGGTATGAGGATAGGTTATGCAATAGGAGACATTGCACTAATAAATGCATTAAACACAATAAAAAACTGCTTTAATTCATATCCATTGGACAGATTAGCCCAGATAAGCGCATTAACTGCCATAAATGATCAAGAGTATTACGATTATATAAATAATAAAGTGAAGGTAACAAGAGACCGGACCGCATTAGAACTTGAAGCACTTGGTTGC
>JAAYBX010000135.1 GCA_012729955.1 Clostridiaceae bacterium
AACAGAATTCCATGGGTATTATAAATGTAAGCGAGCTTCTAAAGGTTATCTGTAACAATAGCGATTACTGTATTAAGGTTACTGATACATTCTTTAAAGAAAACAACGGTATTTATCTTCTTAACGGACAGAAGTCTGAGGATAAACATCATTTGGAAATGTCTTCAGGCCAGCTTATGCAGCTTCTTACCGGATTCATTTCACTCGATGAATTGGTATCATCAGGAAATGCTGCAATATATGACAAGGCCGCATGTGCTGAGATATCTGAAATGCTGCCAAAACAAGACTGTTTCATTGTTGATGAGTATTAGTATTTAGAAATATCAATCTCTTCATATCCTGTTGAAAAATCAAATTTGCTATTAAAAACCGTTTTGCTTATTTCAAGAATAACCAGTTCGCATGTAGTGTTTACCATACAGCCTTCCATCATGTGCCCGCCAATAACAGATAAATCCTTTTTAGAAAAAGATATGTGAAGATGCGTCCTGTGCTTCGAAATAGTACCATTTATTGACATGATCTCCATATTTTCGTCTATTGTGTGGTAGTCTTTCCCTCCTGCATCCCTTAAGACTGCGTATTTAACACATCCTACACTGCTCAAAACAACTGCAGCATCAATATTGTTATCTGTGCAGAAACGATTTATCTCCTCTTTTATATCTTGTCCTTCAATTAATCGCATACAGTGTGTTTTCATCATTATGTCCTAAATACAAAATCGCATTTATCCTTTATTTTACAGTTTTTAATATATGTGTTCTCCAAAGGAATCCATTCATTTTTAAAACATTCGAATAATTCCTCGCCATTTCTTTTTAACACTCTTTCCAGCTGTGTCTTCTTATCAGTCTCCATAAATATATGCAAATCATAAATGTTACCAAAATATGGGTGCATGCTATATGCGCCTTCAACTATATTCAATGTTTTCGGATACGCTTTCTTCTCACTCATATTACATGAATGGCAGTCGTATGCATAATAGATAAAACCTGTTTCAGATATTAGATTGAATGCTACTTCCTGTCTGAATCTTTCGTAATCGATATTTCCTCCTGGCTGTAAAAACCTGTCATATGTTCTTTGGTGATTCTTTAAAAAGAAATCATCCATGTGTATAATATTGCAGTCAAATATTTTAGAAAACATATTTGCAAGAAAACTCTTTCCTGCTGTGCTCATACCGTCAATAGCAATGTTTACCATCGTCTTATTTCTTGCTGCATGGTTTACAAGCCTTTCAACCTGCGCCCATAAATCCATCTTTTCTGCATATTCAGAGCATATGACTCTGTAAGAAGGATTATATTTCTCTTTATATGTATCGCTGTGGCTCAATAAATGACATGAGTCTGTTGAGCTCTCATCTTCGATATATTTCTTCTCAAACTCATGAAATTCATCTATGGTTATAGGTACTGATAACCTTTTAAAAGCTTTTTCCAAAAGTGTAACCTTACTCCAGAATCCGTCAATAGTCCCTTTGGACATTTCCCTGCTCTCCATCATAATCTTGACGAATCTTTCATATGAAAGACCTGATTTTTCCAGATAACCTAGATATACCCTCATATTACCGTTCCCTATATCTTCAATATCGGCTTTATTGCTTTTTTTGCATTTTATCTCATCTATAAGAACTTTAAGATTAAGCTTCTCGTTATCTGGTATGTGGTTATTACCGAATTCACTTTGATATAAAAGCTTGAACCAGTCAGCCATCATAGATTCCGGATAAAGCATATAGTGTTTTTCTATTATCTTTTCCATTTTATTCGTGCATCCATATTCATTTTGTTGATTAGATTATTAACTGCTTTAATTCTCTGAATATCAAATTTAAATACCTGCCTGTCATATGTGACAAATCCGTTTATCTCTTGCTCAACATCAGATAACTGGGTATATACGCATGCGCTAAGCCCTTTTTTTATATTACCTATTATGTATTTCTTATACAGCCTGTCATATGCGTTTTGTAACGATTCTTTATCCTTGTAGAGCCTATATCCAAATTTCTTATCCTTCGAAAACATATGATCCTCTGTCATAATCGCATATCCTCCAAATTCGGTTAAGGCAATAACCTTGTTTATCTGCTTTTTAAATCGGATTTTTGTGAAATATATATGTCTGCTGTAAAAATCAGACGAATCATTTTCCTGTTCATGCCACCCTGATGTGGAATCAATATATCTTTTACTATCCAAACTTCTTAACAATTTTGTCAGTCTTATGGAATCAAACTGCCCCCAGCCTTCGGTAAACAAGGTCCACTGGCATAATGCAACACAGTTATTCAGATGCTTTACATATTCAGCTAAATCCTCTTCAAATCTCTTTCTGTAATATTCATCCTCCCGAGCGAAGAGCTTGTAATTGCTGTCATCAAGTTTTATGCCGGCAAAAGGTAATGCCGCTACTGTTCCGAACCTATATCTGCCTCCTCCGTTAACAATATCCTGCCATACAAGAATTCCAAGCCTGTCACAATGATAATACCATCGTAAAGGTTCAACTTTTATGTGTTTCCTTATCATGTTGAATCCGAGTCTTTTCACAAGCTTTATGTCCTTTACCATGTCCTCATCGCTTTTAGGAGTATAAATCCCATCTTGATAATAGCCCTGGTCCAAAACTCCGTTATGAAAATAAATATCATTATTCAGAGTAAGCCGTGAATAACCCTTCTCATCTTTTACAATATCAAATTTTCTCATTCCAAAATATGACTTTACTATATCTGTCCCCGCCTTGAGCTCGATTGAGTACAGAAACGGATCTTCAGGAGACCACAAATGCGCATCTTCTAATTTGAAGGTTATTTTTTTATTCCTATCTGATAAACCCTGGCAGATTACATTATCTTTATCTATAATCGAAGCGAAAAATTCCTCAGAGTCCGTATCTGCATGTATTGTTACAGTACTGTCATCAATATCTGTGTCTATACTTATGGACTTTATATAGCCATATGGCATTGTCTCCAGCCAGACGCTTTGCCAGATACCGGATACAGGCGTGTAAAAGATGCCTTTATGTCTAAGCTTTTGTTTTCCCCTTGGCTGGCATGCTGAATCTGTCGGATCGGTCACTATTACATCAAGTTTGTTCGAACCTTCCTGGATCAGTTTGGAAATATCTATGCAAAAAGGAAGATAACCGCCTTCGTGTTTTGCAGCCATTTTCCCATTAAGATATATTTCACACATATAGTCCACAGCATCAAAATGGAGCAGCGTTACTTCATTTAAAAAGTCCTCATGTATCTCAAATTTTCTGTTGTAAGTAATTGCCTCATCGGGCATAAGAACATGACCGACTCCGCTCAGTAAAGATTCAGGAGGATAAGGCACTGTAATATCACCTTCGTAAACGGTTTCTATAATAGTATGCCTGTCATGTGAAGGATGAAGCGAATGTCTGGTAATGCAGCATCTGTATATCCCATTAAGGGATAAGTAACTACTCCTAACCAGCTGGGGTCTAGGATAGTCGCTCAAAGGTATACCGTCCATCTTTACTCCTATATCTTAACGGTTTTGATCTTCTCCGTATAATACTGCACTAATTCGAATTTCGTGTGAGGCGGAAGCCTATGGTCCGGACAAGGAATGTATCCGCCAAGAGCGATTAGAGGTTTGAGTCTTTCAATCTCTTCATCAACGGCTTTTTTATCATATGAGAGGACATTCTTGTTCATTCCGCCTACTCCTCTTAATCCACTGCCGTATTTTTCCCTCCATGGAGCTATACTGGCATCCCAGACTCCGACTTCTATCGGGAACATGGTGTTAACCCCATTTTCCAGCCATAAGGGTATAAGCTGGTCAATACATCCGTCACAATCCAAAGAGACTATATCCATTCCATAGCTCTTAACCAGGTCATTTCTTTTTTTGTAATGCTTTGCACACAAATCAGTCAATATGTCAGGACTGAATAACGGGCCGTTCTTGTAGCATATGTCTTCCCAGTAATGAGCAAAATCGAATTTGAATGTAGAAACTTCCAGTGTTCTTTTTGCTACCTGGTACTGAAGTTCGGCATAATCAGAGACTATTTCATCAAGAAGATCATAATCATCATAAATCATATAGCTCATACCCATGACTGTCAGCATGTTTCTCACATCACCTGCTATGCTTCCCAGCTCCAGTCCTACAGGCCCGTCTATTTTATCCCAGTCATTTTCGTTAAAATACTTAGGGTCTACTCTTTCCTCTGTGAACTGCATTTTTGGTTTATACAGCTCTTCATATGCCTTTCTGTCTTTTAATGTATAATCACACTCTCCGGATATGGAAACGACACCGGGCTTCTCTATCTCTATAACACCCCAGCCAGTAAGAATTTTCCTTGAGCCGTCTGGAAGCTCTTCCAGAATCTGTGTTTTGAAAAAAGGCCTTAAGCTTGCAGCTCCTCTTCTTGTCGTGTGCCAGTTAAAATCCCAGCCAAGCTTAGCATTAAGCCTGTAATCTGCAGCATTGCCGTCACCGACTCCTTCTATTTCTTCAGGTTTCAAATGCCCTTTCTCAACCCATTCTTGTAATAGCTCTTTCCAGTAACCGAAATGGACTGCAGGCATTCTGTCCACAGCTTTATAGTTTAAAATATTAAGTGCTCTTGTCTTGTTATCCATAAATCCTCCACATACAAAATGATTTTATAGTCAATACCAGTGCAAGTCAACCTTAACAAAGGAATTTGTCATATTATTCGGATACAATAAAATCTATGCTATTGCAATATTTTTGACAAGAAGTCTTTAGTTCTCTGGTTCTTCGG
>JAAYBX010000136.1 GCA_012729955.1 Clostridiaceae bacterium
ACTGGGAACTTAGAAGGCTTGCTGAAACTAACGTTTATGGCGTAGTATCAACAGGCACAGATGCAACAGCTCTTACACTTGCAGGCATGACAATCACAGCTCAAAAAGCTGGTGCTGAACAGTTAAGGCTTACATTGTACACAGGCGGAGCTTATGGCTCAACAGCTACAACATACAAAGAATTCACATATGATTTCGCTCTTAGTGCAGTTGCTGCTTCTGCAGTAGTTGCTTACGAGCTAAACATCGCTGATACAATGTATGCTGGCGCAGTATCCCCTGCTCATAACTTACCAATCACATTAGTTGGAAAGACAGCTAACGGAACAACCGTTACATTGTCCTCAACAGGTGACACAGCATTGCCTGCAATAGTTGCACAGTACACAGTAACTGGCGCTAATGTAGCAATAGTTGCAACAGCAAGTAACCTTACAACAGTAGCAGGTGTTTCAGAAGATACAACAGCAGTTGTAAAAGCTTGGAACAATGCAGGTGTTGTAGTAGCTGAGAAGACAGTAGCTCTTAAGAAAGCTGCTCCAGTTGTAACAACAGTTACAATGACTTACACAGCAGGCACAAGCACAGTTGCAGTCGCAGCTAAAGACCAGTATGGCGTAACAATAGCTACACCAGCTGGAAACTTCTACAGCTCTGACACAACAAAACTTACAGTTGACGCAGCAGGACTTGTAACAAGAGTTCCAGCTACAGCAACAACAGCTATTATCCGTTTCGTTTCTAACGACGGTGTATGGGCTCGTGAAGTATCAGTTACTAAATAATTGATTCACTAAACAAAATTAAGGGAGCAGAGCAATCTGCTCTCTTTTTTGTATCAATTTCGTTACATATCTATATTCTTGATATTATCTGTTATAATGATTTCATAATGAAAAGGACGCTTAGTATCATCTTAATAACGGTCATATTACTAAGCTATTGTGCTGTACAGCCCAAGGCTTATACTTCAGTGGAAATCGCATATGGATTAAGCCTTCTTCGCGGTACAGGAAGCGGTCTTGATGAGGAATATCTTTCCTTATCTCCTACAAGAAGCAATGCTGCAATGATAATATTAAGGTTATTAGGTCTTGAAAATGAAGCCTTAGGATTTAAGGAGCGTACTACTTTCTCTGATGCTTCTTCTGCTACTTCGTACTGGCAGCCGATATTAGCTTATTTATATGCAAATCCAAGTGTAGGCTTTTCTGGATATACAGATGGTACATTCAAACCCAATGATAATATAAACGCTCAGATGCTTGCCAAGGTTTTACTGACAGTTCTCGGATACAGGCAGGATATAGATTTTTTGTGGCATAATACCCTTACTTTTGCTGAATCTGTAGGATTACGTTCTTTGAAGAGCAAGGACAGGATTACAAATGCTGATGTAGCTGTTGCTTTGGTTGAAGCCTTGAATATACGCACGCGTGAAGGATATACACTGGTTACCGAACTGGTCGTTGCGGATGTTATAAACATAGACCAGGCTGAGAAGTACGGCTTTGTTATAGAGAACACGGAAGTGGTCATTATGAGCGCGAAAGCGACAGGAATCAGGAGCATAACAATTGAATTTTTTATGCCTATACCATCAAATACATCCGTAGTGTTAAGAAAAGATTTTACAGGTATAGCAAATACATACGAATTATCTTCAAACAGGAAGAAACTGGTCATAACCACTGCAGCTACTCTTACTCCAGGAACATATACAGTAGTTGTAGGAGGTAAGGTACAGACTTTCTTAGTCGAAGCGGAAAAAGCTCAATCTTTAGTAATAACCGGCAGCAGACTGTATAAGGCAGCAGGGCAGGATATAGGGTTAAAGTTGTTAAATCAGTATGGAGAATCTATGCCTTTAACAAATGTTACAGTATCTGCTACTAATAAAACATCTGGGATAAGAAAAGTGAGCATTACAAAGACAGAGTCTCTGGTTCTTTTAGATGCGTCTTTTGCAAACCTTGGAGATCAGATATATGTATATGCGCTGGATAACAAGACATTGCTGTATGTTTCTGCTACACTTACAGTGCAGTCAGTACCATCAATCAAACGTATATCAGTAAGCGAAGTTGTTGAAGCATCAGGAAATGAAAGAATATTCGAGGATACATCCATGCATGTCGTCAAATTACAGGCTTATGACCAGTATGGGCAGGAGTATCTTGTAAAGCAATCGGATATAGATTCTGGATCTTTAATGATTTTTTCCACAAACACTTTAAGTGTAAGCGTATCAAGCATAAGGGTAAACAGCGAAGGAAATCTTCTCTTTAGTGCGGGGAAGGCGGGATATACGATATTAAGCATAATCGTTAAGGAGGAAGGCATAGCGACAACTGCTAATATTGAGATATTCCAAACACCATTCCTGTCAAGTATAAAAGTTGAGCAGCTGCCTTCCACAATATTTAGGAATGAGAGAATTGAAGTAAATGTCATAGGTTATGACCAGTACGGGAATATATATGAAATAAAAGGGAGTGATGTTGTGTCATATACATCATCAAATCAAGCTATTATACCTACATCTAATATACAGATCAGCAATGGCGTATTATCTTTTAGTACAATGAATAGCGGTACTGCATCTATTAATTACAGGATTAATAATACTACTATGCCTTTATTTACAGTAAAGGTTAATGACGGCAATGTGCCATATATAATTACAGGGATGGAAATGCCGTTTATGCATTTTGAACAGGGAATTAAGAATATTGAGTTGGATCTTGTGTACTTCAAGGTAGTTGATCAATACGGTAATCCCAATTCATTAAGTTCAAGGCCTGTATGGGATACTGTAAAGTGGGGAGTGTATATTGACAAAGTTTCTGGTAATAGCTTTACATTTGAGAACAATGTCTTTTCAACAACTGATGTTCCAGGAACAGATGTATTTAATATTTACATAACCCGCGATGGAAGGATAATGGACAGGTCAGGCTATAGTTTCAGGCTTACGAATGTACCTGCAGGGGATATACAGATATTTGATATAGATGTTCCTAAGGTTATTTACGGAGGAGCAAACAACAGGATTGATGATCATACGAAGTATATATCTATAAAAGGGTATACATTATCCAATGAGAGGGTAATGCTTAAGACAGATGCATCAGGCCTTCCTACTGTAATATCTTCTGTTACTGTTTCTGGTGATAAAGTTTATGTCGATACCACGACATGGGCAATTAAATTCTATTCATATTATACGGCGAATGATATTGTCATGGTTAAGTTCTGGAAAGAAGGAAGGGAAGTAAAATCTGCAGATATAGTCGTATTAGCAACTGAGTCTAAAGTCAGCAGGATTGAATATGATACTTATCAGTCATTTGTAATTTCAACACGTGAATTCTATACTGAACCTCTGCATATATATGACCAGTATGACATAGAAGCAAATCTGCCAGCTAATTCACAGTGGCTAAGTAGCAGCAATTATGTTGATTCAATCACATTTGATCCTCTTACCAAGAGAGTTAAGATTACTGTTCAAGGAACAGTTATTACAGAGACAGAAGCATGGATATCCTACATAGCTCCAGACGGTTCATTCGCTTTCAGAGGAAAATACATTATAATGCCGGGCACATACTGATTGAAAAAAATGTAATTTTTATATATCATTAAAAGAGGGTATGGATTATGGGACACAAGATACTAGTTGTAGACGATGAAAAGAATATTGTTGATATTTTAAGGTATAATCTTGAGAAAGAAGGTTATGATGTCATATGCGCTTATGACGGCAAGGAAGCTATATTTCAGGCGATGAAGCATAAGCCTGATTTAATTTTATTGGATATAATGCTGCCGGAATATGACGGATTTATCGTATGCAGGAAACTTCGTGAGAGCATGACAGTTCCGATTATAATGCTGTCTGCAAAAGGCGAAGAGCTGGATAAGGTTATAGGGCTTGAGATGGGCGCAGATGACTATATAACAAAGCCTTTTTCTGCAAGAGAACTCATAGCAAGAGTGAAAAGTAATTTAAGAAGGGTAACTTACTCAAATACTGATAATGCTGAATTATCTTATCTGAAAGTCAGGGATCTAGAAGTTGATGAAGGAAAATGCGAGGTTTTAAAAGACGGTCAGGTATTGGAACTTACAGCGCGAGAATTCGAGCTTCTGGTCTTCTTTATGAGAAATACAGAAAAAGTATTCAGCAGGGAATTCTTACTGGATAAAATATGGGATTATGAATATTATGGTGAAATGAGGACTGTGGATGTCACAGTGAGCAGATTAAGGGAAAAACTCTCAAGTGATCCTAATGAGTACATTGTAACGAAAAGAGGAATGGGCTATTATTTCAAGAAAGACTGATAAGCATATATCCTTACAGACCAAAATGGTCTTCTATATCTGTATCATAGCTGTATGCATGATAATACCTGTCGGCGTTCTTATGAATAACAATGTAGAGCAGTATCACTATACCCAGTTTGTTAGGAACATCGAAAATGGGGAAAAGATGCTTAGTTATACGCAGGAAGAACCTCTTAACATATACACAGTATATACTGACATGAGAGATCTATATGCTTCCTCTTTCGGCATATATGGCAGTAATCGCAGCTTTACAATTGTGGATAGGAACACTAACGAAATATACAGCAATGATTCTGTTTTTCTTTCAGGTAATAACGCTTCGTTTATAAATGAGCTTTTTTTGTCATATAATTTTCTTTCATCTATGGCTGGTACGCCACTAAACAGCGAGATACTGCAGAATATAAGAGGAAGGACATTCTATGATTATTCCATCACGCTGGAAAATCTGGTTATTTATTTCAGATACTACAAGGCAGACTGGCAGGACATGGTTACACAATTTAATGAGACACTGCTCTCAGCACTTTTGTTTTCAATAATAATCGCTTTTGTAGTGGGATATCTTTTATCAAAAGCAATTACAAAACCTATAAAGGATATGACCATACGGACAAAAGCTGTCGCAGAAGGTGATTTCGGTAAGACTTTGGATATAAAAGCAGATGATGAAATAGGGCAGCTTTCTTCAAGTATCAATGATATGAGTTACAGCCTTAAGAATATGCTTGACGAGATATCTTCAGAAAAGAACAAGATGGAGATAATACTGGACAATATTGAAGGCGGAGTCATAGCATTCAATCTTAATGGCGAGATGATACACAATAATCCAGCGGCATATATGCTTTTAAACAGAGCGGATATGGACTTCACGCTGGAAAGCTTCGTAAAGGAATATGATCTGGATATTAATGTATCTGACATTCCTGCTGATCTGTACAAAGAAGTTATGCTTTCCATCGATGATGAGATGCTCGCACTTAGTATAGCTTCTTTTAAGGATAGTTTAGGTAAAGCAGAAGGAGTAATACTGCTGTTTAGGAATATAACCAAACAGTACAGGTTAGACCAGATGAGGAAGGAATTCGTGGCTAATGTATCACACGAACTCAAGACTCCTCTTACTTCTATAAAGAGCTTTACAGAGGCCCTTATGGGAGGTGTTGAAGATCCATCTACAGCAAAGCACTTCCTGGAGGTAATTAATTCCGAATCAGATAGGATGAATAACCTGGTAAAGGATCTTCTGCAGCTGTCTTCAATGGATATGGGGAGGATGGTATTGAAGATATCTCATCATAATGTATCCACCCTTATATCCGATGCTCTTTTAGCTGTGGAAGCTGAAGCAAGACAGAAGAAGCATACTATCGTATCAGAGGTCACTTTTAAAGGAATCTCATATTTCGATTATGACAGGATGCTTCAATGTGTCATAAATTTACTGGTTAATGCAATTAAATACACTGATGAATCCGGTAAGATTGAAATAAAGACTTACGAGGAAACCGGCAGATTGTGTATTAAAGTAAAAGACAACGGAATCGGTATTTCAAAGAAAGACCAGGAACGGATTTTTGAAAGATTTTACAGGGTAGACAAAGCAAGAACCCGCACAATGGGTGGAACCGGTCTCGGCCTTGCTATAGCAAGTGAGATTGTTAAGGCCCATGATGGCGATATACAGGTTGAATCAAAAATAAATCAGGGTACAGCTATTACAATAAGGATACCGCTGATTCAAAGGGAGGCAGAACTGTGAGAAAGAAAATTGTTTATCCCTTACTTATAGTATTAATACTTGTAACAGCATTCCAGTCATTTATGCTCATTAATTATCACTCCACAGGAAGGCTGCTTCCAAAAAAGGTGATTACCGGACCTAACACAGTTACTGATGTCATGAGTTTTGAGGAATATCTTCTTGAAACATACATACAGCCATTCGAGATAACCATGACTACAGGAGAAGGACTGAATGTCCATAAAGTAACAAAAGAGTCTGCAGCATACTACAGTCAGATATGGAAAGATACAGTAACCTTGCTTGGAACAATATCAGATTTAAAACTCTATGAGATATATGATGAGGATAAATGGAACGAAATGACCGGTAAATCCGGATATATCGTCAAGTTAGGTTATGACTGTCCGATAGAGTTTGTAAACTGGATAAGCGGTTCAGTTAATACCAATAATGAAATTAAGAGTATAAATAAGATAATGATTTTGCCAACTTCATCTGATGAGGGTGATGTGTATATTAAAAGCAGAGAGATGGTTTACCGGTATATCGGGGTCAAACTGACAGGACTACTTAGACAGAATGTATTTTTAAGCATATATGAAGAGTTAAAACAGGAAAGCGATATAACATATGTATATCTTAACGAAGTAGCTTCATATGAAAATTTTAAGGGAAATATCGAGCCTGATGCTACTGTTGTAATTATGGACGATAAAATTTCGATTGGTAGCATTAGAGTGGCAGGATATGAGCTTTTGACAGAATGTATTTTCAATCTTCAGATAGAGCCTGATTTAAATAACCTGTCACCTGTGGTAACACAGTATATATCAGAAATAAAGACTAAACTGTTCGGGGTATATTCTGATGTTTACAAGGTAATTATAGCGCAAAACAGGGATCTGACCTTTTCCGACCAGTATAACAGATATACTATTCATTCAGACGGTTCTGTAACTTACAGATATGCTTCAGCATCATATATGCAGGAAAAAGGAGAGATATCGCAGGCTTTCAATAACACTTTGAGCATGCTCACTGATCTTACCTCATTATCAGGAGTTATGCAGAATGAACTGATATTGACTTCTGTGCAGATAAATGAGGATTCATATCAATTCCGTTTTTCATATTATTTCAATAGTTACCCTGTAATGCTTGAACAGGAAAAGCACTCTATCAGTATAACCGCGACAGGAGACAGGGTAATCTCTGCTGATGCGAATCTTTTCGATATTTCTGATGCATCGCTGCCGAATGATGCAGAAGATATGTATGACTTGCGGACCTTTAATATTCTTTCTAAAAACGATATTGCTCTAGGTTCAATAAAAGCTGACAGCATGTATATCGCATACATCAAAGATGAGAATACAGTGCTTCTGCCAAGTTGGATAATTGAAGGTGACGGGCTGACTATACTTGGGCTTAAGGAGGCGGAAGACTGATGGATTCAAAAAAAGCTCTTAGGATAATAATCGCGCTTCTGCTTATAGTAAATGTATTCATGGCTGGATATATCGTAAATCTTGCCTTTTCCGAACCGGATACAAAGGATGAATATAAATATATTACTGAGATACTTGCATACAGGGATATTGCTTTAGATTGCGAAATACCTGAATATGCTGCTCCAAGCGCAGTTATTACAGTATCATCCACAGATAACACAGCCGTACTGGATTATCTTAAGGAGCAGGATGGTATTTTTTCTGAAGATGAAAATGGTGTAATAACATATACCCCTCCAGTTACACAGAGGTATGAGGACCTTACACTGGAAAAAGCTGCTGAAATAGCAGATGATTATGTTGAAAAGCTGCCGATCGACAGTGAAGCATACATGCTGGACTCCATACTGACTGCAGGTGTCAATGAATACAGATTCAACTATATATATCTTGACGGTTCAAGCTATATCTACGACAGGAAGATAGAAATGACAGTCAGTAAAGACGGGATAGAAAAGGTATATATAAAAAGTCTGG
>JAAYBX010000137.1 GCA_012729955.1 Clostridiaceae bacterium
TATATAGCATATACTCTGCCTTTATACTCTTGAGTATGCATATCGGATATTTTTTCTGTACCGTCAACTGTAAGTATCTCATTTTTATCGAGATTCATTTTTTCATAAACAATAGTATCATTGCTCTCTATTTTGGAGCCTTCTGCAAATCTCAGTATCTTTCCCTTCTCTGTGGTTAGGACGCATATCTTGTTGGTTGCAGCCATAGCAAGCTTTGTAACAATATGAGCATATCCGTCATTAGAACTAACTCTTTCTCCTATATATATATCCTCTATATGTTTTTGTATTCCGTCAGCCATTGTAATTAATGTGTCCTCTGCTAATAGGATCTTATCCATTACTTATTCCCCTTCTTTCTTTTAGGTCTGCTTAATATCTGCATTATTTTCTGGACATTGGCATCACCGAATTGTTCCTGTATTTCAAATATAGTTTCATCGCTTAATTTAGGACCTTTCATTAGCTGTATATTCTGTTCCAGCTGTTCTTTTGTATCAACACCTAAGACTAAACTTGTTATACCTTCTTGATCTCTTATGTAGGAAACAGCCAGCTGTCCTATTGATATGCCGTATTTAGCAGATATGTCATTGAGTCTTTTTACATAAGGCTTGATATATATGAGCATGTCCTTATCTGTTACTCTTTCAGGGTCGATATAGAAAAGGCCCTGGAAGAATATGCTTCTTGCAAATACCGTTATATTTTTACTGCCAAGCTTTTTAAGCATATCAGTCTTGATCAATCTTTGGTCAAATATGTTTATCGGCAACTGTACAGACTGATATATGTCATCTTCTAGCATTATATTAATGTCTTCAGGGTTATACACTGATACTCCCGCTAAGTTTATATAGTTCTCCTTAATGAGTTTTTCCAGTGTGTTTCTTACAGTTTTGCCATGTATAGTCATGTCTGCTGCGCGATGCAGCATCAGACAGTCCAGTTTCTTTACATTTAATTTTTGTAATGAGCTTTCCACATACCCTATAATCTCTTTTTGTATATCAGCTTCATTTGATTCAGGAGGGCTTGCTGTAAAGAACTTGGTGGTTATGAAAGGGGAATTATTCGATTGTTTCAGGTAACTGCCAATTACTGTTTCTGAGTCTCCGTATGCAGAGGCGGTATCAAGTGAAGTTATGCCGTTATTAAGAGCAAAGCTCAGTATTTCATGAGCAACTCTCATTTCAGGCTTGCCCGTTGTGTTATTAATACCATAGTCCATTCCTAACTGAACGGTTCCCAAGGTCATTTTAGAAATTTTTTTCATATTGCTTTCTTATCCTTTACCTTATTTGATATATTCATGAAATACTCTCCAAGCCCGATAACATCCGCACCGACGCTTATGAAGTTGTATCCCTCACTGACAAGAGCATCAATGTTATTAATGCTTCCCACAGTACCTGCTATCTTTCCGTTTTCCCTTGCTTTCTTTGCAATAAGCTTTCTTGTTTTTTCTATCTTGGGATTATCCCATACGCATGGAGCCCCAATGCCTTGCGAAAAATCAGCGGGGCCGAAAAAAATCATGTCAGCTCCGGGAAGCTTGCATATCTGCTCCAACTCGTCTAAAGGCTCAGGGTCTTCTATCTGTAAAGCTATGAATCTGTTTTTGTTGACAAACTCCATATACTCTTTTGTATTTTTCATCCCATACAGCCCGTCAGCATTCCCGCTGTCTAACGGCCTTCTGCCAATAGGATGGAACTTAGTATAGTATTGAATAGTTTTGGCATCATCAAGACTCATCACATGAGGGACCATTATACCAGTGCTGTCAGATTCCAAAGGATGTATAAGGTCAGAGTAACTTGCTCTTTTAACCCTCGTGATTATATCTGTATTATAAGCTTTTGATGCTAAGATAAGTTTTTCTATATCAGAAATGGAATTGGGCACATGTTCAAGATCAACCCATATACAGTCAAAACCTGCTAAAGCTGCAATAGCTGCAACTCTGGAATCATATGTATTAAGTTTTGTACAAGTTGCCACATATCCGCCTTTTATCCGTTCAAGTACTCTGCTTGGTTTGAAATTCATGGTTATTCTCCATTGATATGTTTTTACATCTTTTTAGATTATATATCATGTACTAAAAAAAATTAATAAAAAAAATATATATTTCAATATTGCATTGTAATTTTAATTAAAAACAAATAATATATATAGCAAGCACTGTTATATAGTCGGTTTTACATTGGGGGGAAGTCCTAATGCCAGATTCGTGGCCTTTAAAGGACAAAGATTTAAAGATTGGTATTTTAGGTATGACAGAGGGAAATGGTCATCCCTACTCCTGGAGCGCGATTTTTAACGGATATAGCAAAGAGCATATGGATAAGAGCCCGTATCCTGGGATAGCGGAGTATCTTAATAAGCAGCCCTCTGGAAATTTTGGCATAAAAGATGCTCATATTACACATATCTGCTGTGATAATTATGACGATGCCTTATCGGTAGCTAAATGTTCCAATATTAAGAATGTAGTTAAAAAACCAGAGGATATGATAGGTAAGGTTGATGCGGTAATATGCGCAACCGATATACCTTCAGAGCATGTAACAAGATGCAGGCCTTTTATAGAAGCAGGCATACCTGTTTTCATAGACAAGCCTTTAGCTGATAACGAGGAAGATTTAAAGACCTTTATAAGCTGGAAAAATTCCGGTTCACATTTCATATCCTCCTCATCCATGAGATACAAGAAAAGTTTAGAGCCTTACCATAAAAACCATCATGAACTGGGCGAGCTTATGTATATATGCCAGCCCATGTGTAAAAAATGGGAAACATATGGCATTCATGCATTAGAGTCGGTTTATCCGTTTTTGGGCCCGGGATTTCTTACAGTTCAGAATACTGGTACATATCAAAGCAATATGGTGCATATTACACACAAATCAGGATGCGATGTGCACATACCAGTAAAAAAAGAAATGTATGGCGCATTTTCCGTAACTTTGCTAGTCGGAAGATATGGAAATATCGCTTTATCTGATAACGACCATTACTATTCCTTCAAAAAACAGCTGGAAATGTTTGTCCGATATTTAAGAACAGGTATTGAGCCTTTTGATTTTAAGGAAACTATTGAGCTTACCAAAATGGTTATAGCTGGTATACAAAGTCTGAAATTGGGGGGAGGGGTCATCATTCTTGATGACATAAATAAGAGATGACCGTGGATAAAATGTTCAGCGTGAAGGGGAAAAAAATACTTATATGCGGGAATGACTCAGTATATTTGCATTCTATAGCAAAAGGGTTGGACCAGGCTATGGCTTTAGTTTATGTATGCGGACCTCACTATATATCCGGACTTAACGGATTCGAGTTCTTCGAGCTTCAGTGCGGTAATGAAGAGGAAATGCTGTCTTCGCTTAATCTGATTAAAAACCGTATAGGCGACATAGATTGCTTTATATGGGCTGACATGCAAAAGCCTCAGCCAGGGTGGGATCACGAATTCAATGTAATAGATAAAGAACTGAAAAAGCATATGTTAGGACTGGTGCTGAGCGTTAAGCATATAGGCTCAATGATGACAGACAAGAAAAAAGGGTCAATAGTTATTCTTGCAGATTATGCTTCACTTGTAGGATTTGATGTTAATAATTATGAGGATAATGAAGAGCTGTTTGATAAAGATTTTTCTTTGGAGTATGGATATATTCAGGGTGGATACATTGCATATGCAAAACAGGCAGCAGGATATCTGGGGCAGTTCAATGTAAGGTGCAATGTTCTAGCATGCGCTCCCTTGAAAGGCACTTATCCTTCAGAATTTGAAGAAAGATTCATGCAGCACTCACACATTAAAAGAATGGCCGTAAAAGAAGATGTATTATCAGCGGTAATATATCTTTGTTCTGATGCTTCAGAATATGTAACAGGGATTGTCATGCCTGTTGATGGAGGATATACTGCGAAATGAGTATATTACAGAAATTTTCCCTGGAAAACAAAGTAGTTTTAATAACAGGAGGAAGGCAGTTATACGGAAAATCCAGTTCAATTGCATTAGCTCAGGCCAAAGCGACATTGTACATAGCGACACATTCTATAGAAAAAGCTCTGCCGTTTATTGACGAATTAAATCAAATGGGCGGTACTGCATATGCAATAGAGTTTGACCAGGAAAATCCTCAATCCATTAAGCGCATGTTTGAAAATGTCATATCTAAAGAAGGACGTATTGATGTCTTCATAAATGCAAGCAGGGTGAAACCTGGAAGTTTCGGATGGGAGCAGAAAATATCGGATTTGGAATATTCCATAAGATGCAACGGAGCGGCTTTTCTGTATATGAACCGTCTTGTTGGCGAGCAGATGATAAAGCAGAAAAGCGGCTCCATGATACTGTTTAGTTCGATGATGGGGCTGGTCGGAGTAGAAAGCCACAATTATGACGGAGCAGAGGAAATGAAAAAAGGCGCATATTCGCACGACTACGCTGTCGTAAAATCCGGAGTGAACGGATGGACCAGACATGCAGCAAGCTACTATGGAAGATATGGCATCAGGGTTAACGCGATATGCCCAGGAGGCCTGGAAACACCTGATATGAATCCGTCATTTGTAAAGAACTATTCTTTGCATACACAGTTAAATCGGATGGCTGATAATGAGGATATTAAGGGAATTGTGGTGTTCTTAGCATCTGATGCTTCAAAATATGTAACAGGAACCATAATACCGGTTGACGGAGGATATGTAGGCATCTGATATGGCAAAACTTATTATGGAACGTAAAATGGGCGATAATTTATACCTCCACAAAGATTTTCATGCAAGTATGGATATTGCTTTGGCATATATTGATAAAAGGTATGGAAAAGAAGGTATAGAAGAATATCTTGCCAGGTTTACCGATTCTTATCATAAAGAGCTTATAGGGAAGATACAAGAAGAAGGCCTTAGCGCATTTAAAGATTATCTGGTTTCAATCTTCGCTATCGAAGAATGTGCAGATTGCCTTAAAATAATGATGAATGAAGATTCGCTGCATGCTGTAATTTCGAAAGGCTTTTATGTATACAGTATAAGTAAATGCGGTCAAATGGTACTTGTAAATGTATATGGCAGAATTCTTAATAAATCCGGTTACAATTTTGAACTGCTGTTTCTTGACGATACGACCGGAGCATGTGAGTTTAAAGTAAAAAGGATAGGCAGGTGAGAATATGATTTCATGTACAGAATTCATACCGGCATATTCTCAGGTTTTCAAATACCTTCATGAAAAAGAAGGTTATGCAGGTGTAGTCAAATTCTGGGAGCATATATCTGATGAATATGTGGAACCAAGACTAGGGCAGCTGATCAAGGAAAAAGGGATAGCGGGATGTTATGAATACTGGTCCAAAAGCCTTAATGAGGAAAATGCGGATTTTTCCATGACGCTTGATGAAGAAAAAGGGGAATTTGAAATAGTAATGAATAAATGCCCTTCAAAGGGAATGCTTTTAAAGCTGGACCCTTCTAATGTTTACAATGATTACTGTGACCACTGCGACCTGTTATACCGAAGGGTCGTGGAAAAATACGGCCTTTCATACTATTTCGAACCTGATAAGGATAATATGGCCTGCTGCAGATTAAAAGTAACGATAAAAACAGGGAAAGCTCATGAGTAAGTACTTAATTGGAATAGATTTAGGAACGACCGTATGCAAATGCTCAATATATGACGATGCTATGAAACTAGTTTCACAGGCAGGAATTGAGTATTCTTTGATTTATATAGATGGACATATTGAGCAGGATGCAAATCTTTGGTGGGAACTGTCTAAGGAAGTAGTTATAAAAGCGCTGGAGAAGATACCAGACAAGAATGATGTAAAAGCAATATCCGTAAGCTCGCAGAGCATGGCATTCGTACCTCTGGATAAATCTGGTAATACCATTTCAAATGCCATAAGCTGGCTGGATGAACGAGGTTATTCCGAGCTGGAACAGATAGAAAGCAGATTCGGTGAGAGGAAAATCTATGAAAGAACCGGAAAGTGGCTGTATGGCGCATATGTTCTGCCTAAACTTTTATGGCTTAAGAAAAATGACCCTGATTTCTTTTTGGCTTCAAAAATAGCATTTCCGATGGACTTTCTGATTTTTAAACTTACTGGTTTACTCATAACAGACAGGACCATAGCATCAGGAACAATGATGTATAACATAGTGAAAAATGAATGGGACCAGGACATACTGGATATGTTCGGGATAGATATTGATAAGCTTCCACAGGTATGTCTTTCCGCAACTAAAGCTGGAGTTATTAAAGAAGAAATCGCAAAAGTGCTTGGAATAGGCGCTGATGTACAGATAATCGTAGGAGGACAGGACCAGAAATGCGCATCATTGGCAGCGGGAATAACTGAATCGGTCTGCACAGTTTCATTAGGCACTGCAGCAGCCGTTGAGATGCTTTATGATAAGCCGGTCATGGACCCGAATATGAAGATACCAGTTTTTTCATATTTAACAGAAAATACATGGGTAAGCGAAACTGCTATCGCTTGCGCAGGAGCAGCTGTGAGATGGTACAAGCAGACTTTCGCTCCTTTTCTAAGTTATGACCAGCTTGATGATATGGCTTACAAAGAATATGCAAAGCATAATGGAATATTCTTTTATCCTTACTTATCCTCTAATGATGAATTGTCAGGAACATTTTACGGACTTGGTTTAGACAGCGATATTGCAAAGACTTACATGGCAGTAAGGGAAGGCATAACATTTGAGATATCTCTTCTTATGGATATGATGAAAGCTGTTCCAGGCGCTAAGTCTCCTCAGAAGATTGTTGTTTTCGGAGGCGGGTCATACAGCCAGCTATGGTGCCAGCTGATTGCGGATATCTGTGATATGCCCGTAAAAGTCATGGATACATCAGAGATGGCAGCAAAAGGAGCATGCATGCTTGCAGGTGCTGGCATGTTCGGAAATCTTCTTAATGTGAATAACGATAATAGCGATAATAACGATAATAGCGATAATTGTGATAATACGATATATGAACCAGACCCTTTGAATGTTAAAATATATATGCAAAAGAAGAAAGAGTACGAAAAGTATAAAAAGAAGATATTCGGTTAGGAGGAGTGATGGCACAATTTAGAGCAGGGGTAAGCCAGACTGACCTGTCACCTGATAAGGGTGTGGATTTAGGAGGTTACCCGTATTTTGAAAGGGAAAATATAGGGATACACGACCCATTGTATGGGACATGTTTGTATCTTGTTAATGATAAAGATGATTCCGTGCTGCTTATGGCAAGTGATTTATGTTATATGACTAAAAAACAGTGTGACAGCTTAAAAGATCAGGTTAATGCTAAAACAGGTATTCCAAAGGATAACATTATCATTACCTTTTCCCATTCACACAGCGCGCCATGGATGAGCGCTATGTTCAAATCCTTACCAGGAAAGCCGGAGTATGAGTCAAAAGTGGATCTGGATTATCTCAATAAGGTTATTAATAAATGGTCAGATAGTGCAAAAGAAGCTTTTGATAATACATTTGATGCTTCTATAGGTTTTACTAAAACCATATGCGGCAAAGAACAAGGCATAGGCGGAAACAGAAGAGATCCCGAAAATGGATTGTCTGATGAGGATGTGCCAGTTATGGTTATAAAAGATAAAAAAGATAAGGTAAGGGCAATATATACCAAGTACGCTCTGCATCCTACTGTTCTGCATGGGGAGAATAAATTAGTTTCTGCTGATTATCCGGGGTATATAAGGAAGAGTGTGAATAAAAAATATCCAGATGCTGTATTTATATTCAGCCAGGGGACATCAGGAAACCTAAGTCCGAGATATTTTCGTAAAGCCCAGAGTTTTTCTGAGGCAAGAAGATTTGGCACTGCCATAGCAAAAAGCATACTAAATGTACTAAATGATGTTGTGTATACGGATGCTTTAAGCATACTTCATTCTACAAGGATACTTGATTTAAAGATAAGGGATTTCTCAGATATAATATCTGCTTTAGACAAAGTGGAATATTACTGGAAAGTAAAAGACGAGAAGATAAAAAATAACGGGACATATACAGAAATACAGACAGCAGATATGTGGCTTTTAGGAGCAGAATGCGAATACAACTATTCGCTTATGCATCAGAAGGGAGAACTGGAGTCATATTACAAAGATGATATGCCTTTTACCGCGCATGCGCTGATTCTTAACGGTAACGCATATACCTTTACACAAGGCGAGATGTTCGTGGAGTTCGGATTAAAGATAAAGGAATTGTCGCCATTTGCAAACACTGAGGTTATAACGGTAAGCAACGGCATGACTCCTGGATACTGTGTCACAGAAGAAGCATATAAAGAAGGCGGATATGAAGCATGGAATTCATTACTTGACACCAGTTGTGGAGACATAGTCGTCAATAATATATTGGATATGCTGACTGGTATGCATATGAGATACAAGGAGGAAAGAAAAATTGGATAAGACAAGCGGAAATGAGTTTTCATTTAAATGTGCAGATTTCATACCATTTAAAGATAAGGAA
>JAAYBX010000138.1 GCA_012729955.1 Clostridiaceae bacterium
AGTTCTTCGAATTGAACATACTGTCTGAACCTTCAATGAACTTAGAGGGGATGGAAGAGCCAATATATCTGTCATATGATATTATGCTTGTAATACCATTTATTTCGCTAAGTTTGGTGCTGAGCATGGTTAATGAGCCGGTGTCCTCTCTTGGAACGAGTATGACCATCTGGTTAATTTTGCCGAACTCTCCTTCTATAGCCGCTTTGTCTGTTTCCGCTCTGGACTTTTCTATGCCTGAGCTTGCGCCATACTGGAATTCAATATTGTTTTTTGCAAGAAATGACGGGATAATGATCAAGATAGAAATAACCAGCAGAGGTATCCTAAGCTTCATAAGCCATTTTCCGGCTTTCTTTGAATCCATACTGATGGATTTATGCTTTGTTTTATCCATTAAAGGTATAAATGAAAGGGTAAGCGCAGGCAGGAATACCATAATGCTTAAAAAGCTTAATACTACTCCCTTTACCAGATTAATACCAAGGTCCATACCTATCTCAAATCTCATGAATACCAATGCCAGAAAACCGATAACTGTTGTAGCTGCACTTGCAAACACTGATGCGAAAGATTTTTTTATGGCAAGCTTCATAGCCTGTTCAGAATCATACTCATTACGGTATTCCTTAAAGCTGTGCATCAGGAATATGGCATAATCCAAAGATACTGCAAGCTGAAGTATAGGGCTTACAGTCTTTGTAATAAAGGAAATGTCACTAAAGAAAATATTCGTGCCCATATTTATCAGTATAGCGACACCAATCGATATCAAGTATATTACCGGTTCTATATATGAAGATGTAGTTAACAGGAGGATAACGATAATCAGAGGTACAAGTATGGCCATGGCTTTAATAGTTTCAGATGATGAAAGCTGCTGTATGACTGCTTTGTTGACTGAAGAGCCTGATGTGGCATTTTCCTTTCCGATTATCTCATATATGCTGTTTACAGCTTCCAGTTCATGACCTGGAGTGATGGAAACGGAAAACAGGGCATTTTGGTTTTTATAATATGCTTGTGTAACAGAACTGTCTAAATATTCTAAAGGCGCGGAAATCAGTATGTCCAGCCCGACTGCATCATCCAGCCAGGTTACAGCTGTGATATATGGTATTTTTTCTAAAGTCTTCTTGTAGTCCAGCGCCTGTTGAATAGATATGTCCCTTATCATTATGCTTGCAGAAGGGAAGTCCTCATCAAACTCTTCCTTCATTATATTCATACCCTTTGTGGAACTGCTGTCTTTGGGAAGATAATCCTCCAGATTGTAATTGACCTGGACACTGATCGCTAATATCCCGCAGAGCACTGTAAGAGTAAGGAATATGACTATTATGGTCTTTCTATGTTTTATTATGTAACTTGAAAACTTTTCCATGCTTCTCCTTAAATAACCGACACTGTGTTGACAAAGTGCCACAGGTATAAGATAATGGCATTGGGTATATAAGTCAACATACAGATAAGTAATAAATGTTTGTTGATAAACAGATGAAACGGATATGTGGTTTATCCGACAAAAACAGGGGAGATGGCTATGAAAAATAACAAAGAAGACAGAAGGGTGAAGTACACAAAAATGGTGTTAAAGGAAAGCCTTATTGATCTTTTGTCAAAAAAGGACATATCCTGTATCACTATTAAACAGATATGTGAAGAAGCAGACATAAACAGAGCGACATTCTATACACATTACTCTGATCAGTTTGATCTTTTACGTCAGATAGAGGACGAATTTTTGCAGAATGTAAAAGCATACATAGCGGTATTCAAACAGAAAAAGGCTGATGCAATATTAGTTGATGTCCTTGAGGAAATATTCGAATACATAAAGGACAACGCGAAACTTTGCAGGCTGCTATTATCAAAACAGGGTAATTTGGAATTCCAGAAACGTATTATGATGCTTATATATGACACGAATCTTGTTGCAAAGCCTAATGAAAGCTTAAAAAAAGGTGAAGAGGAATTTGTATACTCGTTTATCATTACTGGATGCGTAGGAGTTATACACAAGTGGCTTGAAGAAGGAATGAAGCAGTCCTCAAGAGCTATGGCTGGAATGATTTTTAATTCAGTTAAAAAACTGCCTGTGACATTTGAATAGTGGTTATCAGCCTTTAGCAAGCTTCTTGTAGTAGGTTTCCTTGTTTAACAGCATCATACTGTCTGCTGTTTGAATGATTTTTTGTATATCTATATTTAAACCAGTCGCATATGATATGCCTACAGCTGCAAAAATACATTTCTTTTCAAGTATTGAACTGAATTTTTCTGCAGATTCTTTAAGCTGAGGCTCTTTCAATGTTTCAGATAATACTACGAACTCATCTCCTCCAATACGGAAAATCTGCTGATTGCCGAAAGTCTGTAAAAGCGCATCCGCAACATTCTTAAGCAGTATATCGCCTTTGGTATGGCCGTGTAGATTATTGTATTCATGAAGCCCGTTTACATCAATATATATGCAGCCCAATCTATTGTTAGGAACATATTTGTTTATATATTCCACGTACTGGTTCCTGTTAAGAAGATTTGTAGATAAATCCTTCATGCTAATATTTCTTATTTCATTGAACTCAATGTAGTTGGTGTATGCCATGGAAAGGCTGAATGTAAGCCTGTTTAAAAAGAATGTGGATTCTGGCTTATTTAAAGGATTATCCACCCCCAAAAAAGCTGCAAACCTCTTTTTATTGTTTCTCGGGTCAGTTATAAGAATAGGTACAACATACAAACTGGATATATCCTGTTTCTTGAGATGATTGTATTCATATGTACGGGTTTTAGATATATTCTCAATATCCAAGATTTCAATATGCTCTCCCCTTGATAATGTCTCCAGCCAGTATGGGAAATCTCTCATATCCAGATTTGCAAGATTGCTCTTTTGAGCGGTTATACCTTCCCTGCAGTATTCATATGTGTTAGTCGCATGGATATCATCAGTAAATTCAAACAGATAAGCCCGGTCTGCATTGCTGTATTGGGCAATTATACATAATATCTCATCCATAAGTGTAAAATCTTTTTGCAGATTTAAAAGGATTCTATCTATTTTGGTGATTTCAGACATCAGTTCGTACTGCTGCTGTTTCCATTTGCTTTCTTTCACGCTTGAGGTTATGTCTGTAATAACTCCGAATATCCCTAAAATGTTGCGATGCATGTCATAAACCGGTTTTTTGCAAATATCCAGATAAAGCAGATCAGAATCAGTAAACATCCTGTGTACATATCTGCTCTCATTTCCGGTCTGAAGTATCCTCATGTCATCTTCAAAGAAAAATCCTGCTGAAGATTTGTCAGTCAGTACCTCAATGTCAGTCATCCCTTTTATCATGCCATGGTACCGGTTAGAAACCAGATAATCCATGTTGTTCGCTATCTGATATCTTAAGTCTGTATCCTTGAAGAAGCTGCAAAAAGGCATCTGTGATAATATCCTCTGTATCATGTTCATGTCATATGTATTCTTATTTGAAAAAATATGTACCCACTCAGCGTTCATATATAGCCCCGTTGTTTAATTTATATATTATTTATCTTCAGTAAGAAAAATACAATAGTGTAAATATAGCGAAATATGTATTGCATGTCAACGGGATTGGATTTTTTTCTCGTTTTTTTGTAAGAAGTTGATATAATATAAAGATGCTATACATATACAGGCGGTATTAGTGACAATTGTGACATGAAAAAGAATTATAGGGAAATATTGGCATTACTCATATTTTTAATTCTGACGGTAATATCAATTACTGCTCTTACAGCCATCACCATGCCTAAAAGGTATGATTATGGTTCCACGTGGGGAAGTTACCTGAAAGAACCTAAAAACAGTATTGATGTGATGTTTTTCGGTAGTTCTTTAGTATACTGCAATGTCGTTCCTTCTGTCATTTATGAGAAAAGCGGGATAACATCATATGTTATGGCAGGTCCGGAGCAGACAATGCCCATTACATACTATTATGTAAAACAGTCTGTAAAGACTCAGCAACCCAAGATGATTTTTTTAGAAGCAAGCAGCATGTTTTTCTCAAAATACCAGAATTTCTCAAAGGTGAATGTGGGTTACATGCCATGGTCAGAAAACAGGTTAGCAGCTATATTTAATGCTGTGGAATCCAATGAGGTACCAGGGCTTCTGTTTCCTTTATTCAATTACCATACAAGATGGTCATCACTGAGTTTAGGCGATATAAAGACAGGGATATTCGGTTATGAAAGGGATATATATGCCGGATATACATTCCTTGACAAAATCGAGCCTCAAACAGAACCATGGCCTAAAGGAGAGACTTTGGATATGCTTGTGTACAAAGAAAATCTGGAATATGTAAAAAAGATAGCTTCATTCTGTAAAGAGCAGGATATAGCCTTAGTGTTTTATATAAGCCCGAGCTTTTCATCTTTGAATCCGGATAACATAGTACTTTTAAAAAATGATGTAGCTGATATACAGAATTTAATATACATGGATTTAAACGACAAGATGGATGAGATGGATATAGATATGAGGACCGATTTTTTTGACCTTATGCATTTTAACTGTTTAGGCGCAGAAAAGTTCTCAAAATATCTTGCTGTGCTCATACAGTCTTTCAATATTGAAGCGACAATAGATGAGGATATGTCATTATGGTGGTCGAGGATAGCTAATTTCAAAAAGCTGAAAAGTAATATGATTCAGGATCTTGCTATATTAAAAGAAAATGCTGAACCTTCCCCATTACCAGCTGAAACTGCTGTAAATGAACCAATGAATCAAAATCTGACTATATACAACCAGTTTATATCCCTTATCAAAATGCAGCAGTATGATGAAGCTGTCAGTCTTTATGAAACATCGGATTTTCTTAAGAGCGGTTATGAGAAAGCCGGACTGTATTATGCATATGCCCATGCCCTTATATATCATGAAAAAGCTGGAAACAGTGATGCAGTTAAAATGCTGAAAGACCATATAAATTCCGATTTCATACTCACCATGCAGTATAAACCGGAGGAACCGTACAAAAGGACTTCATATGGAGCTACATGGGGAAGTTATTTAAAGGAACCGAAGGACAGCATCGATGTGATGTTTTATGGAAGCTCGCTCATATACTGCGATGTAGTCCCTTCTATAATATATTCCAGATCAGGTATTACATCATATATTATGGGAGGTCCTGAGCAGACAATACCCATTACCTATTACTATATGAAAGAAGCATTAAGAACGCAATCCCCAAAACTTGTATTCGTGGAGGTAACAGGCATGTTTTATGAGAAATATTATTCTTCCACTAATATCAATGTGCAGTTCATGCCAAAAAGCATAAACCGTTTGTCTGCAACAATGGAAGCTGTTAGTCCTGAATACTGGGAAAGCCTTCTTTTTTCCGTGTATGATTACAAAGATAATCAGGAGACAGACCTGACTTCTTATTCTGTATATGGAACAGATATTAATGCCGGGTACACATTTTTATCAGGTATAGAAAAACAGGATGAATGGGTATACAGGCATGTGGCTTTTAATGAAGATGA
>JAAYBX010000199.1 GCA_012729955.1 Clostridiaceae bacterium
CTCGTCAAACTGCTTTCTCTTTACAACCACTTCCGGAGGATCGCCGTTAATGTCGGTAATATAGAGCATGGCAAGGTATTTCTCCCCACCCTCTTTTTCCGGCCGGGTCACTCCCTTGATATGATCGCCGTTGCGTAGGCCGAAGCGCCGAATCTGTGCAATGGAAATATAGCAATCCTTCTGCCCGTGGTGCAGCGCTCTGAGGTAACCGAAGCCGCCCTCCTGAACTTCAAGAATGCCTTCCGCAATACCGCATCCTCCCTGATCCAACAATTCAGGTACAGCCGGATTCACGCCGGTCACCTGAGATAAATCCTGCTCACGCAGCATTTCAATCACATCTTCTGCGTTGACCTGAGGCATTTCTTTGACTTTGGGCAATAGAACCGCGTCCCTTGCTGCCTGGGCTGCTTGTTCCGGTGACAAATGCGGCATGGTATCGAATGCCGGCTCCTGGATAGAGGAAGCACTGCGCAGCATAGGATCCTCCTTCATGGAACGTCCTTTTTCCTGGGGAGCCGTTGTGTTGTTTTTAATGATATCGACTGGACGCGCAACATGCTGGGCCTCCGGCCGCAGCACGTTCCTAGCGACAGGTTGGACGCTGCCTGCCTGAGACGATGACCGAACATGTGCATACGGTAGCGGCGCCTCCTGTGTCTGCCGAAGTTGAGTTGCCTTCTCCGGAGGAATATAAACAGACTCTCCTTCCTCGGGAGATATGATAATGGCGTCCGCTTCGTCGGGGGCAATATAATTCATCTCCTCATCTCCGTCTTCTTTTTGCAGTGATTTCCTCCCCCGTTTACCGGTAGAGGGCAGAGCATCCAGGTCAACATCCATTCCGGTCCTTTTGATCATGCGTATGATATCTTCTTTGCGCGCGCGCGGAGACAAAGGCAGCCCAATCTGCTCGGCAGCCGCTTTCAACTGAATACTTGTAAGATCATTCAGCAGCTCATAATCCATAGAAACTCCTTTGAGAATATAATCCGCGAAACAAAATAAAAACCGTTACCGAAGCATTGTATAGCATAGGCGCACAAAAGCATATGTCATATTATAACCGCAAGGATTTCCCGGGTCAAGCGATTTATCGTTTAAAATCGTTAGAATTCACAACTTTACACCGGTAGAATTCACAATTTCACATATTATACATCCCTGTGTCATATTGCGGTTTACAACATACTTTCCTTTTGCCGATCAATCACCGAACCCCGGAATATGCAAGGCGAATATCATCTCTATGTTAAATGTTGAATAAGGTGTGCAAAAATGTTATAATCGTAATGGACGGAGGTGACTGCATGGACAATATTCTCTTTCTTTTTCGGATGGGATGGCCCGCTTTCATCTGCCTTATTGCCGGACTGATACTGCTCATTGTAGAAATAGCAACCCCCGGTTTTGCGTTGCCGGGGATAATGGGGGTGATCCTGCTTGGGATATCGGTTTTCCTTGCAGCGGAAAATCTGACCCAGGCGTTGGTGATGATTTTGCTGCTGCTGCTGGTACTGGGGATACTCGCCGTCATGATCATGCGTTCCGCGCTAAAAGGGAAGCTCTCCCAC
>JAAYBX010000139.1 GCA_012729955.1 Clostridiaceae bacterium
AAAAAGAGAGAAGAAGAAGTGATATATCTTAGCCAGCATGATATTTTAACCGGGTTATATAACAGGCTTTATCTTGAGAAAGCATATAATCAGCTGGATAATCTGGAAAATCTTCCTATATCAGTTATAATCGGTGACATTAACGGATTGAAGATGGTTAATGATTCGCTCGGACATAAGTATGGCGACCAGTCTATAAAGGATATTGCGGAAATCTTAAAAAAATGCTGCGCTGAAAAGGGTGTTATCGCACGGACTGGCGGTGATGAATTCGTTCTCATTCTGCCAAAGACAGAAAACAAAGCCGCTTATGAGCTTATTAAGGAGATCGCAAAAGAATGTAATTCCCATTTAGAGAATATAAATAATACATTTTATGCAAGCATTTCATTAGGATGCGCGACCAAAGTTACTCTAGAAGAGAGTTTTGATAAGATAACCCAGCAGGCAGAAGAAAATATGTACCGTCAGAAGATATTTGAATATAAAAGCCAGCATAGTGCTATTCTGACCTCGATTAAGAAAACAATGTTTGAAAAAAGTTTTGAGACTGAATCACATGCTGAAAGGATGGCTGTGCTATCAAGGAAAATAGGAGAGTATATGGGTCTAACTCAAGATGAAATAACTGCATTGGAGCTTTTGTCAAATCTGCATGATATCGGAAAAATCAGTATAGATGCAGGTATTTTATCAAAACCAGGAAAACTGACTGACGACGAGTGGGTCCAGATAAAGAGACATCCTGAGGTAGGATACAGGATTACTCAGGTTTCGCCGGATTTAATGCACATATCGGAATATATTCTTTCACATCATGAACGATGGGATGGGAAAGGGTATCCCCAGGGATTAAAGGAAAAAGACATACCTCTTTTATCGAGAATAATAGCAATTGTAGATTCATATGATGCTATGACACAGGACAGGCCATACAGTAAAGCAAAAACACTGGCACAGGCAAAAAAAGAAATTCTTGATAATGCAGGAAAACAGTTCGATCCGGTTATCGCCCAGTTATTTGTTGAAAAGATTTTATCCTGATAGTTAGCAAGCTGAGTTATGTAATTGTATATCTTCCATTGAAATGATATAGTAAGCATTGATATGAATGCTGCATTAAGGTGTTAAATGAATAATAGGGTAGGCAGAACCGGTGCATATATAACAAAGAACACTAAATATTTCCTGTTTACTATATCAGTAATTTTAATAATCCTGTTTGGGCTGCTGTTTTGTGTTAACGAAATCAATACCTCAGTAGATGAATACACAGCGCAGCTTAAGAACATAGCTCATGTACTGTCTGCCGGAATCCCGCTTGAAGTTTTTGATATATATGAGGAAAATGATTCCTTTATTGCGGACCCTCTGTATAATGAAGTGGTAAAGAGTGTCGAAACATATATTTCCCAAACTGAAAGTGTTAGAAGTATATCTGTCTTTATTGTAGCTAAAGAGAAATTATTTCATTTTATACAAGCTGGTATCATAAAAAATCCAGCATTGGAGGGTGAATATGAAAAAGTTATCAAATTTAGTTTCGAGCAGAAGACTGATGCTTCATATATTCCTGAATTATATAATATTGGAAAAAATAATGCCTATATATCAGTACCAATTTCAAATAATGAATTAAAAAGCATGACTAGCCTGCTTGCTCTGGAAATGTCTACTGATTTGCTTCATAAGCAGATTATGCAGCATCTTTTTCTGACAATATTCATATTTGCCTTGATTATAACTATATATATAGGTATGGCTATCGCTTTGATTAAAAACAGAACTCTTCGTGATGAAAAGAAAAAAATCTGGGATTCAGCAAAGGCATTAAAAGAAAGCGAGATGCTGTTTAGGAATATCTTCGAACAGGCTGCCATAGGTATATCAATTAATACTGTAAATGAAAATCTGGTAACTGATTTTAATTCCATAAATGTGAATACATCATATGAAAGAATTACTGGATACACAAAAGAACAATTAATGAGACTTAAATGGACGGAAATTACCCATGATGATTTTTTGCATGAAGAACAAAAAATGATGCAAGACTTTTTAGAAGGGAAAATTAATGATTATAAGCTGGAGAAAAAGATACTAAGAGCAGATGGTACTGTGGCATGGGTAAGTATAATCGTATCGGGACTGCATCTGGATGATCAGGAAAATCAGAAATACATATGCATAGTAGAAGATATTGATAACAGAAAAAAGATGGAATCCTCACTGATTGAAAGCGAAAAGGATAAATCCATTCTGATTTCAAATATGCCTGGGATGGCGTATCGAAGCAGGTATGATAAGGATTGGACCATGGAATTCGTATCTTCAGGCTGTCTGGAACTAACAGGATACAGTGCAGACAGATTTACATACGAAAACAAGATAGTTTTTAATCAGCTTATAGATTCACGGTATGCAGAATTTGTACAGAAGAAGTGGAGACAAGCTGTCATAAACAAAACAAAATGCAGTATTGAATATGAGATACGTTCAGCATCGGGACAAAATAAATGGGTATATGAACAAGGACAGGCTGTGTATAGCGAAACAGGCGAACCTTTGTACATAGAAGGTCTTATTATTGATATCGATAAAAGTAAAAAGCAGGAATTGGAATTAAGATTTTTAATCGATCACAATCCTATGACAGGCTTATTCAGCAAAAGCTATTTCCACTTTATCCTTAACAGAGAGGTAGAAGATGGTATTATCGGCAAGAAAGCAGTCATTCTCTTAAATATTCGAAATTTCAGCTTGCTCAATATGACATACGGTTATACATATGCTGAAGAGATAATAAAGGAGTTATCCACACAGTTAAGGTTGATTTGCGCAAATAACTGCCAGATTTTTCATATATCAATAGATAGGTTTGTTATGTATATAAAAGGATATGAAGACAAACAGGAACTTGTCAGCATCTGCAACAGGATTACTGCAATGGTATACAGAAAATTCATAACTAGGATTGTAGGAGGCAGTATGGGAGTATATGAATTTGATTCATATATGGCAGATGGAGACATTGTAATAAGAAATGCATCAATTGCAGCTGAAAATACAGATACATCCCAAGTTTTCTCATTTATGTTTTTTAATACAGACATGGAAAGGAAAATTATAAGGAAAACAATTATAGAAGAAGAGCTGGCTAAGATATCATATGGGGATGAAAAAAACAGGCTATTTGCAATGTTCCAGCCTATAGTCAGATTGTCAGATGATAGTATAGCTGGATTCGAAACCCTTGCAAGATTTAATTCGGAAATACTGGGTAATGTCCCTCCTAATGAATTCATACCTGTAGCAGAGGAAAAACAGCTTATAGTCGCTTTAAGCAAAAAAATAATCAGACATGCGCTGGAGTTCATAATAATGCTGGAGAAAGAAGGAGCTGATAAATTGTCTGTATCGGTTAACATATCTGCAATACAGCTTCTGCGCGAAGAATTCGTCGGGGATGTTATTGATCTGGTTCAGGAATATTCGATAAACCCTGACAAGCTTGTACTGGAAATTACAGAATCTATTCTTGCTCAGAATTATTCAGAAATAAATGATAAGCTTTCCTTGCTGCAAAATGCTGGCTTTAGAATTGCTATTGATGATTTCGGTACTGGTTACTCCTCTTTGGCAAGGGAAAGCGAACTGAATGTCAATTATATTAAAATCGATAAATACTTTATAGATAAACTTCTTTTATATGATGAGGATCAGGTAGTAACATCAGAGATTATTTCTATGTCGCATAAGTTGGGCCATTATGTTGTTGCAGAGGGTATAGAACATCCTTGCCAGAAAGAATATCTTATGAAATATAATTGTGATTTCGTACAGGGATACTTATTTTCAAAACCTCTTTCCATGAGTGATGCAATATTGCTAATAAAGAAAAATCACCCTGATGCATATACCGCATGAAAGGGTGATTTCCAAGTAAAATTAAATTATTTGAATAATATCTTATTAATGCTGCATAACTCTTGGAAGATATGCTGCTTGTTTTACCCAGTCTTCTACCTGAACTAAAGTAGGAAGATTCCTAACAAGTTCTTTTTGCTCATTAACTTCCTGAAGTTTTTTGAATAGGTTTTCAGGTTTACGGGTTGCTAACTCAACGACTGTGTCAACTCCTGCTGCTTCTAGAAGCTCGGCATACTGTCCTCCAACACCTTTAATTCTCATAAGATCAGCATGATTTGTCCACTTAAGAATAAGTTTCTCGGAAATACCAGTTTTTTCTGCAAGTTCTGTTCTTGCCTTCTTTGTTGAGCAAGCCAGCAGATACTTCTCTACTGATCTTAAACCATGAGCTCTAAGAGTCTCTTCATAGGTTTTACCAACACCTTCTATTACGCTTATTTTTGCCATTTCGACGAATCCTCCTAAATTTTATATTTTAATTATATAGCTGATTATTATGGTGCACAGTGATATTGTCACATATTTTTCACAATTAATCAATACTTAATATTAGTAAAGATAAATTCTTATATAAGATATTGAATTAATAAGGAATTGAATGTGCAATATGGGCACTTTATTATAAAATGCTATTTATACATACATTTTTGATAATTTATTTCTTATATTTTACCCTGAAGCCAAGAAGTGATTCCAAAGTAGCTTTTACTGAATTTGAATGGCTTATGGTATGTTTTAACTTAACTGTATTTCCATTACTTAAGGATATATGCATAACTCCCCCGCGGTCTGGGTCATCTTCATCTCCTGCAGTATATGCCCGAAAAAGCAGTTCGCTTATTATGTTATAAGGTATTTCGGCATTCATTGGATCTTCTGCAAGTATGGAGGGTATAGGCATTGTTCTGTATTTATCCTGATAATTAGCCCAATACCTCATCATTTCAGCGCTTCCTTTAAAGAAACCTATTCCGCTTGCTTTTATCTCAGCGGATTTTTTTGCGTTTTCCGCTTTTTGAAGTTCAGGTGAAAGATGCGCAAGAACAAGCCTGTCGTTATATAGGATGACATAGCATGTAATAATATTTAATAAGGATAGTTTTTTCTGAGCTATCATAATCCATACGACGTTTAGAGATATTTGTGACGGTTGGTTGATGAAGTTCGTATTAGTGCTGTTATTATTAAGAGCATTGCTGCTTACCCTAGCTCCGCACTGTGTACAAAATTGCTGATTAGATTCAATCCTGGTGCCGCAGTTAGTACAAAACATATTTTACCTCCACATATTTCAAATTATATACTTTCAGCCAATTAATTTCAATATCGATAAACATTATGGGATAATGGTGATAATAAATAAAAGAGTAATTATTACTGCAAAATATATGTTAGCCTTATGTCAGTAAATCGTTATGGATATGGAAGAGAATATTGAATAAACATAAAATGATGGTAGACTTACGATAATACAGGCATTATAATGATTTTATGGGATTACTGTTAAGTAACCTGATGACTCATTATTCAGTTTAGGATAATAAAATTCATAAATACTGTTTTATTATTCATAATGATGGATATTGGTTTTCAGGCGGACAAACAGTCTAGGCTGCAGCGTTTCAGGGAGAATGCATATGAATTACATTATTGAATATGAAATTTGCGCTATTGCATGCGTCATCGTCATTTTTATAAGCTTCTTAAGGAGTCATTTCTTCCCAAGCATACAGAACCGCCTTTTTGGCACTTTACTTGCATTCACTATTGCTGACCTGACTCTGGATGTCGTCACAGCAATAACTATCGAGAAAGTTTTATCTCTACCTTTCTGGTTGAACTATCTGTTAAATACCATGTTTTATTCAATGCAGATGATATTTCCCGTAATAGCGCTTTTTTATGTAATATCGCTTGCAGGAAAACTCTGGTCTATGAGTTTAAAGAAAATACTTCTGGCAGTAACTGCAGGAGCTGTATCTTTGATAGCCTTAATATTTGTCAATCCATTCACAGGTATTCTTTTCTATATAGATCCAGTCCAAGGATACCTGTATGGACCGTTTTTCAAAGCTCTTCATGTAATAAGCTCTTCATATTTGTTAATAATAATTATATATCTTATAAGGCACAAGAAAGCCATACAGCATAATCAGCTTGTATCTGCTGTCTGGTTCGTTTCACTCGTAATCACTGCTATTATAGTCCAGCTGATATATCCGAATCTCCTTATACTGGGTACAGTAATAGGAATCGCTGTAAGTGTAATGTATTTCATGCTTCAAAATCCAAGAGATATGGTAGACTACAGAACCAAAACGCTTAATTACAATGCATTCATACTGTGTCTCAACGAGCTGATTATGGAAAAAGCGCAGCTTTACCTGATATCTGTGGATTTATATAATATGCCATATATAAACAGGATATTCGGCATTAACAGCAGTAATATGCTTCTAAGCAGCATTGCGCAATTTCTAAAAGATGACAGCAAGAGAGTGTGGGTATTCCGGACTACGGATACCCGCTTTGTCGTGATAACGCTGGATGAAAAAGAGCATGAATCGGTTAAGAAGAGGATAAATGAAAGATTCAACCAGCCCTGGAACATTGATTCTAGCCAGATAATCCCTTCTTTTGCAGTGTGCAGCATAACAAAACAGGAAGTTTTGGATTTCGGATTGGACAATCTTGCAAGCACAATGGATATTGCTTTATCCAATGCTGTGCGAAATAAAGAAAAAAATCCATTAAGTATTATTAATGAGTGCGATATTAATGAATTCACATATCTGCTGGAAGTTGAAGCTTCTCTGCATGAAGCCTTATTCGAAAAGGACGGGTTATGTATGTATTTTCAGCCCATATACTCGCTTAAGGAAAAGAAATTTATTGGTCTGGAAGCTTTAGTACGTTTCAACCATCCAAAATTCGGTTTGCTTCTGCCTTCAGAATTTCTGCACATAGCTGAAAAAAACGGGCATATGCAGAAACTTGATCAGATTGTGGTTAAGAAGGTTTGTGATTTTATAAATGAATATGAACCATATGAAAAATTAAAAATGCAGTTTATATGTATAAATCTATCAGCTGCAGAATTTGCAAGTAATGTAATGCCAATAAAGCTCACTGAATATATTAAAGATAATATTGCTCAGCCAGAAAAGATTTTTTTTGAAATAACGGAAACGATTGCCGCTTCATCTAAAGAGAATCTTCTGGAATGCATGAACCAGTATATATCCATGGGATTCAAATTCGCTCTAGATGATTTCGGTACAGGATATGCTAATATCGCACAAGCCATAGAATTGCCGTTTGCACTTATAAAAATCGACCAGTCTTTACTAACTGCTTCTCCATCAGTTCTGAATGATATTCTTCATATGATGGAAACATTAGATAAAATGACTTTAATAGAAGGTGTTGAGACAAAAGAACAGCTGGATATAATAAGTAATTTAAACAGCGGTTTTGTTCAAGGTTTCTATTTTGCAAGACCTATGAGCATACCGGCACTTATTTCCTTCTTATCGGATTACAATGACAGGTAATTTATGGTATAGTTAGAAAAGTGAATGAGCTATATAATTCAAGAAGAGGCAAATATGCAAAGCAGAGTATCAAAGTTACTGTACAGGTCATTAAAAAACATAATCCAGCCATATAACAGTACTACAGACTATCCTCGGGTAAGACAGGATTTAGAAACTTTAGCCAGATTACAGAACATCAGCTTAAAGGTCGAACTTACATGCATCCCCCTGGATAACTGTACAATGGAAATGGTAAGGGTGCCAAAAGCGCCAAAAGAAAAGATAATTATGTATGTACATGGAGGAGGGTTCACAACAGGAGGTATAGTAACATCACGGAAATTCATTACAGAATTCTGTCTTCGTGCGGGTATTAATGCTGTAAGCTGTGATTACAGGCTTGCACCAGAGCATGCTTATCCAGCACCGTTAGATGACTGTATTGCAATGTATAATAAGCTATTAGATATGGGATATCATAGCAAGGATATCGCATTATTAGGTGAAAGCGCTGGAGGTACGCTTATTCTCGCTTTGACCTTATACCTAAAGGACAAGGATATGCCTCTGCCGGCATGCGTTTGCCCGATGTGCCCTGTAGGAGATATGACAGGCACTTTAGACAGCAGGGAAAGAAATATAAAAGTGGAAGCATTGTTAAGGTATGATATAGATGAAAAAATCCGGAATGATTATGTAGGAGACTATGATGTCTGTGATCCATATATATCCCCTATATATGGGAATTTCAAGTGCTTTCCGCCGCTTATGCTGCAACTTGGAGAGTATGAGATACTATATGATGATTCAATGCTTCTATATGAGATAGCCAAAAAAAATGAAGTAGAGGTTATACTTTCTGTCTGGCATAAGATGTGGCATGGATTCCAGATCATATGGGGAATGCCTGAAGCCAAGATGGCTCATAAGGAGCTTATTGTATTTATAAAAAAACATCTTGGGTACGATGAGCTTTCAGATTACAGGAAAATATATGAATAATATCAGAGGTATGCATGAATAAACCAGATTATGCAGTATTAAGAAATAATTCAGATTTTGTGTGGTATGTGAATATGTCATATTATACAATGGCTGAGCTTGCTGATGTTACTTTACATGAACTGTTCACAGACTGCAAAGCATCACTTAAACTTTATTCTGATGAAAACTTTAAACGCTTCAACAGCAGATTTCCAATGTATGAGAAAATCAGAAAACTAAATCCTGCCACACCTCCCATTTCTTATGGACATATAAACGGTTTAGGTGTTGAATTGGTCTTTCCTGATGGAAATGGCGAAGTCAATTATATAAGGACAGACAAATCTTATCATGAATGGATTGATATATTAGGAGGGCAAATTGATTTTTCCAAACAAGGGCTTGCTTCATATTATCTGAAATATCAGGATGATATGTCAAAAGCAATGGGGAACAGGAAAATCGGATTCAGTTATGGCTATGAAGGACCTATAACCACAGCATATACCATGCTTGATCTTAAATTGTATTATGATCTGTATGATGAACCGGAACTGCTGAAGGAATTCTTAAAGAAACTTTCTGTAAGTATCACCCAGTTTAAGAAATTTTACTGTAAAGCGAATGGGTCTGATTACAAAAACACATCCTATATGTGTGATGACTGTGCAGCCTTAATATCTGCAGATATGTGGGAGGAATTCGTTATACCATATATGGATATAGTATATTCCGATGTCGGAGCAAACCGCAGATCGCTTCATTCTGAGGGAATGATTTCTAAGCATTTAAAAAATCTGGAGAATCTTGGAATAACATGGTTTGACCCCTCAGTATCACCAAGGCTGGATCCTGTGATTATAACTAAAACCTGTGCAGTGCCTTTCATATGGAGAATGTGCGAGATATATCACAGCCTTTTAGACAGACAGCTGGCAATGGATTTTGTCTTTGCCTCAGTAAGGGATGGAGCAAACGGTCTTTTCACTACAGTTAGAGAATTGTCCGATCATGATATTAATGTTGTTGAGGGATTTATAGAAGCATGTGAAATGGTGGACAGCATGAAAAAGCAAGGTGCAGATAACAAAGAAATAGGGAAATTAATGTCTGATCGGGGGAAAAATATTTTCTGGGATAAATGGCGTAACGAATTCATATAAAATAAATGTAAAAATTTGTTAATAGATTGATTTTATAAAATTAAGTGCTATAATTTACATAAAATAGGCAATAAGTAGGACAGCGGGTGCAGAAACTGTAAGAGGTGACAGCCATTATCTATACTTTCGTACCGTACTTATGGGTAACCATAGTGCTTTCAGCTATAATAATGTTTTTAATGGTATATGTTTTCAAGAACAGGAACATACTTGGAGGCCGTTACTTTTTTGTTACTCTGATCTTGGCTTTTTTTGGATTGCAGCACAGGGAATGGAAATGTCAGCACAGACATTACAGATCAAACTTGTTTGGGCGAATATACAATACATACCTATTCTGTGTATAACATGTTCATATTTTCTGATGTCTTTAAGATTTACCGGCAACAAGCTGCTAAAAAATAAATGGCTATATCCGGCATTGTTTGTTTTTCCTGCAGCAATAAATATAATGCTGTGGATAAATAAAATCTCATACCTTTTCCGTCAGAATATATCCTTGGACACTTCAGGTTCCTTTTCTACAATATCGAAGGATTTCGGGCCAATGTTTCCTTTTCTTGCAGCTTTTAACTATATTATAGTCTTTTTGACCTGCATTGTTTTACTAAAGGCAATTAAAGACAAGATTTCCATTTATCAGAGCCAGCTTAAGCTTCTGCTTCTATCCGTAGCTTTTCCTGTAATCGCTAATATGATATATATTACCCGCATTATCACTTTGCGTGTAGATCCGACCCCAATAGTGTTCAGCTTATCTTCAATAGCTATTTTCTATAATATATTCCGCTTCAAGCTATTCAATGTCATACCCATAGCCAGAAGCATGATTCTGGATAATATGAAAATAGGTATCATAGTACTGGACCTGCAGGGCAGGTTTCTGGATATAAATCCAGCAGCAAGAAAAATGCTTGACTTAAAATCAAAGAACATAATAGGATCGTTATTTGTTGACAAATTAAATCATCTTCCAGAATGCATTCATGCTTTTAAGAGTCAGCAGGAAACGGTTATTGAAACAGATTCGGATTGCATGAAAAACAATGCGTGCCATGAAATATCTTTTACTGTCCTGAAAAGATCAGATGATGAACCGATAGGCTGGGTTATTCAGGTATATGACATTACAAGCCGTAAAATATCTGAAAAAATCGTCCAGCATGCCGCATCGCATGATCCTCTTACAGGCCTTCCAAACAGAGCATACTTTAAAACATTGTGCAATAGCATGATTGAAAAGACGAAAAAGACAGGTTCTGACCTTGCAGTCGTATATGTTGATCTTGATAATTATAAAAACATAAATGATACTTATGGACACGATGTAGGAGATAATGTTTTAGACATAATTGCAAGAAGGCTTGTAAAAGCACTACCTGAAAAATCCATAATTTGCAGGATTGGCGGAGATGAATTTGTAGCAATGATACCCAATGCAAATAGTCCAACTGATTTATATAAAATAGGAGAAGACATTCTTGATTCTATCAAGAAGAAGATACCAAAAGCAGGTACTAACATATACATAACTGCAAGTATAGGCTTTTGTATATATCCTGATGATGGAGCAGATATAGAAGATTTGCTAAGGATGGCGGATAAAGCTATGTATAAAGTTAAAATGAACAATAAGAATGGATATAATATATATTCCAGTAAAAACTGATTTAATATAAAAGCCTATGAAATTTATCTTTAAAATTACTGAAATTTTAGAGATATTCAGTTTAAACCGATTTTCCTGATATGCTACTTCGCATATAGTGATGACACTATAGCGCTGACTACCCTTTGAGGAAGGATTCTTGATAATAAGACAAATAATTTATATTTGAGCCCAACTGTGTAATGCGGATTAAGCTTTTTTTTCTTAGTTAACTTTGTTATGTAGCATGCAGCTATATCTGGGGACATACCGTTAATTTCATCATTTTCCATAAC
>JAAYBX010000140.1 GCA_012729955.1 Clostridiaceae bacterium
CAAAGAAAGACTACTTCATAAAGAAATAAAAACAGATGATTCCTTTAAAGGAGCCGCCAGATTAAAAGTTAAAACAATAGAGGAACTTAAAGAAGAGAATAAGAAATAGCTTAGACTGATATATCCCGCAAAACATATTGCCATCCTTAATAATTTAATCGTTGAGGGTGGTATTTTTTTATCCGTTGAAGCAATAACTTTTTTCTTCTTAAATCTAAGGATTAAAGCTAGTTCTTAAGTCTTTTTTGCTTTTCTTTGTGCCCTTATTATATTATCAAATGTTTAATATATTAATAACCCAAGATTAACTATATAACGGATACTGACGAACAAATCACTATTCTGAAGTTTCAAGCAGAAGTTTAGTTCCCATAACGGTTGCAGGAATTCTGTAATCTGGTGCGAGGTTGGATAGTATTACAACTGCTGTTTCAATCATCGGACAAAACCCGAAATAGCAGTTATATGCTCCTGTTCCGCCGTTGTGCCATATGATGTCGTTCTTCGTGTCGATGATCCATCCAAATCCGATTTCATCCATATTTATTCCAATGGCTTTACCAGATTCTGTTGATGCTTTGATGACAGCAAGTGAATCATGGCTGTTTGCAAGGATGCCTTCTTGTGAAAGCTGAAGCTGAGCGTAATGCAACATATCCGAAATGGTTGATGTCAGTCCTCCAGCGGAAAGATAGACATCATCAGTATTCCAGTTCCAATAATTTTCCAAATCACCTTGTTCATCTGATATGTATGTGTTTAAAAGCTTGAGTTCATCTAAGGCAAATATGTTAACAAGGGTTGCATAATCCTTGCTATAAACTGATTCAAGAACAAGCCCGAGTGTCGCATAGCCGAAATTTGAATAATTAAAACTCTGTGTTTCACCAGTAACAGAAATTTCTGACAGCCTGCTAAATAGCATGTCATCATTAATTCCGTAAAAATCATTTCTTCCGTAAAAGAAATTACCGATCATCGGTGATTCAAAATAGTGTGATTTGTAGCCCGATGTATGTGTTAATAGCTGTTCTATTGTTGGATATGTATTGCTTGCAGGCATATCTAGATATTTGTCTACTGTATCATTCAGATTGATTTTTCCTTCAGATACCGCTTTTTTTATGAGAGCTGCTGTAAATGTTTTTGTGAGAGAGCCGATTTCATATATATGTTCTTCCTGCTGCATTTTTACTCCGTCTTTGCCGTATACGGTATATGATGCCTGTCCGTCTTTTATGATGCCGACTGTTATAACTGCATTATCATTGCCTTTTAAAGTGTAATTCAAGCAATCGGTGAACGACATTCCTGGAATTTTACTCATCTGATAATTACCATAAACTGAGTATCCGCTGACTATCAGCACAATAAGTAAAATAACGGCAATTATGATATATATCGTTTTTTTGCTCTTTTTCTTCATGGTCATCCTTCTTTCTATTACTTAACTTTGCATGTGTTAAGTTTATGATAAAACAATATTCTCTGCCTGCATAACCCGCTTCAATCAAACTGCCTGACAATTAAGCTTACTAAAGATTATAAATGAAAGAGAAATCTTGATATATTCTTGCCTTAATTTTGAATATATGATAAAAGCAGAAAGGACTCTCTTAGGGGTATTGTATCACAAAAAACAAACTGGATTTAAAGATGCGCCAGAAATGGATAGAGTGAATTTAGTGTATGATTAAGCAAAAGCATGTATATACCATGAAGGCATATATGATGACATTTGGTCATACCAGGACAATATGTCCTGTGACTGTTTCATCATAGTATCAATTTCACTTTGCCCGAATGGTATTGCCCAGTATATTGATGAAAGGGTGTTACTGGAAATGTATAGTGCTAAGAGTCTGAAAAACTCATCAGGCGGATTGCCGTTGAAATATGCATGAAGCTGTCCTGATGCAAAATGAGGACTGACTGTTGCACTCCATACAATCCTGTTGAACTCCTCCCACGGATCCCCATAATCCATACGGTTCCAGTCGATAATATGTATTTTCTGGTCATTTGATATAATCATATTCCCAATGTGATAATCCCCATGCTGCAGGCATTGAGGGCGATTGTTAAGAAGATATTTATTCCTCTCAATATATTCAATTACTTGTTCATCCCCTTTAAACCTAATACCGCATTCTTTGTACTTTTTTATCTTGTAGTTCATTTTACGTGTGAAACGTGTTTCCCAGTCTTCCTGTTGGGAAGGTGCAGGTATTGAATGTATTAGCTGTAAGGCTTCACCAGATTTTAAACCTAATCTGTATTGTTCTGTATCAGACAAATCAGATAAAACAGTTTCTGCATCCTCTCCATCAATCCATGTCAGAAGCTGATATACCAATATGCCATTATCACAAACACCGAAATCGACAGGTAAAGACATGGGAATATTTAATGCTGCTGCTTTTTGCATTATCTCATAATCATTTTTCTTGCGGTCATACAAGGATATATCAGACAGACGAAGAAGCAGTTTTCCGTCATCTTCAGTTTCTATATAGAATTTCTTATCATCTGACCAGCCTTTATTTACAGCCTCTATCTTTCTGAATGAGCTGTATCCTGGTATGTCGAACATTCTTTCCTCCTTATTGCGAACAAGTCCTATTATATCCTTTTTCAGAAATTTTTCAAAATAACTGAAAAAAATGTGCTAATATAGTAGAGTAAAAAAGAATATAGAATGAGAGGATAGTTATGATAGACGGACATATCCATATAGAAAGAGGAGAATACACTCTTGAATGGATTAAAAAATTTACAGACAGAGCAATAGAAAAGAACATTGAAGAAATATGGTTACTTGAACACTGTTACAGATTTACGGAATTTATGCCTATGTATGATTCAGTATGCAAATACAGTGAGTATATAGATAAGTGGTTTCATAAAAAAGCTGGAGTTAAGGAATTAAATGATTACCTTGAACTGATGGAAAAAGTAAGAGAGACTGACTTCGGCGTGAAGGTAATGTTCGGACTGGAAGTATGCTATTTCAAAGAGTATGAAGAGTTTGTATATGACTTAACTAAATACAAAGATTTTGATTTCCTTCTTGGAAGCGTGCATTTTGTGGATGATTTCGCATTTGACCATAAAGCAGAACACTGGGTGGGCAAAGATGTAGATTTAATATATGCACGATTCTTTGAAGCATCAATAGAACTTGTAAAATCGAATATTTTCGACGGCATAGCTCATCCAGATTCGATAAAGCTGTTCGGACACAAGACATTATATCCTCTATATGAGTATTATGAGGAGCTGGCAAAGCAGTTATCAAATAACAACATGTATGCAGAGCAGAACAGCGGAGCGCACAGAAGGTGCCCGGCCACAGCGGAATTAGGCATGGACAAGGATATGCTTGATGCGATGTTAAGACACAGTGTTAAGATAGTAACAGCATCTGATGCGCATGAGCCTTGTGATGTGGGAGATAATATAGCTCAGCTGAAAAAGAGCATATCTATCGGTTGAAATATTCCTGCTTCTTAAGTAAGTGGGGATACAGCATATATTTTAAAGGGGGAAGTGTTTATGGGTATTGATATAAAAAGGCTGACTCCGGAATTGTCAGAGGATTACCTGTACTTTTTTGATAATACTCCTCATTCAACGAATAAGCCGGAACATCGCTGTTACTGCGTCTGCTGGAGCAGTAAAGACTGTGAAGGTACTGATTTTTCCAGTGCTGAAAAAAGAAGAGATATCGCAAAGGAATATGTGAGGGATGGCAATATA
>JAAYBX010000141.1 GCA_012729955.1 Clostridiaceae bacterium
AAGAGTAGGCGAGGAAATTTTCTTTCACAGAGAGCCGCAGATGGTGCGATTGCGGTAGGAGAAGCTTCACTGAATGGACTTATGAGGGCAGGACGAAAGGAAACGAGTAGCGCCTGACGGGATCTCCGCCCGTTATAAAGGGAGCATGTATGTAAGTATGTGGAACGAGTGGGCTTTATAGCCAATCTGGGTGGTACCGCAGGAGTGATAAATCTCTTGTCCCTAGCAATAGGAACAAGGGATTTTTTGTTTTCTTTGGGAATAAAATAAACATTTTGGAGGAAAGAAAAATGAAAGCAACAAAGAAAATTTTAGCACTGGTCTTAACGGTAGTACTCATGTTCACGCTCGCCTCATGTACAGGCAATAACGGCATGATTAAAATCGGCGTAATCCAATACGCACCGCATCCTTCACTGGACAACTGTTATACGGGGTTTATTGAAGGACTTGCAGAAGGTGGTTATGAAGTCGGAAAGAATATTGAAATCGACTTTCAAAATGCCATGGGAGAGATGTCCAACTCGGATCTGATAGCTTCCACTATGGTGTCATCAAAATATGACATGATACTGGGTATAGCGACTCCAGCTGCAATGAGCGCATACGGAGCAGCAAAGGATACCGATATACCGGTTATCTTCTCAGCTGTATCTGATGCGGTCGCTGCTGGAATAGTACAGTCAAACGATAAACCAGGTTACAATGTAACAGGTACATCTGATGTTCTTCCTCTAGAAGCACAGATGCAGATGATAAGAGCATTCCTGCCTGAAGCTACTAAAATCGGAATTATCTACACTACAAGCGAACCGAATTCAGTAACTCACCTTGCTCAGTTCAAGGAACTTGCCAAACAGTATAACTTCACAATAGTAGAAGTAGGTGTTACAAACGCATCCGAAGTATCAGCAGCAGTTACAACTGTAATATCAAAAGGCGTGGACTGCATAAACAATTTTACTGACAACAATGTGGTTAATAATCTTTCTACCCTTATACATGCAGCTGATGAGGCAAATATACCTGTTTTCGGTTCTGAAATAGAACAGGTTAAAAACGGTTGCTTGGCTTCTGAAGGCTTAGATTATGTAGAGCTTGGCCGTGAGACCGGAAGAATGGCAGCAAAGATACTTGATGGTGCAAAAGCTTCTGAAATGCCAGTCGCACTCATATCAGCAAGTGAACCTGTTTACAATAAAAAGGTAGCACAAAGACTTAATATTAATCTGCCTGATGCATATGCTGACGCAGAGGATGTAGGAGAATAGTTTAATGGATGTGTTGATTGGTATTCTGACAAACATATTCGAAGAAGGATTCATATACGGAATCATGGCTATGGGCGTATATATAAGTTACAAAGTCATGGATTTTCCGGACCTGTCGGTTGACGGCACATTCCCTTTGGGGATGTGCGTCACCGCTTCTTTGATATCAGCCGGTGCTGATCCTTTATTAGCATGTATTGTAGCATTTATTGCAGGAAGTTTAGCAGGCTGTATTACTGGTATTTTGAATGTAAAGCTGAAAATAACGGACCTGCTATCAGGTATTTTGGTAATGACAGCAATGTGGTCTGTAAACCTTGTTGTAACAAAAGGAAGCGCTGTGCTCCCCTTCTACAACAAAAACACCATATTCAACACAGGACTAGTACAGATACTACCGGAATCAGTTCAGAAATACAGAGTCCTCATAGTTGCAGGATTGATGATGATTATAGTGAAGATACTGATGGATTTATATCTTAAGACAAAATCCGGCTTACTATTAAGAGCAGCCGGTGACAATCCTCAGTTCGTAACATCCATGTCAAGAAATCCCGGAATGATGAAGATTATGGGTCTGGCAATCGGAAACGGCTGTACAGCTCTGGCAGGGTCGATACTAAGCCAGCAGAACGAATCAGCGAATATAACAGCAGGAACAGGAATGGTAGTAATGTCTTTAGCTTCAGTTATTATCGGAACAAGCATTTTCAATAAGGTTAAATTCATGAAAGCTACATCAATGGCTGTTATAGGGGCGATAATATACAAGATGTGCCTGGTAGCAGCTATGCAGTTAGGGCTTCCGACCAATTATCTGAAGCTATTAATGGCTGTCATATTCACAGTCGCTTTAGTGTCAAACAACTTCTTTTCAAAAGGAAGGAGGAAACAGAATGTCCAGCCAAACAGACTTTAATAACTTTTCAGATACTCTTGTATCTATAAAGAATGTTGATAAGACATTTAACAAAGGTTCAGTAAATGAAGTCAGCTTATTTAAAGGCTTCAGCCTGGATATTATTAAAAACCAGTTCGTCTCAGTAGTAGGAAGCAATGGTTCAGGCAAGACTACGCTTCTGAATCTCATATGCGGGAACATGGAAACGGATACAGGAAACATATATTTAAAAGACAGGAATATAACAAACCTTAAGGAGCATCAAAGAGCGAAATTTATAGGAAGAGTATTCCAGGACCCCTCCAAAGGAACCTGTTCTAGCCTTACAATACTGGAAAATATGTCCTTAGCCGACAACAAGAATATAGGTTACAGTTTAAGAATCGGTGTCAATAAAAAACGCAAGGACTACTACTGTTCGCAACTTCAGCTTTTAAAGCTGGGGCTGGAGAATAAGCTTGACCAGCAGGTAGGTACACTTAGCGGCGGTCAGAGACAGGCTTTAGCCTTACTCATATCCACCATGACTCCAATCGACCTTCTTATACTTGATGAACACACTGCAGCACTTGATCCCAAATCGTCAGAAAACGTAATGGAACTTACAGACCATGTTATAAAGGAAAAGAAGATAACCACTTTAATGGTTACACATAATTTAAAGTATGCGGTCAACTACGGCAACAGGATAATAATGATGCATGACGGAAAATGCGTGGTTGATGCTGCTGGTGAGAAAAAGCACTCATATGAGATATCTGACCTTCTGAAGATATTTAACGAGATATCCATTGAATGCGGTAATTAACAGTCATAACTTCCTCATTAAAAAACGGTACGTTATTCATTAGAAAGCGTACCGTTTTTGTTATTACATTTAGTTTTAATATATTATTTTTACTTACTATTTTTATTACTCTGTTTTAGCTGTATCTCCCGCTTTTCTGTTTTTAAGAGGATATCTTGAATAGATTATAACTGCACCTACTGCAAATATGGCAGGTAGTACTGCACAAACGAATACGAACCAGTTCAGCATGGGAGGAATAGATGCTACATCACCTACATAGTTGCCAGTTGTCGAATCTACTTCGTACCCGATGAAAAGAAGCACCCAGCCTACGACTAAAGTGCTGATGGCAGCCTGCGCTTTACCGATAAAGTTGCTCAATGCGCTTATTGTGCCACCCATTGATTTTCCGGACATTTCCTGATTGTAATCAATACACTCAATCCACATAGCTTGTGTTGGAACAAAGCATAAACCGTTTCCAAAGGAAAGTACACCCATCAGTATTGCGAAAATTATGAAACTCAACTGCAATATGCCTGTAAGCTGCAAAACAAAAGTAATTATGCCTACTCCGAAAGTCAGCCAGTTTGCAAGATGAAGGACTTTTACATTAGACCCTATTTTCTTAAGTACCATTGGAGATATTATGGCGGAAATAAGCATAGGAAGCATCATAATTATTGTAGTGGCCATAGTTATCGTGCCAAGACGCGCATTGTCCACTTCTCCTGTTTCAAAATTAACGCAGTATGCCCATTTAGTATAATATGCCATCGTTGCCGTCATGAAAGTATAAACAAAGTTACGTACTAACACTCCGAAGAAATGAACCTGGAATGCTTTGTTGCTTTTAAATACTTTCAATACATCCTTTATATGGACCTTTTCTTCTTTTTCTTTTACTGTATCTGTATCACCCTGTTTTACCATCAGAATGCCTGGAAGACTTATTAGAAGAGCAATAGCCATAAACAGGACAGTAGTATAGGAAAATGATTTTCCAAAATTATTAATACCAGAATTAATCGCATTAACAATTACAAGCAAAGATGAGAATGCTGCTCCCAAAAATACCGCCAGCAGCCTCTGATAAAGCATCAGTTTTGATCTTCTTACGTCATTAGCACCCATTGTCTGTATTAAAGCGAAATTCGCATTCAGACTGGCTCCAAGATCAAAGAGCAGATAAAAGAATAATATCCACACATAAAGAAGCGGTACATTTGTCTTAATCGCACCAGGTATGCTGTATAATCCGCTTATTCCCGCTGCAGATATAAGGATGCTTAACAGAATGTAGAACTTATACTTTCCCATTTTCATCTTCGGTGTCCTGTCAATCAGCCATCCCTGAAGAGGATCATTCACAGCATCAAAAATTCTTCCGATTGCTAAAATTACCGGTGCAATCGTTGCTCCAATTATCCCCAGACCAGCATAGTCTGTGAGATATATGAGAAAATAACTGGAAATGAAAGCACCAGCTATTATGCTCATAGAAGAAGATGCAGTTATTCCGAATCCTGTCTTGAAATCATACGGATACACCTTTTTTACACGTCCCATTAATTTACCCTCCATTTATTATTAAATTTCCATATCCTCTATCTTTAAAGTAACACCATCATATGTTGAATACCCTCTGCTCTCTGTTTTCCCATCTTCACCCTGGTTAAATGAGAGCATTGCTGGTGCATGTACTCCTTCTCTGTTGAATACTGCACGAAGTTTCATTTCCCCGTTATGTACTCCTTTTACTTCAAGGTCAGCTTCAAATATTGTTTTTCCAGGTGCAAATATACTTGATGGTGCTTTTACTGATATATATCCGTTGTATATGCTTTTTCCATCATCACTGAAGTCTTCATATTTAGATATATATACAGGCTGTTCTGCTTTTTCTACACTATTAACTACTCTGCCTCTATTTTTCCCTTTTATCATTAACGGTAATATTTCATCAATATTCTGGTCTTTTGGTAAAGAGAAGGATTTTGCATATGGTATATCTTTCATGTCAGGAGTCACAAACGAAGGTACTACTCCTTTTGATGTATAGTCTAGCAAATGGCACATACGAAGACGGCACTTTGTTGGTCCTTCTGTCATACGAGTCCTTTCATTCCACATAGCTCTCGTGCTGTCAGGATGCCAGCTTATCGGAGAATAGTATACCCATCTGCCTTCTGGATCACTAAGATTCACTCCTTCATATTTTCTTCCCTCTTTTTTGGAACGCTCGATATCTATCAGCACCGGTCCGACATTTCCCTTTCGAAAAGCTCTTACTCCTGCCACACAGTACATGTACAGTATATTGATCATCTTGCTTCTCGTTATCATTGAATGAGGTTGCGGAATTAGTCCGAAAATCGCACAATTTGTTTTTGTTGAAAATCTTGGAGACATCACTACTCCCATTTTTTCATCAGGTGAAAATATGGTCGTCTCTTCATATCCCGGCGTATCAGTTATCTGGATTATCTCATTGCTCTCTAATGGCTGGACAACGCTTTCTGTTATACTGTCCCCGTTACCTACCATTGTCAAAGCTTTTCCTCCCCATATGAACTGCTTTACTTCGCCACCTCTTACAGGCAGAAGTGTCGAATATCCTTCATTATCCTGATCTGGTTTTGCTAGTTCTGTAGAACTTATAACACATACCTCTTTTAAAGAGTAATTCTTCTCATTCCTTACTAGCTTTGCAAGATAATTTACAGCTGTGTTCATAGTAAGAGTAGTCCATGCCATATGGCAGTTATCAGGAGCTATTATTATCTCAGACCATCTGCAGAATATACCAGGTGCATTATTGAACTCATCTGGATACTTTACTGGTATAAGTTCAGAATGGATACATCTATCAAGATCAGGGCTGCATTCCAAGACATAGTCTCCAAGCAGTATTCTTTTGTTGTCAGAAAAACACATCCACCTTATTCCGTTTGCTCCGGGAATTTTAGGGATTACCCCGGAAAATATCTCCCTTAATCCGCTGCCGTCATCATTAATGGTAATTACGTTATACCAGTCTTCTTCTTTAGGATCATTTACTGAATGATATGATACAAGGACCCTTCCTGAATATGTGTATGTACCGAAAAAATCGTACGCACCATCAGGCACAGGTATATCCTGTAGTTTTATATGGCCTAGGTTCTTATCATGTATTAACATATATAAGCCTCCTTGTTTGTAGATACAATACCAGTATACCAACAAAATTCCTTTGATATTATCGAAAATCCCGCATTTTTAACAAAAAACCTACATTAAACAAAATAGGCAGGAAATACCTAAATAATAACGGAAATATGATATAATGTGTAACATATGCGATATTAATATCGATATTATACTATAGGTAGATGAAATGTTGAAGCATGAAAAGATAGAATTCCTAAATAAACTTTTTTTATCCTGCCAGTCCATCTGGAGCTGGTGCTATAACAAAGACCTCGATCTGATCTGGACTAACTGTCCTGAAGCTGATTCCTATATAAACCTTTTTACGAATAACAAAAAACAGATTAGTGAACTCTCATTGAGTAATGAACTGCCAGCTGTAATTATCAATAGGAACAATATTGCCTGGGCGATAACAGCGGATGAAATGAAAGATGAGAACTGTGTTTACTATGTTTTAGGACCTGTCCAGTTGAAAATATGGACTGATAGCTCTGATTCTTTAACAAAAAGCGAAAACAGCCTTCCGATAGTAAATGCCGATGAATTCAGCAGATATACATCAATGATGCATTTAGCTGTAAATGACACAAATAAAAACATATCAATATATGCCGATTCAGAACCTGATAATACTTCTTTCAGCACACATATCCTTTCACAGCTTCAGAATAAGGTCCGTAATGGAGATTTGAATTACAAGGATTTGATGTTCAGTGTCTTATCAGACCGTAGTTCCTTGCTCAAGCTTGGAATAATGACTATAGGAAGTGCAAAAGAATTGGCTGTACTGTCTATTGATTTATGCTGTCAGGCTGCAATAGAAAGCGGTCTGACCAAAAACTCTGTTAGCTCACTATATAACCAATATGTTCCACAAATTTTAAAATCTGAAGACGGACAGGAAATTGCGCAGTTGAGCAACACCATGATATACCACCTTATTAGGCTGATAAGGCACATAAGAGGTCAGAAAGTATATTCTTTACCTGTTCAAAACTGTTGCACATACATAGAAGAGCATGTATTTGATAAGCTTAGTTTAGAGTATGTTGCTAAAAAGATTGGGTATAGTGCAGACCATTTGTCCAGAATATTTAAAAATGAGGTCGGAGAACCTATTAAGGACTACATAATTAAGCTTAAACTATATAATGCGAAACTGATGCTCACGACAACAAACATCTCTATCGGAGAAATTTCCGAGAAACTCTCTTTCTGCTCAAACAGCCATTTTACTAAAGTCTTTCAGGATTATGAAAAAAAGACACCTTTGGAATATAGAGCCTGTTTTACTCATATGGTATAAGAATGGCACAAACAAGCCCTCTTGTTGCTATCTTTAAAAAGTGATAATATTAAGTACAAGATATAGAAATACTAATAATCAGTAACAGCAGCAGGCAATTTCTGCTAATCATAAATTTTGAAAGAGGGGTAGTTTTATGAGAAAGAATATTTCAAAACCTTTAATCTGGTTAAGCGTAATGCTTGTCATACTTTTTGTTTGCATGATATTCGCTGACCTTATACAGAGGGATTTCAACAAAGTTGAAGTTACAGAATTCTATTTTGATGCCGGAAATGGAGAGATTCTGACATACAAACTGTATAAGCCGGTCAGTGCGACAAAGGATAACAAGGCCCCGGCAGTACTTCTCATGCATGGATATCAGAATGATAAGGAAACTAATGCCGCATATTCCATTGAACTTGCAAGAAGAGGAATTGTAGCATTATCTATTGACGAATATGGACATGGCAGCACAAGTATAGGCCTTCGGGAAAGAGGATATACACAGTATAAATTCCCAAATATGGAAAAGACTATTTCAGGACCAGAAAGATATCTTGTAATGATGAATTTTTCCAATTTGGATTTCCATGATGAGCAATACAGCAATGGGTTGAAAGACAGCTCAATGGGTGGAAGTCTGGCTTATGAAATGCTAAAGCAGATGGATTTTGTTGATGTGGAAAATCTGGGTATAACCGGTCATTCCATGGGTACCTGGTCCTCCTGGACGGTAGCTGCTGATAACCCTGACCATAAATGCATAGTCATACAGTGTGGGGAAGTAGCAGACACTAAATATTTTGACGATTCCATACAATTCAATAATGTGCTTATGCTACAGGCAAAGTATGATGAATTCAATTATTTTCGTGATTACCAGAACATAGTTGCAGGTCTAGAAAAGACTCCTTTAAGATACAATACATTTGCGTTGCAGGATAATCCTGTTGAGTGGAATACGACATATGGCTCATTTGACGATGGGACCGCTAGAAGAATGGAGCTTCTGATTACCAACCACAGGCTTGTAACTCATAATAAAAACGGTATGGCCGCTTCAATGGACTGGTTTACAAAAGCTTTCGGGATAACAAATACTATAGATTCAAATAACCAGGTATATATGATAAAGGAAGTACTGGTTTTAGTTGCAATGTTGTGTGCAGTGTTCTCAATGCTTCCGTTAATGCTTCTCATATTACAGATACCTTTCTTTAAATCTGTTGCCCAGAGTCTGCCAGATAGGCCTTCGAAAGTAAAGAATACCAAGCAGTGGTGGAAAGGTGCAGTTATAACCGTGCTTATAGCAGGTCTTTCATATCCGTTCATGACCCAGTTAGGCCATGGCCTGCTTCCTTTACCTGAAAATATCTTTAAAATGACAGTTGGAAATGGTTTTGTCGGATGGTACCTTTTCCTGATAATTGTAATGGTCATTACGCTTAACAGCACCTGGAAAAAGTCACACAAGCTTGGAAGCCCTTTGGACTATTATGATCTCGGACTGGGATATGAGAATAAACCGGACAAGTTGTCCTGGTCATTACTTGGAAAATCAGCACTGGTTACATTAATTATGGTCGGCTTTATGTATCTTCTGGTTACCATTACCCATTCACTTTTCCTGTTGGATTTCAGATTTATATGGCCTTTCTTTAAAGTATTTACATTGGAAAGATTCCTTCAGTTCCTTGTCTATATCCCAATCTTCGCGTTGTTTTTCCTTTTAAACAATGCAAAGATATTCGGACATATGAGACAAACCAGAGCATCAGAGAATTCCATAAGCTCATTATTAACATGCTGGTTAAAGAATGCTTTTGTAATGATAGGCGGAGTTTTCCTAATAGTACTTATAGAATATATACCATTCTTCCTGGAAATAGGCCCTGGTGCGGACCTGTTATTCAGCTCCACGTTCGGCGGGCCTTTCATGTCATTAATGATTCTGTTTATACCACAGGTAATAGTGTTCAGCTTCTTATGTACATTCATTAACAAGAAGACAGGCCATGTATATGTAAGCGCATTTACTGTAGCATCACTGGCTTGCTGGATAGTTACAGGAGGCTCTGCTTTGTTCTAAACTGTGTAACATCTGAATTTTTATATATATAATGTATATATATAATAAACCAGATAGACACATTCAAAACAAATATTTAAAAAAAGGGGCTACTCAGTAACCCCTCATTTATATCTTTTGTGCTTTATTATGGTCATCTTTTGTCTTGCTTTCAGCTAATTTATATTAAATTCTACTGATGCCATAATTTTAGACCCGTCATCCATATAGAAGTTCTTTATAACCCTATACTCTCCTTTTGACAAATCATCATAGAAGGTTAAATAGAAACTTTCCTCTATCATTCCCCTTCCTTCCAAAACAACCATTTCTTCGGTCCATACTGCTTTGTCATTCAGAGGCACTACATACCATTGGTCGTCAATCAGCTTTTCAAGGTGCGGTTCATGTCCGAAATATATATCCACACCTAATGCATTCTTTATAACCAGAGTAATCCTTTCGGTCGATGTGGAAATACCTGTTTCCTTAATGGCTATTGTTACTCTGTTCTCCTGAATATCCGCATCAAACGGGCTTATGCCAAGCTGCAGTGTTATCCTGCATCCGGTAAGAACTATTACAAGAACCGATATTAAAAGGAGTAATGCTGTAATCCGTTTCATGGTCTGCATCCTTTCCTTTTTTAGACACATATTAGTGATTAAAGGTTCCCTGAACTTTACTATTACTCAAACTGGCTTTCGTGTTTTCTGAAAAAGTCTTCCTTTGGTTCCAAGAATGTGGTTTTAGCATCCTTATCAACAAGAAGCTCTTCCACAGATGCAAATGCATAATCCCAGCTCCATAGTTTTTCAGAGAATCCTATATACTCTCTTACCTTCTCGCATCCTGTCGGAGCAATAGGGTGTAAAAGAAGAAGCGCTGTCTTTATTCCGTGGAAGCAGTCTGTAAGTATCTGATTCCTCAATGCTTCATCATTATTTGCTTCAGCAGTCCTTATGTTATTAGCCCAGTGCTTGTTGATTATCCTTACATAGCTGTCCAGAACATATGCGATTCTGTGGATATCATTGTTGTACATGTGTCTTTCATATTCCAGTATCGCATCATCAGAAGCATCCTTTATCTCCTGTGATACTTCAGCTACTGTTACTTTTGAGTCATTGTATTTCTGTATCGTATACAGACATGACCTTACAAGCCTGTTGAAAACGTTTGTAAGAAGATTGCCTTCCTTTAATGCAGGGTCTACTCCCTCCTGTTCTTCTTTTGGTAGCAATGCCAGTGGTTTAAAGGAACTGCTCTTGCTTGTAAGCCCCAGGCTTATAAAATGCATCCTTAACTGTTCAGGAGTATAAAATGCAAGCAAATCATTTGCCATAGGAGGCTTAATCTGTGAACTGCTGCTGGCTTTTTTGTCCATAAACAGAATATGCTTGTTGGCAATAATGTTGGGAAGATGAAGCTTAGTCATATCCAGAGTTTCAAAATCCGGATGTTTCATTGCTGCAAACATAGCCATTTCAGCTATACAGTAGAAATATATATTGTCTTCTCCTATGAACTGATAAACAGCTGAATCATCATCCTGCCACCACTTCTTCCATTCAACTTCTGATGCGCCTTTTTCCTTAAGATATGCTTTTAAGAATGATATAGGTGCCCATAATGATTCCGGCCATACCCAGAAAGTAAGATCGTTGAGATTGTCTTTATTTGGTACAGGAACTCCCCATTCAATATTTCCTGAAAGACGGAAAGGAACCAGTGTTTTTCCTGTACGGTATCTGATCTGTTTTTCATTTAAAACATCTCTTGCAAGGTCACGGTCATCCAGATTCTTAAACACAAATGTGATTGAAGATTTGTTTTCCTCATCTATAGTCTCATGTTCAGGAAATGCTTTTTCCAGTTCTTTAAGGTCTTCAATCTGTTTTCTCTGCACATATATTACAGGAGGTTTCAAAAATTCATCAATAGCATCAATAATGAATTTCCTTGTTACAGAATTTTCCCTTAGGTTTTTTGTGTATTCCTGCATTTTGTCTCTGAAGTCCTCTAACCTGAAATACCAGTTCTCAACATCAACTATCTCTGGTTTCAAGCCTGACAAAGTGCTTTTAGGATCAATTAATTCTTCAGGCATATACTGATGCCCAAGCGCGCATTCATCTGCATAAGCTTTATCCGATCCGCATCCTTCAAACGGGCATCTTCCTTCTACCTGCCTTCCATTCAACAGAATCATGAACTTAGGATCAAAAAACTGTGGTGTGGACATAACAGAAAGATATCCGCTTTTATACAGCGTTTCAAAAACCTCATTTGATACCTGTCTGTGTATTTCCTTGTCTTTATACAATCCGGATGCTCCGAAATGATTGAGGCTTATCTCATATTCTTCCAATGTCTTTTTCTGCTTAATATGATTTGATTCTACATATTCCGTTATGCTCTCATCTTTGCTCATGCCGCTTTCTTTAAGCTTCCTGAAACTTTCCAGTATTGGAGAACCGTAACAGTCTGTACCTGATACGAATATTACATTTTCAGCTCCTATCCTGTCTCTTAAGAACCTTGCATAGGTGTCCGCATGCACAAACATTCCTCCTATGTGTCCGAAATGAAGTTCCTTGTTTCCATATGGCATGCCTGCAGTTATAACTGCTCTTTTTGGAAATACCGGTCTTTTAATATCTTCTTTCATATTAGTCCACTCCTTCTGGAGGTTATAAAAAAGCCCCCATAAAACTGTTGTTTTATCAGGGGCGATTGTTATCGCGGTGCCACCCTTTTTCGCATATCCGTCACCGAATATGCCTTATAAAGTATCATCATACTTATGTCCTGTAACGGGAACTCCCGGTTTTCACGGCTCCAAGGCCTGTTTCATGTGATATGCAATGCCTGTTCTCAGCTTTAAGGCTCTCTGTAAATTCATTTGTCACATTACTCTTCTTATCATCGCCCTTATTACAGAAAGTATAGAACAAGGTACAGATTATGTCAAATGCAACTTTAAATCTACTATAATTGATTAGTACACAAACACATCTAATTTCAGAAAAAGGTTACATATTAACCGTTACAACTCCGGAAAAAGGTTACATACTGACCTCATTTTATCTTGAAAAAGGTTACACATCATATTGACTTATGCCTTAAATAACGATAAAATTCAAATAAGAAGTAAAGAGGTGTAATATGCTAAGAAGAAAAATCGATAATGAGTTACTAAAATGGAAGCAGAACCATAATAAGACAGCACTTCTAATTACTGGAGCAAGACAGGTTGGTAAGACTGCATCTATAAGACAGTTTGGCAAAAACCATTATAGCAATTTCATAGAGATAAACTTTATAACAGATACAAATGCAAATAAAATATTTAATGACAGTTTAAGAGCTGATGATATAATCTTAAACCTTTCTACCTTTGTCAAAAAAGCTCTTATCCCTGGTAAAACACTGATTTTTCTTGACGAAATACAGGAATGTCCAAATGCAAGAACTGCAATAAAGTTTCTTGTTGAAGACGGCAGATTTGACTATATAGAATCGGGTTCGCTTCTTGGAGTCAGCTATAAAGAAATACCATCCCTTCCTGTGGGATATGAAGAAATCCAGCAAATGTATCCTATGGATTTTGAGGAATTCCTCTGGGCTAACAATATACAGGAAGATACCATAAATTATTTAAAAGAATGTTTCATGAATGAAAGATACATAAGCGATATCATTCATGAAGAAATTAAAAAACTATTTCAAAGATACATGATAATAGGAGGTATGCCTGCTGTCGTAGCAAAATTCGTAGAAACAAAAGATATTGGACAGGTTATTAATATACAAAAAAGAATAATGGAGTTATACAGACAGGATATAACAAAATACTCAGATTCTGAAAAGATGAAAATCAGGCAGATTTTTGATCACATTCCTGCAGAATTAAATAAGAACAATAAAAGATTTACCATGTCAGATATAAATAAAAACGCTAAATACCACAGATATGAAAGCGGATTTATGTGGTTAACTGATGCTGGAGTATCACTCCCATGCTATAACATATGCCAGCCAGTCTTACCTTTTGAATTAAATACGAAATATAACCTATTTAAGCTATTCCTATGCGACACAGGCTTGTTGTGTTCACAATCTTTGGGTAATATTCAATTTAGCATATTAAATGGAGATACTACAGTTAACATGGGAAGCATTCTAGAAAACACTATCGCACAGTTAATGGTATCAAACAGTTTTAAATTATATTATTACAACAGTAAAAAAATCGGAGAAATTGATTTTATCATTCAAAAAGGTAATTATATCTTACCAGTCGAATGCAAATCAGGAAAAGATTATTCTACACATAAAGCTTTGGAAAATCTTATGTCCGTAAAGGAATACAATATAGAAGAGGGTATAGTCTTATGTTCCGGTAATGTTAAAAGAGACAAAAGGATTCTCTATTTGCCTTGGTATATGGTATCTTTCATTACCCAGCCCTCAATAGAATCATATATAGTTGATTAGTTTTATTCTATAACTGTTATACCCTCTGGATATGCAAATTCATAAAGGCTTCCTTCTCTGTTTTCCTGCACCAGATCAGATATAGTTACATTCTTCACTTTTGTGTTTATATATACCGCATTTTGGGAAAATCTTGAATGCACTCCTTTTATATTTATATCATGAAGGTCATCATCTGAATAGTTTTCACCATAGCCTGTATACAGCATTACTGTGGATGTCCTTTTTCCTTTATCTATATCTTCTATATTCTTTATATCTATGTTATATACTTTCAATCCGTCAGCAGCAAGACATATTACTCCGTGGCAAAGGCCTCCAGTATGAATGTCTGAGATGGAAATATCATGTATATCCAGATCACGTATATCACCATTGAAGATGGAAATCATCGGTTCCAGAGGATAAAGATATTTCTTGAATGGAAACTGTTTTTGACTATGAAAAAGTGCGGTGCATGCTACTGTATCATCTGATGTATTACCGGTTATATTCCATATACGGAAATGGTGGCATCCTGCTCTTAAATCAATGCCATCGCCATTCTTCACATCCGATTCAATATTAATGTCATGAATATTCCCATATGAACATACATCCAGTGATATCGCCCAGCATTTGGTATTTTCTATGTTAAGTCCGGATATCTCTATATCCTCGCAGTTGGATAGACATATTGTAAATGTCCTCCAGCCCCAGAAATCGCCTGTCATATCCTCATCTTTTTTTGTAACAGTATGATATCCTTTTTTATTTATATCGCATCCAATTAACTTCGCATTGTTATATCCTTTTATGGTCACATTCTTTAATCTGGTCACATAAAGAGGTTTTCCATACGGGTCTTCATTGTTTATTATATGATTCGCCCCTCTGAATATGTTGTCAAAAACATAATTATTCTGTTTTATAGAACATCCGTCAACTATAATCTCCATATCGTCGTACAGAAGAATCGCCTCATCTATGTGCCAGTCGCGTCTGTTAAATATTATCCTTTTATGTTCGGAATTTTTAATTGCTTGTTGCATACACTCATTTATGCATTCAGAATCGGTTTTATCTTTTTTCAAGTAATCAACAGTGTAAAAATCCATGAATCACCTCACCTCATAATATAAAGCGGATTTGTAAATTGAGTATACCTCAGAAACGCATATATGACAAATGACCCCTAAGGGCCATTCGTCTAAGAGAGGAATCATACTAACCTATAAGCGTTTTGTTCATTAGAAATACCAACTTTGTGAATTCATAATATTTTCTTGCACTCCTAATGTCAATTGTTTATCTCTATTTATTATATAAACAACACTAAATGTTAATTTTTTCATGTATACATAAATTTAGATTTCCAATTGACATCTTTTTGCCTTACTGATATATTGTAAAAAGAAAAAGGAGGATGTGTTTTATGAATAGAAGGGATAGTGTAATAAAAATCTAAAACCGAATATGGGCTTATGCAAAAAGCGTAAGCATACTGCAGCCTATCTATGAATATAAAACAAATCTTTAATTTAAAAATTTGGACACTCATACGGGTGTCCTTTTAATATTCAAATCTGCACATATCCGGTAACACATCGAAAATTATTTAATTCAACAATGGAGGGAAAAAGATGTTAAATGAATATGGAGATAAACCATATAACAATACAGCAAGAATAACAGCTGTACACAAACAAAGATATGAGATTGAATACAAAGGTGAAACATGTTTCGCAAAACTTAAAACTTCGGAATACTATTCGCCTGATAAGTGTGCCAACTTTCCAACAGTCGGTGATTTCGTGGAAATAAAGGAAGTACCAGGTTCAGATCACCTGATAATCGGAACATGCAAAAGAAAGTCGTTTTTTTCAAGAAGAGATCCATCATCTGCTGGATATTATGATCAGATTGTTGCGGCAAATTTCGATTATGTCTTTATATTGATGTCCTTAAATATGGATTTCAATATACGAAGACTGGAGAGGTATCTGACAGCTTCATGGAACAGTAATGCAACACCCGTCGTAATATTGACAAAAGCCGATTTATGTGAGGAAATAGATGACTTGTTATTACAGGTTCAGCAGATTGCAGCAGGTGTTGATGTCATTACTATCAGTTCCTATACAGGTTATGGACTGGAAGAACTGGATAAATTCATGCGTCCTGATGTAACTATTGTATTTTTAGGTTCTTCAGGAACAGGCAAATCCACCCTGGTTAACGCTCTTGCAAAAAAAGATATTATGAAGGTAAGTGAGATTCGTGAAGACGACTCAAAAGGAAGACATACTACAAGTTACAGGCAGATGATAAGGCTGGACAACGGCGTATGTATAATTGATACACCAGGTATGAGAGAACTCGGTATCTGGTATGCAGGAGAAGGTCTTAGTGAAACCTTTTCAGATATTCAGCCTTTTTTAGGTCAATGCAAATTCACTGACTGCAGGCATATTACTGAACCAGGCTGTGCAATAAAACAAGCAATAAGAGATGGCCAAATCACACAGGAAAGATGGGACAGCTATCTCAAGCTTCAAAAAGAGGCAAAGTATGCTGATGACTATGAAAGTGCTGTAAGGGAAAAGGAAGCCTTTTTCAGAAACATTGCTATAAAGAACAAGCAGTTTAGCAAGAAGAGACATTAAAGGAGGAAGTAATAAGAAGAGACACATTGGTATGTGTCTTCTTTTTTCAACTTTCTTTCCTTTATATATACCATATACGGAATTTTACTTAGCTGCTAGTATCCTGTATATGTCTTCCTGCTCAAAATCCTCGACAATCATGTTTGTCCCCATATTGATATGCAGTTCTTTCTGATACTGCATATTCTGTGACAGCCTGCTTATTGTAAAGGAACCCATTTCCACACCTGCCTGGATTTCCGAGCGTCCGTCTCCGACAACCAAAGTGTTTTCACCTTTAATGTTATATCTGTTAAGAAGGTTATTCATTATAACATTCTTTGGAAGCTTGTCAGTCCATGTTGACCCTATTATATCTTCTATAATCTCATCTTTCCCTATTTTATAGCCCAGCGTCTCGACTTCCTCAAACATACCCATACCTTTTTGTACGACTGCTCCTGTTACAAAATAGTTTTTCACTCCGTTATCTTTTAAATACTTCAGGAATCTGAAAGATCCTTTTATCCTGAATCTGTCCGGGTCTTTTCTTGCAAGAACAAGATTCTTATCTCTGCAGTATCCATTTAATACTTTTTCGTAATATCTGAATAATCTTGGAGTATTTTCAAGAAGCATCTTTCTCATCTGCTCTGTTTCCGGCATGTAGTCAAGTTCTTCTCTTCCCTGCCAGATAAGACCGATTTTCTCGCTATTGACTGAATCATCACAATCTACTGTTACAGTTTTCTCTTCGACAGCTCTTCTTATTGCCCATTCCATCTGGGTTAAAGCAGAAAGGCCTGCTGATTCAACGCAGAACCTGTCTGTTTCAGGCAAAGGTCTGGTTCCTGCATTTGTAACAAGCCTTTTTACATTCTGTTCGCTGTCATATCCATCTTTAAGCCCATTCTCTATTACATCGTTCAATACTATGCTCATTACGGGAGGCCAGTCCCTTATAAGAGAGTGCGTGCCGTCAATATCATGAAAAGCATAAGTAATCACCCTTTTATTGAAAGGAGTGATTACTATAGGTGAATTTATACAAATTGTCTGGATCATATTATCTTGGTTCTGTGCATAATCCTACAAGTTCATCAAGATCACATGTAGCCATACGGATTATAGCATCTCCTGCTCCGTAATATATCCTTACCTGGTTATTGTCATCTACAAGAGCGCCGCATGGAAATATCGCATTGGTTCTGTATCCTTCTATAAGCTCATAATAACCTTCAGGAATTATTAAAGGACGTTTGGACATTCCTATTACTTTTGATGGGTCGTTTAAATCTAGTAAAGCAACACCTATTGTGTATCTCTTTTTCCATGCAGGCTCCCACCCGTTTTTGCCTCTGGAAGGATCAAAATCAACGGCATGGAACAGCATTATCCATCCTTTGTCGGTTTTTATTGGAGGAGCGCCTGGACCGATTTTCTCATTTGCAAACGGGACATGCTCGACGCCCATTACAAGCCTGGATTTCCCCCAGTAAACAAGGTCAGGTGATTCTGAAAGAAATATGTCAAATTTCATACCGTCTCTCCCGTAAACAGGCATCGGCCTTTCCAGACGAACGTAATTGCCGTTTATTTTTTCTGGGAAAAGCACCATATTCCTGTTTTCAGGCACTGATATTGATACTACCTCAAAATGTTTCAAATCTTTCGTTTCAGCTATTCCTCCACATACTCCGTGCTTGGTGTCTACTGCGAAACAGATTATATATCTGTCATCCATAACAGTTATTCTCGGGTCATATACCCTAAGCACTTCATCGTTTGCCATAGCAAAGCATGGTTGTGGTTCAACTTCCCACTTTATCCCGTCTTTACTGAAGGCTAGCCCTAAATTGGTTCCGTCAAGCCTCTGGTCTTCATATGAACCGTAATCATTACGGAAAATCATGATATATCTGTCACCTTCCTTGACAACTCCTGCATTGAAAGTCAGTGCTGCAGGATAAGGAACATCATGCCTGCTAAGAATCGTATCAGGATATCTGGTTATTATAGGGCTTGTGGAAAACAGGCTTTCATCAAGAGCTTCTCTTGGACAAGCATGTACTATCTTGCGGGTTGCTTCATCTAACATTTGAAAATACCTTCCTTTTATTATAGTTGATACTACTATTCTTAATGTATACAAATTACCTCATTAAGTCAACATCAAAGTTGGCTTATATAAAGGTGATCTGCATGTTTTACTTAAGCAGAAGAAAAGATAATAGGATAAATCCTGTATGCTTCTGTTTATAGTTGAACTTTTCCTCTTCTGCGAGTCTTCTGACATATCCAACCTTTATTTGACTTCCCATATACCCAAATATATACTTAACCAATATATTAATATATTTCAGAATTTTGAGGACAACAGGCATGAGAGTTAAAATCAGATTAGAAGAACCGACAATAGTGTCATTAGGGCCGACAGTTGAAGAAGCAGGCTGGGGTACCCATCAATTTCCTTCCATCAATTATGACGATGACGGGAACATAGGCATCTCTTTTCATAGCGCAAAAGACCAGATAGAAGCATATGGCACAGAGCCTTATCTGTATATTTCAAATGATAAAGGTAAAACATGGAACATGGTCGATTCAAAGGATGTGCATAATGTAAAAACACGTTTTGGCACAAAACTTCCTAATGGTGAAAGGTACTTAGTGGAAACAAGAACACCGGTACAGACTGATACATCAAGACTTAATGAACCTTTACCTTTTCATCATGATACACTAAAGTATTACTCTGCTGAAAGCATTCCTGATGATATGCTGGATAAAAGGTGGCGATATCTTATTTTAAAAAAAGGACAAACAGTTCCTGGTTATTCATACTTTAATTATGATGATAAAGGATTATGCATTGTCAGTTCAAATGGTTCACTGGTCCCGCCATTTCCTTTTGGAAGGTTACGCATAGATAATGAAGGAACTGTCTGGCAGACAACATATAACAGATCGAGAAATCCTGACAATCTGGGATTTTCCCCATATTATAATTCACAGTACTTCACATTCAAGGATGATTATACTTATATTTACCAGAGAAGCTGGATTCCATATACACCTGATACAAGGCTTTTTAAAAATGCGTTTCAAACTGAAGGTTTCTGTGAAGCAGACATAGCTTTTCTTGACGATGGTTCCTGTATCACATTAATGAGAACAGGCTCGAATACTCCCAGTTTTCTTTCGCGATCAACTGATAAAGGATACACATGGTCAAAACCTGTATTGTTTGATGATAAAGGAGTATGGCCATGTTTATGTAAACTGCAGTGTGGCGTATTACTGGCATCTTATGGAAGACCAGGATTCTATGTAAGAGCAACAGCTGATCCGACTGGCCTTTACTGGGATGCCCCTGTCGAGCTAATCACTTCAAATGACCGAACTTCAGAGAGGAATACACCGATAAGCATATATAACTGGACATCCAGAGTAGGAACCTGTTCATACTCAGACATGATGGTTCTTGATGAGAATACTGCTATGGTAGTATATTCGGATTTCTTCTACCCTGATGAGAAGGGTATTAAGAGAAAAGCTATACTGGCCAGAAAGATACATGTTGATGTCTGATTACCACATTCTGGAATCAGGCACATCAACCCATTCACTGTTGTTTTGTATTGATATAGTACTCATCATGCCAGGCAGTGACATATCAAGCCCTCTGTGTATATCTATATAAGGATCTGTTTCATTTATAATGGAGTTTATCACGCTTATGAACATGAATGCATCTGCACCTTCATGTCCCCCATATGTTTTTGCATACCATACCCACTCCTTGTACATCTGTGGAAGGTATCTGGATTCGAAGATGCTAAGCGGAAGCCATGTATCTGAATTGTCATGAAAGCTTCTCGGCCTTTCTTCTGTAGATCCGACTATATCCTGTATCCATATATAGTCTTTGGAGTCCGGAATACCCCGCCTTGACTCAAATGCACCTTTCGTCCCGGATAAAACATACTGGTTTATCGATGGTCTTGGGCTGGAAAGATCATTTTTTATTTTTATAAGCCTTTCTTTTTCGGTTTTACACATCATTACGACAGTACTTTCCATTGTAAAAGGTCTTCCATCTGCATAGGAAAATCTGCTTTTGCTGCCAGTACACATTACCTTCTTTACTCTGTCCCAATCAAACCAGCTTAATATTGGGCCTAAACTGTGAGTCCCGTATGTCACACCATTTGTTCCGAAAAGAGTGTCAAATCTCCATGGAGTAAATTCAGCAAGCTTTTTTAAATCATGCAGATACTCGCCTTCTGCATAATGGAGCTCTCCTAACATCCCTAAATGTGCCATCTGCTTTACTATCAGTATATGCTTGGCAAAACACATATTCTCCCCGAAAAAATACTTGGCTTTTGACTTTTTTACAGCCTGTACCATCTGTCTGGCCTGTTCGATATTGGCTGCTACCGGAACCTCGCCTAAGACATGTACTCCTTTTTCCAAAGCCATAATAGTATGTTCGCAGTGATATTCAATAGGAGTGCATACAAATACAATATCAAGATTTTCTTCATTAAGCATTGTTAAATAATCAGTATACTGAGGTATATCATGAAGTTTTTTTTCTTCAACAGATCTTGCCATGGCCTCTTTGCTTATATCACATACTGCAGCCAGTTCTGTTTTCGGATACTGCCTTACAAGGTCCGCAAAATGCCTTGCTCTTCCACCGATACCCAACAAGCCCACTCTTATCTTCTTTTCCATATTCTCTGTTTTTTCCATATAACACCTCAAATAGATAGTATCTCAGAATATCTTACATTGGGTAAGGCTACTAATCAACATCAATCTTTGTTAACCACATGAGTTATGTTACAACCACAATCTGGAATCAGGTACGTCTACCCATTCGCCGTTATTTTCCATAGAGGTCTTACTCATTATTCCAGGAAGAGTCATGTCCAGGCCTCTGTGTATGTCAACATAAGGTTCTACATCATTTAGGATTGAATTTACTATGCTTATGAACTCAAATGCATCAGCTCCGTCATGCGCTCCGTAATTCTTTGCATACCATACCCACTCTTTAAACAACTGAGGCAGATACCTTGCTTCAAATACGCTAAGCGGCAGCCATGTATCTGCATTATCATGAAAGCTCCTCGGCCTTTCTTCTGTGGATCCGACTATATCCTGAATCCAGATATAGTCCTTTGAGTCAGGTATTCCTCTTTTTGACTCAAAAGCTCCTTTTGTGCCTTGAAGCACGAACTGCATTATGGAAGGTCTGGGACTGACAAAATCATTCTTAATTTTTATAAGGACATCCTTTTCAGTTTTACATAACATTACTGTTGTGCTGTCCCTAACATACGGTGTCTTGTCAGGTTTTACAAATCTGCTTCCTCCCCCGGCACACATTACTTTTTTTACCCTGTCCCAATCAAGCCAGCTAAGTATAGGGCCCAAACTGTGAGTCCCGTATGTAATCCCCTTAATACCTAATAGAGTCTCATATCTCCATGGAGTATATTCTCCAAGTTTTTTTGAATCATGAAGATACTCTCCTTCAGCATAATGGATATCTCCCAAAAGCCCTGCTTTTATCATTTCCTTTACAATAAGGACCGGTTTGGCAAAGCATTCATTCTCTCCAAAGAAATACTTTGCTTTTGCTTTTCTCACAGCCTGTACCATCTGCCTTGCTTGGTCCATATTTGCAGCGACAGGAACCTCTCCCATGACATTCACTCCTTTTTCCAATGCCATTATCGTATGTTCGCAGTGATATTCCACAGGAGTGCAGGCCAGCACCAGATCCAACCCTGCATCATCAAGCATATCTTTAAAGTCTGTATACTGGGCAACATCATGTATGTTTTTCTCCTCAACTGACCGTGCCATTGCCTGTGGATTATTATCGCAGACAGCTGCCAGCTCTGTATGTGGATAATTCTTTACCACATCAGTGAAAAACCTTGCTCTTCCGCCTATACCCAGAAGACCGACTCTTAATTTTCTATTCATTTTTTCCTCTACTTTCATAAACGAGCTTATTGTTATCATATTATATTACTTCAATGAGGTAAGCAATTTAATTCATCCATACATCTGTTCGTAATCTAGTATTGGTGTATAATACGGTTATATGACAAGGATTTGTTATTGGAAAGGGATATATGAAACAGTTATTTTTTAACGAAGATTTAAATCACTTTATACACACAAGAGCAATTAACGATATTGATGTAGGAGAAGCAGAGATACTTGCATTTATAGATCAGTATAAAGATAGCGGCATAACTGACTTTGTTATAAACACATCAGCTTCAATGGCCTGGTACCCTTCAAAAAGAGGTGAAAACATACTGGACCATTATGAAAAACTTGTAAAACAAGGCCGTGTCAGGAAAGATGATTCCGGTATTGCGAAATCTTTAAAACTTATTCACAGAATATATCGGGAAAAGAATCTTGACATTTATCAGATGTGGATAGAAAGACTGAGAATGATAGGAATTCATCCATGGATATCCATAAGAATGAATGATATACATTATTACAATGATAAAGATAACATCCTGCATTCAGATTTTTTCCATTCAGGAAAGAATATAAGGAGAGGGGACCACAGGCCTTATTCAAATCAGTATGACATGGCCTTTGATTTTATGAATGAAGAAGTCCGTTATCAGTGCATGGAAATTATAAAAGATGCTCTTGAAACATTTGATATGTATGGGCTGGAACTGGACTGGATGCGTGAAATCTACAGTATACGTATCGGTAAAGAATATGAAGGACAGAAAGTTATAAACAATTTTATGGAAGAGATTAATTCTGAAGTAAAGAAAGCTGAAATAAGATATGGTCATACCATAAAGATAGGGGTACGCCTTCCGTCTACGCCTCAGAAATGTTTGGCTTTAGGATTTGATTTCTTTGACTGGGTAGAAAACGGTTATGTGGACCTCATCACCGTCACGCCTAGATGGTCAAGCAGTGATAACCTCATGCCGCTGGATTTATGGAAGAAGATTCTAAAAAATACATCGGTTACATTAGCTGCCGGACTGGAAATCCTTATAGACTCATATAACAGGCCTGGAAGGAAATACATGTATAATTCCTTTGAGACAGCTGTCGGCACTGCCACAGGATATTATGGACTAGGAGCAGACGCTGTATATCTTTTTAATTACATGGATGGTGTTAAAGGAAAATATTATACTAATGACCTGGAGTTATGCACCAACCCTGATCTATATTTAAGATTCTTAAATACTGTAGCTGATAATGAAGCTTGTTATAAATCAAAAAGAAGACATTTGGTGACATTCAATGATGTTTTCGCTCCTGGAATAAATGAATATGCTCCTTTGCCATTAAAACTGCCTGCCAATAAAGACAAATCCTCAATTGAATACAAGTATCTTCGGCTTCCCACAGGTGAAATTGATCAATCACTAACTCCGTACTTTGTAATAGGTGTTGAAAAGGGAACAGCTGTTGATGATCTTTTAGTCTATATTAATGCAGTAAAGACAGAAAGTTTTTTTAAGACTGAACTTCCAATGCCCTGTAATCCTGATCTGGAATATTATGCATACAAAATGCAGAATAACAAAAAAATACCAGAAGTTTCGGTTATTGAAATGGGTACTGCCGGTAATGACATTATCATTCACTGGGCTGAGATTCGTTTAATCTAACTCTTTTATAACCTTATACCACTTAAGTATCGTATCTGTTTCATAACTCGGATACCCTGCCATATAGTGGTTTCTGTATTTTCTGCCATCGAAAGTCCATTCAATAATATACAGCTTTTTGCTTCCGGGTATTTCAAAAAATTCTCCTATTTTCTTGTTTTTTCCTTTTTCAATATTTATGTCTCCTTGCACGAGCACTTTGCTGTCTTCATATTCAAATACTTTGAATTTTACAGATTTATCAGAATTCGTGTCATTAGCAACATAAACTGCTCTTTCCCATCCTTTTATCTCATCCAGCATTACACACACAGGTTCCTGAACTCTTCTAATTACATCAAAAACCAGTTTCTTGTTGAAATAATAATCAACAGCAGCATCAGATATTCCTGGCCAGCCATCCAATAGATTCCACCACAGGATTCCTGTCATATCCCATTTCTTTATTCTTGTTCTTTCTATGAAAAATTTGAATGCTTCGGCTTGCGAAACTTGCGAAACTTTAATGAATGTCTCTAAATCATCAGGCATTTTGCCAACAAGTATACGCACCTGATTTGCCATTAATGTATTCCTTCTGCCTATAACATCTTCAATGAGATAATCCTCAGTGCTATGATGCGCCCATGTCTTGTTCCCTTCTATTGGCCATAAGTCTTTTTCTGGTATATATTTTTTTAAGCTTTCCATGCTTGGGCAACCATGATATCCTGCTTCTGCAATAAATTTCGCTGTCACATGCTTATA
>JAAYBX010000015.1 GCA_012729955.1 Clostridiaceae bacterium
TAATGTTTATGCTTCTAAGATCAGCAAGCATAAGATGATTATCAGTACCCTTTGTTATAATATCAATACCTTCATTCATAAGAGCACTGCATAATGCTTTTGAATTTGTAATAATATTCTGCTGATACTGTTTAAATTCATCAGACAATGCTTCTTTAAAACTTACCGCCTTTGCTGCAATTATATGCATAAGAGGACCCCCCTGTGTACCTGGGAATATTGCACTATCAATTGCTTTTTTATGTTTTTCCTTACAGAGTATAAGTCCTCCTCTTGGTCCTCTTAGTGTTTTATGAGTTGTTGTTGTTACAAAATCTGCATAGGGGACGGGATTCTGATGAAAGCCTGCAGCTACTAGGCCGGCTATGTGAGCCATGTCAACCATTAGATAAGAATCTGTCTCATCAGCAATTTCCTTAAACTTTGAAAAATCGATAGCTCTTGAATATGCAGAAGCTCCTGCAAGTATAAGTTTGGGTTTATGCTCATGAGCAAGCTTTCTTATCTCATCATAGTCAAGCATTGAGGTTTCTCTATCGACTCCATATGAAACTATATTAAAATAACTTCCTGATATGTTTTTTGCCATTCCATGCGAAAGATGTCCTCCGCAGGAAAGATCGAGACTTAAAACGGTATCATTCGGTTTAAGTGCAGCAAAAAATACTGCAAGATTAGCATTTGCTCCCGAATGAGGCTGTACATTAGCATGATCTGCTCCGAAAAGTTCACAAGCATACTTGATTGCAAGTTCTTCAACTATATCAACATATTCGCAGCCTCCATAATATCTTCTGTTAGGATAACCTTCTGCATATTTATTTGTTAAGGGAGTACCCATTGCATCCATAACAGCTTCACTTATAAAATTTTCGGAAGCTATGAGCTCGATATTGTTTTTCTGTCTGTTTATTTCGGATTGGATTGCATCTGCCAGTTCTCTATCTATCTTGCGAATAGAATCTAATTTGTACATAAATATTCTCCATTTCAATTATTCAACAAAATTTATTATATCATCTTTCATTTGCGGATAATATATTAAAAAAATCTTGAGTTCCTTTTTTGTGATTTTCCGTTTCATCAGCATATCCGGTCTGTTGAGCAAAGTAAGGTATATACTTTGAGCCAATCTAAACTCATCTATATTCTTATGATGTCCGGAAAGCAGCACTGAAGGAACACTGAGCTCATTGTATATTTCAGGTCTTGTGTATTGATGACATTCTAAGAGATTATCAGTATGAGATTCATCAATAAAACTCTGAGGTTGTGGAAGAACATTGTCGACAAGCCTGCTTATACAGTCAATAAGAATCATTGCAGGTATCTCCCCTCCCGAAACTACATAATCTCCACAAGATATTTCCTCATCTACAAGCATATCAATTATTCGCTGATCTATACCTTCATAATGACCGCAAAGTATATTGATATTACGAATTTTTGATAGTTCCATTGCTCTGTTTTGTGTCAGAACTGTGCCTTTCGGAGACATATATATCGTATGTGCTTTTGGAACGCTTTTAATAGCATCAAAAACAGGCTGACACATCATGAGCATTCCGAAACCTCCGCCGTAAGGATAGTCATCAACTTTCTTATGCTTATCCTCAGAGTAATCACGTATATTTACTGTATTGATATTTAGTATGCCTTTGTTTTTTGCAATTCCCAGTATTCCGTAGTCAAGTGCTTTGAACATATCTGGAAAAAGAGTAAAAATATTAAATGTATTCATTATCTAAAAGACCTTTTGGTATTAAGATATTAATTCTTTTTTTAGAAATATCAATATTCAATACTGCTGTTTTAATAGCTGGCAGTAAAATCTGCTGTTTGTATTTACCATTCATGCCATCAATTACATAAACATCATTACTGCCTGTCTCAATAATATCCGTTATTATTCCTATTAGAAAATCATCTTCATAAACATCACAACCAATAATATCTGACATATAGTAAGAATCTTTTTCTAAAGGTGCAGCTTCTTCCCTTCTAATGGAAATAAATTCACCTATGAAACTCTCTGCATTTGTCCTGTCATTAACATTTTCAAGTTTTATAGCTATAAGGCTATTTATAAACCTGACTGATTGGATATTATATTGAGTGTTGTTAATTATTACATGTTTTAAAGAATGGAAATTAGATGCATCACGGGTTATAGGAAAGATTTTTAACTCTCCGTTTAATCCATGAGCACCTATTATTTTCCCTATATCCAATAAACTATTCAATTAAAGCACATCCACTGTTACTCTTTTTCTTAGTTTGATTGCATAAGCTTTAAGTACTTTTCTGATTGCTGTTATAGTGTTTCCATTTTTGCCGATAATCCTGCCTACATCATTTGGTGAGGCTGATATCTTAAAAACGGTGTTTCCATCTTTATCCTCTTCTTCAGTAATATTAACCTGATCTTTTTCATCGACAAGAGCAAAAACGATGGTTTCGAGTAATTCCTTCATTCAGTATTCCTCCGTTAAGCAGTATGCTTCTTTATCAATGATCTGACTGTTTCAGTACATTGTGCTCCTTTTGCCATCCAGGCATTAGCTTTATCCATGTCTATTTCAAACTTGGTTGGATTTGCAAGAGGGTCATACATGCCAATTTCTTCAATGAATCTTCCATCTCTTGGATATCTCGAATCTGCTACTACTACTCTGTAATATGGATTCTTCTTTGCACCCATTCTTTTTAATCTGATTTTTACCATTTCTATATCCTCCGTTTTGTATTTATTCAAAAAGGCATTTTTAATCCTTTGAATTTCTTTCCCTTCATTCCAGTCATTTTTTTCATCATTATCTTCATATCTTCGAAACTTTTAAGCATTCTGTTTACATCTGTAACTGTTGTTCCGCTTCCATATGCTATTCTTTTTCTTCTCTTGGCATCTAGTAATTTCGGATTTTTACGTTCTTTAGCTGTCATTGACTGAATAATCGCTTTTGTCCTCGAAATCTGTTTCTCATCCACTTTGACATCCTTAAGAGACGCTCCGCCTGGAATCATATTAAGTAAATCCTGCATATTTCCCATATCTTTAAACTGCTCAAGCTGATCTAAATAATCCTGAAGAGTAAATGAGGAAGTAGCCATCTTTTTTTCCAACTCAATTGCTTTTTTCTCATCAAAGTTTTGTTGTGCTTTCTCTATCAGTGAAAGAACATCACCCATGCCTAAAATACGTGATGCCATTCTATCGGGATGAAATGGTTCAAGATCGCTCATTTTTTCTCCGACAGATGCGAACTTAATTGGTTTGTTAACTATTTTCTTGATAGATAATGCAGCTCCTCCTCTTGTATCTCCATCAAGTTTTGTAAGGATTATTCCAGACAAATGAAGCTTGGAACTGAATCCTTCTGCAATATTGACAGCATCCTGTCCTGTCATTGCATCTACTACAAGCAGTGTCTCATCAGGATTTATGGTCTTTTGAAGAGCTTGAATCTCATTCATCATTTCTTCATCAATGTGAAGACGGCCTGCTGTATCAAAAATTAAAATCTCAGTCATATTTTTTCTTGCTTGATCAATTGCATTTTTTGCAATTTCTATAACATCATTATTGTTTTTTTCGCTATATACAGGAATATCTAGCTGCTTACCTAAAATAATAAGCTGATCAATTGCTGCAGGTCGATATACATCACATGCTACAAACATTACTTTTTTGTTCTGTTTTTTCAACATATTACCTAACTTGCCACATGCAGTAGTTTTTCCAGAACCTTGCAGACCACATAACATATATTTGTTAGGTGTGTTTGATGAAACTATAAGTTTCTCGTTTTTGCTACCCAATAGAGAAATCAATTCTTCATGAACAATCTTAATAACCTGCTGTCCTGGTGTAAGACTCTCCAATACTTCCTTATTTAAAGCTTTTTCCGAAATAACCGAAACAAAATCCTTAACTATCTTATAATTTACATCAGCTGATAACAGAGCGAGTCTTATTTCACGGGAAATGTTCTTTACATCATTTTCTGTTATTCGTCCGCTATTCCTAAGATTTTTAATTATTGCGCTAAGTTTCTCACTTAAGCCTTCAAATATTGCCATTTAATTCTCCACTATCTCATGCAGTACTGTTAAAGCTTCATCAATTCTATCTTCAAGAATCATAGACTTAATTCTATTTTCATTCTCTCTGTTAATTAAGAGTTTTGAGTAAATTGCTAGTTTTTCTTCATAATCTTCTAACAGGTTCAAAGAACGTTTAATAATATCATGCGCTGCCTGACGTGTAATGCCCATTTTTTCAGATATTTCATATAAAGAGCAATCTTCATAAAGATATAGGCAAAGTGTATCGAATTGCTTCTTAGTAAGTAATGAACCATATATATCTGCTAATATCCCTGCTCTGCTGTAATTATCCATAAACACCTGTAAAGTAATAATACTTGACACATAATACAGCATAATTGAAATCTTGTCAATAAAAAAGAAGCAGAGCTTCTTTTAAATTAAGTGTTATTAAGATATTTATATAAATGTAATTGTTAATGCTAATGTTTACGGTACAGGAGTTATTGGAATCTTTATTTCCTGACCTGCAAAAATCATATTAACATCTGCTATTTCATTTAGTCCTGCAATTACTTCAACAAATATTGCTGTATTTGGATAATTCAGACTATATACATCGTTATAATATGCAGCTATCTGATTCAAACTAGTGTGATCGGTCGTAACCTTGACTTTATGAATTATGTATTGTGTTTCCATCGTTGGTTCAGGTGATTCTGACGGCTCTTCTGAAGGAGTAAGTTCAGGTGTAGGAGTCGGTGAAGGAGATTCTACAACAATTGGCGAATAAGTGCTTGAAGGTGTAGGAGATTCTTCTGAAGTCCTTTTATTGAATATCAATTTAAGCAGATTTACCATTCCTATAATAATTCCTGCCATCACAGCTAATACAACAATAATGCTTACTGCTCTTTTTATATATATTGAAGTTCTTCTCTTCCTGCTTTCGCTTTTACTTAATTTTATTGAATCAAATGATGAAGCTTTTGCTGATTTTGCTTTTTTATCAGTAAATACGA
>JAAYBX010000142.1 GCA_012729955.1 Clostridiaceae bacterium
AAATGAGAAGATCATCCACACATCCGCCATGTTCATAGCACATAGGGGAATACATTATCTGATTATCTGCTATGACGCTTATGTCATTGGTAACAAGGTTGTTTATATACCTTATAGTATCTTTTCCTTTTACTGCAATCTCTCCCATATGTGAGACATCAAAAATACCTGCTTGGTTCCTAACCGCATTATGTTCTTCTATGATAGAGGTATACTGGACAGGCATATAGAAACCTCCAAAGTCTACCATTCTTGCTCTCAAAGATTCATGCACAGAGGTTAAAGGTGTTGTTTTCATAAATTTTCTGCTCCTTGGAATATATATTTATAATATGTTTAAAAAGAAGAAAAGTCAACGGGCTTGGCTTCACCTTCTTTTCAGTTTTTCGTACACTTCGTTGTAATAAAGCAGATTTTCCACACTTGACCCAGGAGATATCTGGTTGCCTATTGCCAGCATGTATCCTGGACACGGTTTGCCCAGATCCATACATCTTTTCACCTCATTTTCAATGTCTTCCCGACTCCCTCTCATTATAATCCTTGTATCCACATTTCCGATAATAGAATGAGTTTTACCGTACCTTTCGCATATGTATTTAAGGTCTGTAAGAGGTTCGAATATTAATGCGTCAACTCCCATATCAACAAATCTGTCTACAAATAAATCATATCCACCGTCACAGGTGAAAAGTACTTTCTTGCCTGCTTCCTTTAAATAAGAGATATTCTTTTTAACATATGGGAATACATATTTATCGTACCAGGAAGGTGCTATGAATGGTCCAGACGACCATACCATGTCATCATGTATCATGCATACAGGAATATCTGACTGAGCCAGTGCTTGAAAGTACTGTGAAATCCATTTAGAATATCTAATAGCAAATTCACCAAATCTCTTCGAATCTTCCCCCGCAGCCAAAAGCAGCATATCCCATCCGAGTATTTCCAGCATGCCTGATATACATGTGACATATATGCCTGATGTGTTGACTCCGGTAGGATGCCTTCTGCTTCTTTGCAGAAAATCTTCATATAACATGTCGGCTGTGGCTTTTTTGTCTATTCTTCCATATGTTTCATCAAAATCCAGATTGTAAATTTCCTCAAGATTAGTAAAAGCCTGATGTTTGTTGTCAACATAGTCTTTGTATCCTTCTTCAAATCCTGAGTGTCCCATCGTAGTCCGTTTACTGCCGAAAACTCCGCTTCCAATCTTGGTCGCCCAAAAAAGCGATATATCCCAGGCTCTCTCAAAGGCAGTAACAGCATCAAACTTGGTATCACCATCTGAATCCTTATCTACATTTATTCCAGTAACTGCTTTTAAGAGCCCGAAAGCCAGCTGATAAGCATATTCGGTCCTTGGCACTATATCAGGCATTTCAAGGTTAAAAGCCTGCATCCCTAGTTCATATGACATATTAAACCCTCCTTTGTCTATTTTATCATTATTATAAAGGTTTACAAGGTATTTGACTTGAAGTAGAGAAACATATAATATTGTATGAGCAAAAGCAAAATAGAGCATCCATGATGCAGAAATGCTTATGAGCATAAGTTTTATTAAAGAAAAGGAGCGTATAATATGTCAACATTGATAGCAGGATTAATAATCTCAATAGCATTATTAATCGTCATAATTTATTTCAACAGCAAGAAGAATACCGGTAAGAAAATCCGGGCAAACTGCATAGTAGCAGTGCTGCCTCTCATAATAGCATTCTTCATAGCCTCTATAGCGGTTATTCCCGCAAACTCTGTAGGTGTGCAGTATAGCCCGTTTACAGGCGTTAAGGAAGAGACTCTTCCAGAAGGATGGCATTTTAAGGGTGTATTTGATACTGTATATGTAATAAGCACAGAAGTACAGACAAGCAATCTCACTGGAATTACAGGTCAGACAAAAGACAGCCAATATGTCGAAATGATTATTGATGTCAAGTATAAAGTTTCCCCGGAGAAAGCATTTGAAGTATTCAAGCAATACCGGACTTTACAAAATGTCGCAACAAGCCTTATATCTCCGACTGTGCAAAGAAGCATTGAAGCTATTTCAACGCAGTATAATATAATTGAGGTATTAGGTGAAAGAAGGAATGAGCTCTATTTAGGTATAGAGGAAGAACTTGCAAAACGTTTTGCAGTTAACGGTATACAGTTCGTTTCTATAAACTTTACTGATACTGATGCAGGAGCGGAAATTGAAAAAGCTATTCAAGATGAAGCTATTGCTAAAAAACGCGTAGAAACAGCAGAACAGGAACGTCTGCGTGTCCAGATAGAAGCCCAGCAAAGAGTAATCGAGGCATCAGCAAATAAAGAAAAGGCTGAGATTGAAGCTCAGACCAGAGTAATAGAAGCACAAGCTGAAGCTGAAGCTAACAGGCTAATAGCTGAATCCATAACTCCAGAGCTTTTGGAAAAGATGGAAATGGAAGCACGTCTTAAATGGGGATGGGTAATCGTTCAGGGAGGTTCCGTTATAACTGATATAAGGGAGACTGAATAGCGATTTGAATTAAAATCCAAGGATAAACATTAACAAGAGCTGTTTCAAGGGAAAGATATTTCTACATGGCAGCTCTTTTTATATATTCATCAAAACATCTGCCTACATCATTAGGTACATGCGCATCACTTGCAAGAATAATTTTAACTTTTTTATCTCTTAAAACAGATAAGAACTGGTCTGATAATCCTAAATCCTTATGCCCATACCTGTAGTGGCATCCGAAATTATTTTCCATATAGATATCATTTTCAAACGCAATTCTGGAAATATTTTCATATGTATCAGACAGATCATAATCAGGATATATATTATATAGTTTTATCACATCAGGATGAGCTGTCTGAGTGAAAAGACCGCTTTCTAATAAAGATTCAAGATTATTATAATATTCCTTATAAATCTCTTCTACGCTATATCTGGACCAAAGTAAATCTCTGGAAAAATCATCTATGTCATACAGGTATCCGAAAACTGAATGTACTGCTCCTACTAAAAAATCGAATTTGTACTGCTTTAAGATATTTTTCAGGAGTGTTTCAGTACCTCTTGTGTAACATACTTCCAGACCGAATTTCACATTGATCGGATATTCCTGCTCTTTGGCTTTCTTAATCAAGCAGATGTAATCAGATATATGATCTTTCATCCTTGCATTAAGCCATTTCTCTTGTAATAAAGACCTGCTTTTCAATTCTTCATATATCTGTGCAAATTCCATAAATCTGTGAGTATGGTCTAGTATCTGTATGCTGTCCAGCCTAGCTTTCTGCGCATATTGAACAAATTTATCAATATAATCCAGGGTCAATGGCCCCTTTTCCAAATGCACATGCCCATCTATCATTTTTTCTCATCAAAGACATATATGGATACTTTAATAATCCCAGGTATGGCTTTTATATTCTCAATTATCAAATCATCACATTTTTTGTCTGTGTCTATAATCGTGTAAGCATAATCGTTCCTCGATTTATTCAAAAGATTCTCAATGTTTACATTAGCTGAAGAAACTGCATTTGATATGCTGGATATCATCTTAGGGATGTTCTCATGTATACAGCAAATCCTCATCTCTCCGCTTACATCCAAATGGCAATCTGGCATGTTAACAGAATTTGATATATTGCCAAAGGACAAGAACTCCATAAGTTCATTTACTGCCATAACTGCACAATTTTCTTCGCTTTCCTTAGTAGAAGCTCCAATATGAGGCAGAATAAGTATCGCCTTATTTCCGATTAAGCTCTGAACAGGAAAGTCCGTCACATAATTCGCAATTTTACCTGATTCAATACCATAAAGCAGAGCCTTTTCGTTTACAAGGGCATCTCTAGCAAAATTTAGCAGCCTCACTCCCTGTTTCATCTTTTTTACAGATACCTCATTTATAATATCTTTTGTCTCATCATTAAGCGGAAGATGCAGGGTTATGTAATCGGAATTTTTGAATACTTCATCCAAAGAATATGAATGTTTAACATTCTTAGACAGTTTCCATGCATTTTCCACTGATATAAAAGGATCATAACCGTATACATTCATTCCGAAATGAAGAGCAAGATTAGCTACAGATACACCTATAGCTCCTAAGCCTATTACACCAAGATTCTTATTTATAAGCTCATTACCGACATAATACTGTTTCTGGGCTTCTGCATCTTTAGCTATATTACAGTTATCCCGCTGACTCTGAATCCAGGATAAACCATCGTATATACCGCGGCTCGACAATAATAATCCTGCAAAAACAAGTTCCTTTACCGCATTTGCGTTAGCTCCAGGAGTATTAAAAACAACTATCCCCTTCTTCGAGCATTTCTCAACCGGGATATTATTTACTCCTGCGCCAGCTCTGGCAATAGCTTTTAAATTATCATTTAATACATAATCATGTATATCAGCACTTCTGAGCAATAATGCGTCTTCGTCATCGATATCATTGAATACATGATATTCCTTTGTAAAAAGGCTTAATCCCTTATCTGATACTGAGTTCATTACTTTCACTTTATACATGGTTACTTATTCCTTTCGTATTCACTCATAAAAGAAACTAGTGATTTTACACCTTCCAGACTCATAGCATTGTATATGCTTGCTCTCATTCCGCCAACAAGCCGATGCCCTTTTAGGTTTACAAATCCTTCCTCTTCCGCTTTTACGATAAAATCCTTATCAGTATTCTCATCACCTGTTACAAATGTAACATTCATAAGAGATCTGTCTTCTTTATTTACTGGATTCTTAAAAAGGGATGAACTGTCAAGATATGTATACAGAATATCTGCTTTTTCCCTGTTCTTTTTTTCCATTTCTGCTAATCCGCCAATTTTTCGTGTTATATGATTCAAGACTAGATCACATATGTATATTGCATATGTAGGGGGAGTATTATACATGGATTTATTATCTGCCATCACTTTGTATGAAAGCATTGAAGGTATATTTTTTCTATCCTCAATTAAATCCTTTCGTATGATTACAGTTGTCAGACCTGCAATACCCATGTTTTTCTGAGCTCCGGCAAATATGATTCCATATTTCGAAACATCAACCGGTTCAGATAATATGCAGCTGGAAAGATCCGCGACAAGAGGTTTTCCTTTTGTTATTGGCAGTTCAGCATATCTTGTTCCAAAAATAGTATTGTTCTGGCATATGTAAAGATAATCTGCAGTATCATTAATCATTGATTCATCAATCTTTGGTATATATGTGAATGTCTTATCCTCACTGCTTGCAATTACTTCTGCTTTTCCTAATCTGTTAAGTTCCTTTATTGCTTTTTCTGTCCATATGCCGGTATGGATAACATCAGCTGACCCTTTATACAGAAGATTCATCGGAATCATGCAAAACTGCAAAGATGCTCCTCCTTGCAAAAAAAGAACCTCATAATTATCCGGGATCATCATAAGGCTCTTTAAACTGCTTTCACATCTATTGATAATTTCTTCAAAATGGTCTGACCTGTGTGACATTTCCATTACACTCATGCCTGAGTCTCCATATTCAAGCATCTGCGAAGAAGCTTCTTCCAAAACTTCCTCAAATATGCAGGAAGGACCTGCACTGAAGTTATATACTCTTGCCATATATCCACCCCTCCGTATTTCTATATATTTTATGTGAGACTTAATATTTAATCAAGTATATGAATAAATAAAAAAGCAGAGATTTCTATATGGTTTTATATCATGAGAAATAGCTACATAAAACTTAGCTAAAACAGTATTATTTGCAGTATTTAGTTTAATTAAAAACTGTCATATACTAATTTTTATTCATAGAGGACATAATTCATTCAGTTATAAACTTTCGTAAGGCTTTCCAGAGTATTCTTTATCTCATCAACAAGGCTTTTTGGAGCTGTTACCTCGGCTTTATCCTTGAAAGTAAAAAGCCATGATATGAATGTCGGGCTGATGGAGACATCTAAAAGAGCCTTGAACCTGTTTTTATCAACAGGGTATATAGTTACATTGAGCCCAAACCGGTCAAATACTACATTCAACAGCGAGATGTCAAATATTATCTCAGCCTTGACAGGATCACCCTTAAACATATTGAACATAGGCTTTGTGTATGACACAAGATCGAATTTGTCTTTTTTCTCCATATCGATTTTCTCTTTTAATATCTCTATGGATTCCATCTTGTCTACTTTGAACTGGGTGATGTTGTATCTTTCGTAGTAACATACCAGATAATAGCAGTCATCTTCCCATATAAGAGCATATGGGGAAACTTTGTACTTTCCCTTGACTCCCCTATACACCTTATCCTTATTAATATCATAATCAAAATAACTGAACCGGATCCTGGCATTTTTTGATATGGCTTCATTTATGCTGTCAATATTGTAATAAACATTCTCATTTCTGCTTTTAGCTTTACTGTATACCCCTGTATTCCTTATAAGCTCTTTCTTCTGATTTCTTGATGCGAGATTGCATAAGCCGTCAATGAGCTCTTTAGTCTTTTTCTCAGTTAAAAACCTTGCAGAAACCAAAGCATCTATAATCAGTTTCAATTCCGGTATCTGAAATTCCCTTGATGCCATATAGTATCCGTATGTTTTGGATTTAACCCCGACTATGTCGCAGTCTAATTCCCTTAATACCTTTATGTCATCATATATGCTTTTTCTTTCGGCATTTATACCGATTGATGATAACTGCTGTATCATCTCATTTACAGTCATTACATGCTCTTCATCTGTCTTTTCATACAGCATCTTGTAGACATGTAATAATTTCGCTTTCTGAATTGCTGATTTAGACATTGCTTTTCCCCCTTAAGCTCTTTTATATATATATTCCTCCTGTCTGTTGAGCAGCCTCTTATCCTGAAGCCATGCCGGTATATCCTCTATTGATATTATATATGGCATACGCTGATGTATAGGCACGAACTGCTGATAGGCCTCTTTGGTGATTATGACAAATCTGTCATCTCTGTATACCCCGGCCATATGTATGATGGAGCGGTCCGGTTTTGTGAACAGATATTTCTTTTTTTCCTTATCCCACTCGAAATATCCTATTGCAGGTATTATACATGGTTTCATGTTTCTGAACATGGGAAGTTCATTAACAGTTTCACCTCTTGCATTAATAAGTGTCGTATTATTGTATTTGTTCACTACTCCCCATATTTTATCCATTGTACCTTGTATAGTCTCTATTTCGACAAGGTCTGAAGGGAATATTTCTCTTTCTTCCAGATTTAAGAATCTTCCGCACATGGCATCTTCCTTTCCACGAACCATTTGTCTTCTTCGAAAAATATATATGTCTGCATACCCATTATCTTACATAAGTACCTTACTCCGCAACCCCCTGCTTTAAGGCTGGCCGCTTTTCTTATGTCCAGTATCCTGTCTACAGTATATACCCTTCCGTTTTCCCATTCTATATTCACAGGTATCATTTGCCCGTCTTTTTTAAATTTCACGGTAACATTCACATATTCTTTTATTCTTTTATCTTCTGTCATCTTGCTTCTCCTGTATTAAAAGAAACTTCCCTCATAAGGGCTTCAGTACTGTCTGACAAA
>JAAYBX010000016.1 GCA_012729955.1 Clostridiaceae bacterium
ATTTCCCGATATAATGGTTGCTATTCCTATATAATTGTTTTTTTCATGAAAAACACCTGTATTAAGTATAAATTTATCATTCTCGAAATTTGCAATTGATTTGTCTGGAAAGTAAACAACAGCATACGCATCATCACTTACAGTAATATCAATTGATTTAATCTGAGCTGCTGTAAGGATTACAGTATAAGGATTATCAGGTTCTAGAAGATGCTCATTCAATCCTTCAATAGGAGTAAATTCCTGTGTAGGATTTGAAGATATTTTTGGTGTTTCTGAGCTTGCATTCATTATTGGCTGGGATGGATTTTCTGATGTGGGAACACTGTCTTCATGGAAAACAAAGATTAGTATACCTACAGTAATCGAAAACAGAATTCCTGCAGTAATAAGTAATATAATCGTCTTCTTTTCTTTATCCTTCATTCTATCCTCTGCTTATCTGATTATCTTAAGTATATCCTTGCTGTCATAATGATAATGAGCATTACAATATGGGCAAACTGCTTCTATTACTGACTGCTGGCTTGCAACTTCATTTAGCTGTTCTTTGTCTATTGTAAGCAGTTTTTCTAATATCTTGTCTTTGCTGCAGCTGCATTCGAATGTGATGCTTTCCTCTTTTGTTATCTCCAGTTTCCGGTCAGAAAAAAGAAAGTTCAACAGATTTTCAGGTGTCCTAAGGTCATATATTAACTTAGATATATTAGTTGTTAGTGATACCCTTTGCTCAAGTTCATTTAATATGACTTCTTCTGTACCTGGTAATACTTGTATTATGTATCCGCCCGCTGCCATCAGATTTCCTTTATCATCGAAATATGTCCCTAAAGCACATGCTGTTGGAGTCTGTTCGCTGTCCATGTAATACTTGGCTACATCTTCGGCTATTTCTCCAGTCACAAGAGAAGTAATTCCAGTATATGGCTCTTTCAAACTGAAATCTCTGGATATCATCAGCTTTCCCGGCATAAGAAGCTGTCCTAATGAGGTTATGTTTTCACCATATGTAGTGTAATCATTATTCACAACATAACCTTTGACTTTACCTTTACTGTCGGATATAGCTAATAATCCTTTCATAGGGGCTTCTGATGATATTTGCACAGCGATACTTTCACTTTTTGACATATATGACATCATTGCGGTAATAGTAAGGAGCCTTCCCAACGCCATTGCTGACATCAGATTAAGGTTATGGTTCAAAATAGCCTTCTTTACAGTATCTGTACTTACAGCCGCATATATCCTGACCTTCTTATCATATGCCATTGCACTTAGTATTTTATCCATTAAACACCTATTTCTTCATTAATATTATAAATTTCCTTTGACTGTCTTTTTTGGGTTTTTCAAATAAAAGATCATCCAGCATGTCCACTAATTCAAATCCGCTTTTTTCTGCTACATCAAGAATCTGCTTGTCAGAATATGCTCTTTCTGTATTGCATGTATCGTATCTTTCATAATCGCCATGCTGATTCTTTATAAAATACGTAATCTCCATTTTGCACAAACCGGACTTTTGGCTATATCTGTTTACCCATGTATAGGAAACATCATCAGAAAGATCAAAATACACATTATTCGCATAAATATTCTCAAACTTGTATACAGTATTCAAATCGAATATAAACAAACTTTTACTTTCCAGAAAAAGCGATACCTTGTCAAATCCTTTTTGAAGGTGCTTAATATCAGTTATATGATTTATACAGTCTAAAAAACTTACAGCTGTCTGAACCGTACCGAACAGGTCCAGATGTTCCATACCCTGGTTAATATACTGTATATTCGAAATGTCCTTTTCGAAAGCGCGATTCAGCATATTCTGCGAAGGTTCCGCACCTATCATTGAATACCCTTTATCTCTTAATGCACATGTAAGGCTGCCTGTACCGCAGCCTACATCAAGTATTATTTCTGGTTTCTTTACCAGATATCTGTTTATAATCTTATCCATATATTCTGCATATGTTATATAGTCCACATCTTTCATAAGAAGGTCATAGACATCAGCTATGCAGTCATACATATTACTTACTCTCCAATATCTCTATGGCTTTTTGCAGCTGAGCATCATTTTCTGGTTCTAAAGATGATATATACTCATCTTCATATCCTTCAAAAGGAAACACTTCAATGTCAGGAGCTACACCTATGCCGTCAATATTTGATCCGTCAGGAAGAAGATATTTATAGCTGGTGACCCGTAGCTGTGATCCGTCATCAAGATCGTATATGCTCTGTGCTACGCCTTTTCCATATGTCTGTGTTCCGATTATCGTAGCAAGACCATAATGCTTCATGGCTCCACTGAACAGTTCCGATGCTGATGCTGAATTTCCATTAACAAGGATGGCTGTAGGAATGCTTACTGCATAACTGTCTGAAGTATATTCCTCTTTATAGCCAGTACCATCAGCAAGAGTTGTTATTATACCTTCTTTTATAAATGCATCTGCTAAACTGACTGCTGCATAGAAATCCCCACCTGGATTATCCCTTAAGTCTATTATTAGTTTTGCCATTCCCTGTTCAAGTACAAGGTCATTGAATGTTTCGACAAATTCATCAAGCATATCCGTGCTGAAACTGCTTATGTAAATATATCCGATATCTGTACCTTCAATCATATGTCCTGATGCGTCTATTGTATTTATCAGCATTCTTTTAATTGTGAACTCAATTTCTTTTTCTTCTGAAGGCCTCCAGACAGTTACTTTTACAAATGTTCCTTCTTCGCCTTTTACCATGGATGCTATATATTCCAAAGACATGCCTTTTGTGAGAATTGTATCCTCTACTTTAATTATTATGTCGCCTGGCTTTATACCCTGGACATATGCGTCTCCTGTAGGATTTACTGAAATGACTTCTGCACCTATCCCATCTTCAGGTGTAGTGATAGTTACGCCTATGCCTTTATACTCTCCGCTGGAAGATTCCCTTATAGTCTGTGCATGCTCTTCAGGGACATACATTGTATATACATCAAAAACCGATGTCATACCAGCTATAATCGCTTCCATCATTTTTTCATGATCTACATCATAAATGGACATCTGCTTTAACAGATTATATACTTCATTGAATTTTTCCAACTGCTCTTCTGTAAACTCTCCATCAAGTTTCACATTGCTAGGTGATGTTTCAGGCAGAGTAACCGTTGTTATCTTGCGGGCTATAGCTCTGTCTATCGATGTGACCTCACCTATGAGGGAGCATCCTGTCAGCAGAACAAATGATGTTACTGCCATAATCAGTAATATGGCTATTGCTTTTTTAATAAGTATTCTTTTCAATTTTACCACCTTTTCTTATCTCGAAGGATCTATATATAGAAGCGGATCGACTCTTTTTCCGCCTATAATTACTTCAAAATGCAGATGCGGCCCTGTTGCCCATCCTGTTGCACCTATTAGAGCAATTACCTGTCCTTTTTTTACCGACTGTCCTGCGCTTACTAAGAGTTTAGAGCAGTGAGCATATAGAGTGGATATGCCTCCGCCATGGTCCACCACGACATAGTATCCGTAGCCTTCTCCCCATGATGCTATTGAAACAACTCCTTCATTAGCTGATACAATATTGTAGCCCTGAGTACCGCCTAAATCGACTCCGTTATGCATTCTCCATTCAAAGAATATCGGATGAAACCTCCAGCCGAATACATTGCTTGTAGGCATATATTTCCAGGAAGGAAGCGGCCAGGTCATTTGTCCGCCTATATAGTCTATTTCTCTTTGAAGCCTCAGTATAACATTAAGCATCTCTGCTTCCTCAGCTTCCAAAGCATTTTCTTTGGCTTTTAGCACTTTTATAGTTTCACCTGTTACATTGACTGTATCTAAAGCCTCATTCTGCATGGACTGCATGTTGCTAAGAACAATCTGAGCCTGCTCGCTTAATGTTATATATGATTCTTTAAGCATCTTCATGGTTTCCCTTTTTGAAGTAATATCCTGCATCAAAATCTTCATTTCTTCAATCAGCTGATTATCGTGCTTGGCAATTAGTTCATTCAATTCAAGGTAATCATAATACTGCTTTAAAGATGAGGACTTCATTAAGACATCCAGCATAGAAAGATTGCTGCTCATATATGTATTTATAATTCTTTCCTTTAATATGCTGACCTTTTCCTCATAATCTTTTTCCGCCTGTTCTATTGTTTCTGTCAGGCTGTTTATCTTATTTGTAACTTCATTTATGTATTCGTTATATGTCGCAAGCTGTAGCTGCTGAGAGTTAATGCTGTTTCTCATATTCTTAGCAAGGCTCTCATAATATGTTTTTATGCTCTGTTTCTGCTTAAGCTCGTTTTCAATTCTTGCAAGCTGGTCCTGTATGCTTTCTAGACTGTCTTTAGCTTCATTTATATCCCCTACAGCAAGTACTGCCTGAGAAAACGAAAGCAGCATTACAAAAGCCATTACAATAACCAATATTCTTACTTTTCCTGTACCCTTCATCATTTGTAAACTCCTCTTTAAGCCTTCAGGTACTTACGTATTGCGAAAAAACTTCCCAATATGCCAAGTACGATGCCATACAACATAAACACGCCTAACAATACAAGAAGCATTTGTGAAACCGGAACAAGTTCCAATGCTCCAATATATTCGCTTAAGCTCCCTTCTAACCTCGTATATATATAATTATATCCAAAACCTGCAATAATGAAAGATATTATTGCACCTAAAAACCCTATAAATCCGCCCTGCAGGTAAAATGGGGCTTTTATTCTTGCTTCTGATGCTCCAATATACCTCATAATTGTAACTTCCTCTTTACTGGTCGAGACAGTTATTTTTATGGTATTAGAAATCAGAAATAGTGAAAGCACTCCTAAAAGGCCTGTAAGGATTCCGCAGACATATCTTATCGTGTATGATATGCTGCCAGCTCTTTCATATGCTTCTGAACTGTATTTGACTTCATAAATATTGGACATTGCCACCATTTTCCGCACGAATATGTTTGCATATGTCACATCATCCAGTTTTACAATGAAGGATGCTGGAAGAAAATCATGGCCAAGCTCTTCCATTATTTCTTCACCTACAAGCTCCTTACTGGCTTCATAAGCTTCAAGCTGAGATATGTACTTAATATCAGCTACATGCGGATCATTAATTAAAACATCCTGAACATCGTTAAGAGTTTTTTCATCCGCTTCAGGTATGACATACACAGTTATATTTAACATTTCTTCCATCATGGTATCAGAGTTATATGATACATTCATAAGGAGAATACCGACAACACCCATTAAAAGTATCGTAACGCATACAGTAAATATACTGGTTATGAACAGCACTTTGTTTCTGACAATATTATTAAATGATTCTACTAAAATGTACTTAATACTCACAGGCTTCATTTTCGTATATGCTTCCTTCCGTATCACTGGCTATTTTCCCGCCCTGAAGCCGGATTACCCTCTGCTGCAGCCTGTCCACAATACGTGTATCATGAGTAACGACCAGTACCGTCGTGCCAAGCTGGTTTACTTTATATAAAAGGTCAACTATCTCTACGCTGGTTTTAGGATCAAGATTTCCTGTCGGCTCGTCAGCAATCAGAATATCAGGGGCGTTAGCGATCGCCCTTGCTAAAGCTACTCTGGCCTGTTCCCCGCCAGCAAGCTCATCAGGAAAGGATTTTTCCTTTCCTTCAAGGTCCACCATGTGCAACAGTTTTGGAACGACCTGTTTTATAGTCCTGTTGGACTCGCCTATAATTTCCATTGCAAATTCTATATTCTGATAGACAGTCTTGTTCATTAGAAGACGGCAGTCCTGAAAAACGACCCCGAGCCTTCTGCGGTAGTGAGGAAGATCATATCTTGACAGATTAAACAGATCATACCCGTTTACAAATATGTCACCTGATGTCTGTCTTTCCTCTCTCATTAGCAGCTTGATTATTGTAGACTTACCTGAACCGGATTTTCCTGTTATGAAGACAAACTCACCCGGATCAATGTGAAAATTTACTGCGTGCAGAGCTTCTGTGCCGCTTTTGTATATCATTGATACATTATTAAAATCTATCATCTTAATTCCTTCCCAAATTCCTTAAAAAGCATTTTATCTGGCATATAGTATGAAACAATACTGCGGATTCAAATTTCTGGACATCCAGTCCGGTCAGTTTATTAAACTTTTCTATCCTGTATACTAAAGTATTCCTGTGCAGATACATTTTTCTTGCTGTCTCGCTTATATTGAGATTATTCTCAAAAAATGCCTGCATTGTTTTTATTGTCTCATCATCTATCTGGTCATATATATCCGAGGTGATCGTTTCCTCTATGAAGTACTCCAGCTTCTGTACCGGAATATCATGAAAAAGCCTTGCAATACCCATGTTGTTATAGTTATAGACTGCATATCCTTCTCTGTATAAAGAACCTATGTCAAAGGCTTTTAGGGATGTTATATATGAGTTTTTTGCTTCTTCTAAAAGTGTAAAATACCTTCCTATCGATGCTTTTACAGAAACCATAAGTTGTTCTTCAAGTGTGGATACTGCAGATAAAAGCATACTCTCAAAATCCTCCTTGACAGTGAGAATTATTACAGTATCTGAATTATCTAAAGTGGTAATAACAAAGTCTTTCATATCGTGGAAAAGATTTTTCAGCACTTCGCTTACGGGATATTCCGGGATGCTCTGTGTCCTGATAGTCGCTACTGCTTTCTTTGTTCCATTATCAAACCTGAATACCTTATTGCGTTTGTCCAGTTCCTGACCGGATATATCATTTTGTAATATTTGCTTGAAAAAGTATTCCTTATCTGTTTTTTCAATATTGCTTCTAAGATAATCCTTTGTATAAAGAGCAACCAGATTCAGCACAAATTCTGTGTTTTCCCCTATCTGTTCAACAAACACATAATACTGCACATTTTTAATAGCTTTGATCTTTGTGAAGATAAGCCCGTCTATGGCCGGTTTGTCTTTAGTGTTTTTAACAAGCTCGTCGAATTTCTCAAAATCCTTTCCTTCTTGGGAAACATCGGAACAAAGAATTATCGTTCCTTTCATGTTGATGATTCCAAAAAGGCATTCTAATTGCTCATTCAACAGCTCTCTCAATTCCCTTAGCAAGTCAGATCCGCCTTTCTTACCCTATATTACCACAACATTAGTTAATGTGTAAACACATTAATTATACAGTAAAATTCTCTATACGCATTTGTTTTTATGCATTTTTTTTGATAATATAATATTAATTCTATGTTTACGGAGAATGTTATGAAGCATCTTGCCTGGTTCAAGTCAGTATATGCCATTTTAAGAATCCCATTAACAGTGTATTACAAGGTTTTTCATAATTATCACTATAAAAAATACAGTCCTGAAAGCAGACCTTTTATCGTTCTTGCAAACCACAACTCTGATGGGGATCAGTTTATGGTAGGAATGGCTATTAAAGGGCATATGTTCTTTGTTGCCAGTGAGCATATAGTAAGAAGCGGATTCGGAGGGAAGCTTGTCAAGCTTTTAGCGAATCCCATAATACGTAAAAAAGGAGCTGAAGCGAAAAGCACTATAGATGAAATACAAAGAAGACTTAAAGAAGGAACTAATGTCTGCATGTTTGTAGAAGGGAACAGATCTTTTAACGGACAGACAGGATGGATTTCACCCGCAAATGGTGCATTAGTTAAAAACTCTAACGCATCTTTAATAACTTTCAGGCTGGATGGAGGATACTTCCGCACGCCCAGATGGGCGGAGTATAAGAGAAAGGGACCGGAATTCGGTTATGTTGTTAACGAATATTCACAAGAGAAATTAAAATCCATGAGCGAGGATGAAATAACAAAAGCAATCCGGAACGATCTTTATGCGAACGCATTCGACTGGCAGAAAAAGAATAAGCACAGATACAAAGGAAAAAATCTTGCAGAATATCTTGAAACAGTTTTGTTCGTATGCCCTAAGTGCAAAGCAATAGACACTTTAAAAAGCAAAAATGATATATTCAGCTGCTCATGCGGATTTAGTGTCAGGATTAATGATTACTGTTGTTTTGAACCACTATCAGATGATACCTGCAATTTTGAGCATGTTTATGACTGGGACAGGTGGCAAAGAGATTACCTAAAGAAGAATATAAGCAATCTTAAAACTGAATATATAAATAAACCGATATTAAAGCATTCCGGACAGACACTTAGCAGAATAAACATTACTAAGAACGCAGAAGCTTTAAATACAGGTATCATGGAACTGTATTCCGACAAATTAGTCATTACCTCAGCAGATTATTCCCAACAGGATGTTTTCCGTCTTTCTGACATAATCGGGTTTTCCGTCACTAAGATGATGACAATATTCTTTTCCACAAAAGATGGAGGTTATTATGAGATAAAGTCTGATATTATCAGAACAGGAGTCGGATATCTTATGTTTTACAGATATCTTACAGATCGTGACTATGTATGATTTACAATCAGATGTTTAGATGGTATCATTCGAATAATGGGTATTTTACTTATAAGCCAGATGAGAAAAGCGATAAAAGATTACGATATGATTCAGAATAAGGATTGTATCGCTGTCGGACTGTCAGGAGGAAAAGACAGTCTTGCAATGCTTTATGGATTAAGTCTGATTCGAGGACATATAGAACAGTCATTTGAAATAAAAGCGGTTACTTTAAAAATGAGCAGTATTAATCCGGACACAGATTATTTAAAAACTTTCTGTGATCGTATTAATGTCGAATTAGTTATTAAGCAGACTGATATCGAGCAGATTGTTTTTGAAGTAAGAGAAGAAAAAAGCCCTTGTTCTTTGTGTGCGAATATGCGTAGAGGCATATTGAATGATACTGCAAAAAGTAACGGATGCAATAAAGTAGCTCTCGGGCATAATAAAGATGATGCAATAGAGACATTTCTTATGTGTATGTATTATGAAGGAAGATTTCATACTTTCACTCCTGTGACTTACCTTTCAAGAAAGGATATTACTGTCATAAGGCCATTAATCTATTCATTTGAAAAAGATATCAAAGATTTCAATGAAAGAATGGATATTGTACCTGTGAAAACACTGTGTCCTATGGCTGGTAAAACTAACCGTCAGAGAATTAAGGAATATATAGAAAATGAAAGTTTAATCAACCCTAACTTTAAATACAATCTTTTCCGGTCTTTCACTCATGGTGGAATTTCAGGATGGAAGGAGGTAATCTGATGGTATTTTCAGGACTTTTCTTTATAACGGTTTTCCTGCCTGCAGTACTTATACTATACTATATATCAAAAAACAGAACCTACAGGAATACTGTGTTAACCATTATGTCTTTAGCATTCTATGCATGGGGAGAACCTGTATTTGTACTCCTGCTGCTTTTAACATCAGCTTTTGTATATATAATAGCTCTTCTTATACAGAAAAATTTAGGGAAGCCTTTATCAAAAATCTATCTTTTATCTGGCATTTCCATAGTCATAGCAGTACTTGCCTTCTTTAAGTATTCCGGATTCATTGCAGAAAACTTATCCGCCTTATTTAAATTTGAGAACAGTTTTAACGATATAGCTCTGCCGCTTGGATTATCCTTCTATACATTTACATGCATTAGCTATCTTGTTGATGTTTATAAAATGAAGACTGCTGCACAGAGAAATTTCATGGATCTTTTAATGTATATATCCATATTCTTTACTGTGACATCCGGACCCATCCAGAGGTATCCGGACTGGCAATCAGACATAAAGGGTGACAGGGAAACCTGGGATAAATTCAATTACGGGGTACACCGATTCATTATTGGGCTTGCAAAAAAAGCAATACTTGCAAACACTGCAGGCTCTTTGATTTCGTCATTCATGGGTACTGATTATTCAAAATTATCAGTTCAGGGCGCATGGATTGGAATTCTTCTCTTTTCATTACAGATATATTTCGATTTTGCAGGTTATTCCGATATGGCCATAGGCTTAGCATCAATGTTCGGTTTTTCAATAAAGGAAAATTTCAATTACCCATACATATCAAGAAGCGCGTCAGAATTCTGGAGAAGATGGCATATAACTCTTGGTTCCTTTTTTAAAGATTATGTATACATACCATTAGGCGGTAACAGGAAATACAGGATCAGGAATCTTTTAATAGTCTGGTTTCTGACAGGTCTCTGGCATGGAGCAAGCTGGAACTTTGTGATATGGGGACTGTATTTCTTCATTTTATTATTTATCGAAAAAACTTTCCTTCAAAAGCTGTTCGATAGGATTCCAAAGATATTTTCCCACTTATATTTCCTTCTTGTCATGCTTATCGGATGGGTGTTCTTTTACAATACTGATTTATTAAAAGCAATACAATATATAGGTATAATGTTTAATATAAATGCAGTGTCATTTTCCGACCCTATATTAACCATATTATTCAATAACAATGTACTGTTTATAATCATAGCAATAATCTGTACTGTACCATTAGGAAGATTCTTGAAGGAACAAGCAGAAAAACTGGAGCATAGGATTTCGAAAGGGCATACGGATATAGTAAACATGATAGTGCTTCCTGTATTGAATATATTGTTATTTGCTGTTTCGATAATATTCCTTGTTGGAGACACATATACCCCATTCCTGTATTTTAATTTTTAAGATGAAAAGACTGAGGATAGATTCGCTAATATTCATAATAGTTATTGTCATAGCAGGCATTATAAACCTTGTTAATCCAAATAAACCTTCCATATCAGTTGCAGAGAACCGTAAGCTGCAGGAAAAACCGGTGTTTTCAATTACTTCCTATTTCAACAAATCATATGCTAACAACTATTCTCTTTACTATTCAGACACCTTTATATTAAGAGACTCTCTTATACAGTCAAGAAGATATATAAATAAATATTTCGGATTAAAAAAAGACAAAAAGATTGAGATAAACCAGCCAACGGATTCACCTTTACCTACTAGTTCACCTATTAGCTCACCTGTTGAATTACAGACTGAAATACCTCCTTCTCCAACTGAATCAATATTTCCAACCCCTTCACAAATATGTGTACCCGAGCCTGAATACCGAAAAGCCCATACAGTTGAAGTGTTGAATACGCCTTTTTTCCTTATAAATGATTATGTTGTAGCTTCAATATGGGCACAAGCTGAGAGCCTGAAAAAATATGCCCAGTTCATAAATGAGCTTCAAATTTCGATGGGAGAAAATGTAGGAATTTATTCCATGATTGTTCCTACTAGTATGGAATATTTTGATCTTGCGGATTTACAGTACATAACCGGTTCTCAGAAGAAGATGGTAGAGGATATAGCAGAATATACAAATGATTCTGTAAATGATGTTGATGCATATAATGCGCTTTTCTCTCATTGCAATGAGTATATATATTATAGGTCAGACCATCATTGGACGCATTTAGGCGCATACTACGCTTACTGCGCTCTTATGGAATCAATGGGAAAGAAAGAGAATATTATATCACTTGATAAGTATGTAGAAAAGGAAGTAATAGAGGGATATATAGGAAGCGCATACCGTAAAACCAATCAGGATGATAGAGTATTGAATAATCCTGACATTCTTACTGCATACTATCCTATAACTGAATACAAATATGTCATGCATAAAAAAACCGGACCAGTGGAAAAAAGGCTTAATGATTTAAGCTATATAACTCCCGATAACCAGTATTACAACATGTTCATGAGCGGAGGAAACGGCATATATCATGAATTCACAACAGATAATGAAAACGGCAAGACTTTACTTGTGATATGTGATTCATATGGAGCAAGTTTTGTACATTTCCTTTTACCGCATTATGAGAAGGTTTACATAATGGATACCAGATACTATGACAAAGAATACATTAACAATATGACCATAGATGAGTTTGCTAAAAGTATAACTGCTGATGAAATAGCAACGCTTCTATATATGGACAGCGTTGCATACACATTCAATACTGATGTGCTATATAGTTTATTGAAATAGTAGTATTAATATTATCTGATTAGTTTATATGATCTGATTTATTTATATGATCTATATTATTAAAACTTCCCAGCAATATCTTTAAGATAGGCTTTAAGTTCCTGTTTAAGGTCTTCTCTTCTCAAAGCGTATTCTATTGTCGCTTCGACAAACCCAAGTTTATCTCCTAAATCATATCTTTTTCCTTCAAATTCAAATGAGTATATATTCTGTATGGCCAAAAGTGTCTTCAAAGCATCTGTAAGCTGTATTTCCCCGTTCTTACCCGGTTTCTGGTTTTCCAGTATGTCAAATATTTCAGGCTCCAGTATGTATCTGCCAAGAATAGCCACATTTGAAGGTGCATGCGCCTTATCAGGTTTCTCCACCAGATCCTTCACCTTCATGACTTTAGGGGCGATGTCATCGCCTTCAATAATACCATACAGGTTTACCTTTTCTTTATCAACTCTCTGTACTCCTACTATGGATGACTGATACTTCTCATATGCATCCATAAGCTGGCTTAAGCATGGCTTTTCGGAATATACAAGATCATCACCTAAAAGAACTGCAAACGGCTCATTGCCTATAAATGTCTTTGCACAGTGAATGGCATGCCCTAATCCTCTGGCTTCCTTCTGTCTGACATAATATATATTTGCCATATTTGATATGCCTTTAATTACTTCCAGCTCGGAAATCTTGTTATGCTTTAAAAGCACATCTTCAAGCTCATAAGATTTGTCAAAATGATCTTCAATCGCTCTCTTGCCTCTACCGGAAATTATTACTATGTCCTCAATACCTGATTTTGCAGCTTCTTCTACGATATACTGTATTGCAGGCGTGTCCACGACAGGAAGCATCTCCTTGGGGGTTGCTTTTGTAGCAGGCAAAAACCTGGTGCCTAATCCTGCTGCAGGAATTATCGCTTTTCTTATCCTTTTCATCTCACTCCTCTAATCAAATAAAGAAACCTGTTTTCTTTTCTTATCCTTATCAGATAATACTTTCCCTACTGCAGGGACATTTACAGGCCTGTATTTGTCAACATCCTTTAAGCGCGCATTTTCCAAAGGAAGCATTTCAGTTACCTTGGTACCGCTTTTAAGCTTTATTAAAGTTATTCCCTGAGTATCTCTCTTATCCTTTATTGTTATGTCAGTTGACTTGAATATCAAAGCTCTCTGGTCTGATGTTATCGCTACATATGAAGATTCATCTTTTTCATCTAAAAGAGCAAGGTAAAGCAGCTTGCTTCCCATAAAGTAAGCATTAAGCATCTTCTTTCTGTTCTGTTTGGTCCAGAATGTTTTAAATGGTACTTTCGCACCTTTCCCATTTTCAAACAGATATATCATATTCCCTTTGAAATCATCAGTTATGGCAATATATATTATGCGCTCATCCTTTTCCAGTTCACAGATATTCGGAAGATATTCTCCGAAATCTGCAGGCTTGCAGTCATTTATCTGGTACAGCTTGGATTTATATACATTACCTTTATTGGAAAACATTACAAGCTCGGCTCCGTTATGAGAAGTGGCTTCGTGTAGAAGTATGTCCTCATTTTTGAATTTATTGTCCACATCCTGCTTAAAGTCTATATCACGTATTTTCTTTAAGTAATTATCTTTCGTGAAGAATACTCTTACAGGATAATCCTCGAATGCAGGCTCTTCGAATTCTTCTTCCATCTGCTCTTCATATATAATCTCAGTTTTTCTCGGCTGTCCGTATTTAGTTTTTATTTCCATTAACTGAGATGAGATAATATTCTCTATCCTTGTCCTGCTTTTTAATGTCTCTTCAGCTTCTTTAATACTGTTATTCAAATCTTTTATATCATCAAGCCTTTTCAATATATATTCCCTGTTAAGATGACGTAACTTAATCTCTGCGATGAATTCTGCCTGAAGATTGTCTATTCTGAATGCTTCCATTAAATTCGGGATAACTTCGCTTTCCATTTCGGTGTTACGTATTATACGGATTGCTTCATCGATGTCTAGTAAAACTCTTTCCAGTCCCAGCAAAAGATGCAGTCTTTCCCTGTCTTTTGCTAAATCATATCTTAACTGTCTTTTAATACATTCAACCCTGAACACTATCCAGTAATCAATAATGTCCTTTACTCCTAAAAGAAGCGGTTTCCCTTCAATCAGTACGTTATTATTACAGGAAAAATAATCTTCCAATGGTGTTTTTGCAAACAGTTTTGCCATTAGTTTGTCTATATCGGTACCTTTTTTTACGTCAATCGTAATCTTAAGCCCAGTTATATCTGTCTCATCACGGACATCAGTAATATCTTTAATCTTACTGCTTTTAACAAGCGCTATTATGCTTTCAATAATTGCTTCTGCAGATGTTGTATACGGTATTTCGGTTATCTCAATATGAGAGCCCTTTTTGTCTGCATTGTATTTTGCTCTTAATCTTACGCGTCCTCTGCCATTCAAAAATATGCTTTCAAGTTCTGCCTTGTCGTATATAGCATAACCGCCTGTAGAGAAATCCAGACATTTAAGATAATCCGCTATATTTATATCCCTGTCCTTTAAATACGCAATTATACAGTCACAAACCTCAACAAGATTAAATGAAGGCAGATTGCTTGCTATACCGACAGCAATACCCTGGCTTGCGTTTACAAGGATATTCGGAAATGCTGATGGCAGCATGACCGGTTCCATAATAGTCCCGTCATAGTTTGGAGTAAATGGCACACAGTCCTTATCAATGTCACGAAACATCTCTGCACATATTGCAGAAAGCTTGACTTCAGTATATCTGCTTGCAGCATAACTCATGTCTCTGGAGTACTGTTTTCCAAAGTTGCCTTTAGAATCCACGAAAGGATGAAGAAGCGCTTCATTTCCTCTTGTCATCCTTACCATTGTCTCATATATTGCCTGATCGCCATGTGGATTCAGTTTCATTGTCTGTCCTACTACATTAGCGGATTTTGTACGGTCTCCCTTTAAAAGACCCATTTTATACATAGTATAAAGAAGCTTCCTATGTGAAGGTTTTAACCCGTCTATTTCAGGAATGGCACGTGAAACTATTACGCTCATAGCATATGGCATGAAGTTGGTTTCTAAAATGTCTGTTATAGGCTGCAGCCTTGGTTCATTTTCTTTATTTATATTTTCTTTTTTATCTTTTTTCATATATTAAGAAACATCAAGCATATCGGTATATTTATATCCGAATTCCTGAATGAAATCCTTCCTTCCCTGTAAATTATCTCCCAGAAGAAGATCAAACATGTCCTCCATCTGCTTCATGTCCGTGGGCATTACTTTTTTAAGCCTTCTTGAAGCTGGGTTCATTGTTGTCAGCCACATCATATCAGGCTCGTTTTCCCCTAATCCTTTTGACCTCTGTATAGATATCTTCGGTACTTGCCCGTTTTTCTGTTCTTTTGCTTTTATTTTATCCACTATCTCATTTTTTTCAGTCTCGCTGTATGCGAAGAATGTGTCCTTTTTATACGATATCTCGAAAAGAGGTGATTCTGCAATATATACCTTGCCTGCATCAATTAAGGAAGGCACAAGCCTGTAGATCATAGTAAGTATAAGAGTCCTTATCTGGAAACCGTCTACATCAGCATCCGTACAGATTATTATCTTAGACCATTTTAACTTACTCATATCAAATGGGCTTATTTTTTTATTTGCTTTTGTTTTAATCTCTACTCCGCAACCCAAAACCTTAAGAAGATCGATAATAATCTCACTCTCGAATATCCTGTTGTATTCCGCTTTCAGACAGTTTAATATTTTACCTCTCACAGGTATTATAGCCTGAAATTCCGCATCTCTTCCCATTTTAGTTGAACCAAGAGCGGAATCCCCTTCTACTATGTATATCTCTCTCTTATCAGCATCCTTGCTTCGACAGTCAACGAATTTCTTGACACGGTTATTCATATCCAGACCTTTTCCTAATTTCTTCTTAAGATTAAGTTTGGTCTTTTCAGCCTGTTCTGCGCTTCTTTTGTTTAAAAGAACCTGATCTGCTATCTTGATGGCTTCGGACTTATTCTCAATAAAATAAATCTCCAGTTCATGTTTTAAAAACTCAGTCATGGCATCCTGGAATATTGCATTAACTATGCTTTTCTTAGTCTGGTTCTCGAATCCTCCTACAGAGGAAAAACTGTTGGACACAAATACAAGACTATCCTGAATATCAGCATAAGTGATCTTAACTTCACCTTTTGTATATTTTCCTTCTGAAGTAATGAAACGGTCTAAAGCATATGTGAAGGCAGCTCTCATTGCTCTTTCAGGAGAACCTCCGTTTACTAGATAACTGGAATTGTAGTAATGCTCCGCAAGGCTTACATCAGAGGAAAAACAGAAACAAGCGGTAAGTTTCGCATCATGTTCCCTTGAACCGTCTTTTTCCACAAGCTTTGTATCTCTGGATATGTATACAGGAGCTGTATAAGTTTTGTCCACAAGCACTTCATCAACATACTGCCTTATACCATTCTCATAAAGATACTCAAAAGTCTGATTTGATTCTTCGTCTTTAAGAGTGAAACGAAGGCCGGCATTTGCAACAGCCTGTCTTTTCAGCATATCCTGGAAATATTCTAAAGGTATGTTTATATCAGTAAAAACCTTGGGATCCGGCTTCCATCTTGTTGTCGTACCAGTTTTTCTGCTTTTATCCTCTTTCTTCTTAAGCCCGCCGATATTGTATCCTTCTTCAAAGTGAAGATTATACTTAAAACCGTCGCGTATAACCTCAACATCCATATACTGCGATGCATACTGTGTAGCGCAGCATCCTAAACCGTTTAAGCCAATTGAAGCATTATAGTTGCCCGACAGGTTACCGTCATATTTAGCTCCTGCATAAAGCTCGCAATATATAAGGTCCCAGTTATATCTCTGTTCATTCTTATTAAAATCGACAGGCATTCCTCTTCCATAATCCTTGACTGTTATGGATTTGTCTGAATGCCTGATAACCTCAATGAGGTTCCCATTACCTGATCTTGCTTCATCAATTGAATTAGAGACTATTTCGAATACCGAATGCTGGCAGCCTTCTAAACCATCTGAACCAAATATTACAGGTGCGCATTTTCTGACTCTGTCTGGACCTTTGAGGGATTTTATGCTTTCATTATTGTATGTGTTTTTTACAGCCATTAATAACCGCCTTTTCTTTTGTATATATATCATATAGATTATATGTTATTTAAAGGTCATTTTCAATATACTCATTTTATGTCTGGATTACAGAATATTTGGTTTATATCTTATTAAGTGAAATTAATTAAGTATTTTCTTCCTTTATCAAATAAAATCCCTTCAGTCAGCTTTATACAAAGTATGCATGTGTTTGTATCTTCTTCATTAACATGACCGTTTTTGTACCATGAAGAGAAAACCTTTCGAAGCTTGTCTGCTATTTCCCTATTACTCTCATCTTTTATCCATCCGAGATTTTTACCGATTCCCTGAGAAGTAAACCACTCGCCGCAGACCGCTACAGTTGGATTAACCGCTATCTGTTTCATTTTGTTAGAAAGTGAATGCGTTACAGTATAGAAACACCCATTTTCATAATAGCTGTTCACTATACGGACATATGGGATATTATCAGATGTGGTCGCAACTGATAAAAGCGTGTCATGTCCAAAACGTTTTTCCATTATTTCTTTTATATCATCAAGTGGTTTTTAATCATTTAGTTTGATTTTTTATCTTAACAGGATAAAAAGTTTCAATTAGTTCTATATACTTTGGTATAACGTATAAATCGTGATTTGCAAAGTAGTAATTTTCTCCTGCACATTTCATATATATTATTCCATCAATTGTATATGTCTTCTTAAATGAACACTTACCTTTTTTACCTATACCGCCGCCACTCTTATCACATTGCTTGCATCTGCCTTTTTCATTTATAAAAGGATTTTTTATAAAATCCTCAGCTTTTTCTATGTATTCCCTGTGTCTGTCTATATCTGTAAAATAAAGCCGTAAAACAATTCCGTTGTCTCGAAAATAGAAGCGTGCTATTACCTTTTTTGTCTTGTTCTGTGCTTTGTAATATTCAATCTTGTATCTGCCTAAACACACATAAGGGGTAATTCCATCATTGACATATCCGATTTCCTGCATAGCTTTACTAAAAGCAGAGACGAACTGTTTTTCGTCTTTTGATATAAAATCATATTCCTGTTTCTTTAGTTGTTCTTCAATCATTGTTTTCTTATATTGGCTTATTTGTCAAATAGCTTACATCTGGTATAAGTTTGTTAAGGTCTTTCCCAATTCCCTTTTCCAGCATCTCGCTTATCTCATCAAGACATTTTACACATTCTGTACAGCCAACTTTCATTAAATCCTCTACAGATGAATCTGATTTCTCGTCATCGTTTTGAACATGATTCCATATTCTTTTGTTTAGGTTCAACACATCAATATCCTCTTTTGCTTTTTCCACATAGCATTTTCTTGGCATGGGTAAAAGATTTATCCACCATTTCTTCATATTCTTGGGATCGTATAATATCTTATGGATTTGTCTCATTTTGATACTGGCATTATATACCTCATTTTTTGTCACTGCATTAGGCTGCGTGAAGTTTATAAACTCGGTTATATATCTTACTATCTCATAAGGTAAAGGTTCAGTACCTATCAGCTGTAATATGTCCTGTTTATATGCTTCTGTACCTGTATGTTCTTTCCATAACCTTATATCCATCACATACTCGACCATATAGTGGGATAGATATGCTTTCCCGCCGTTTTTATTAAAATAGCTTGCTCCTTTTTCCACTGTTGCTTCCACATAAGGATGAATCGTCTTGTCACAGTAGAAATGAGTTAGAAATCCTGCAAAATATGCCAGGTTCTGCTCATATTCCGCACCGTTTAAATTCTCAAGCCATAATACGAAATCCTTAAAAAATTTTGATGTTTCAATCCTGTGCATCATTGCACCTGCTGCGGGCACTCTTCTGTCTACCAGAAGGGGGCTTATATGATAAAACAGGAAATCCGGCCCTTGAGCTCCAAAATTATACAGCTGCATATTGTTATCAATAGCATCTTTCACATTAATGTCACTTATAGCGTCTTTTACATTCTGTGCAAAAAGGATATGTGTTAATACATCAGGCATTTTATCTCCCTACATCCAATATCTGAATATGTTCATCTATATGCGTGAATCCCGTGTAATATATCGTAAAAGCACTCATGCTTTTTGGTACCGAGCCTCTCATGATGTCATGATAGATATGGCTGTTATGCGTATTGGTTATCCTTAGTATATTGTTGTCTTTCTCAATGTCAATATCGCCTTCGTTGAAAGCCATATGTTTCCCTTGCTGGCCTTCAAACAATTCATTTTTATTTTTTACCATACAAGGTGCGGTAAAGCAGAATTCTACCTTGTATGGAACTTTGTCCATACCTTCAGATCTGATATCTATGGTTACACCAGCATCTTTAAGAGTCAGATCAACATGATAAATCAGCTGGACCTTGTTAATAACCGGCCTTTTGGAATGGTCCATTTCCTTCCAAACAGGTGTAGCTGGTTTTTCAGGTAACGGCCCGTGGTATTTACCTTGTGCAGTCATGGTGAAATAGTATTTATCGTCATCTATTTTCTCAATTTGCTTTGGGATAAGCTGGGCTACTGCAAAAAAGGAAGCGCATACCCTTACAAAACATCTTAAATTGCCTTTTTGTATAAAAAGAAAATTAGGTGATCTTGTAAGAAGCGTGACAGATAAATCCTTGTTCTTCTTTCTGACTATATCCTTATGGAATATATTGAAAGATATTGGGCGGTCAGTTAATACAGGTTCGTATTCCTTAAGTTCGTGATGAAGCAGGAAAGGCCACAAAATACCAGGACCTCTTCCTGCTCTGCTCTTTATGTTATTAAAAATATCATCAGCCATCCTGGCAAATACAGGATTTTTTAGCAGATAGGACATGTACATATATGCATGATAAAAACCATCAGGATAGAAGGAAGCGCTTACATCCCCTTCCTGTTTGTCTTTTCTATTTGAATTCTGAGTGAACATTGTAAAATCCGGCTCGATGTAGTAGAGCATAAGCTCCAGGTTTTTCCTTACGCATTCGAGATAGTAATTATCACCTGTCTCTTCAGCAATGATAAGAAATGCGTTATCGCACTCCCTGTTATACATTGGAGATCTTTCAGTATATTCGCCAGACTCATCTATGTCCACACCCTCATTCAGATATGCATCTGCAAGCCTCTTAAGACATTCCATTTTAACTTCGCTGTATAAGATAAGCGCAGACGAAGCTGCCATCCATCTGTGATTCGGCGTGATTGTTCCGCCATTGCATACGCCTTTTGATACCGGGATAAGATATTCAAAAAGCCTGTCTCTAAGAGCAATCTCCTCTTCTGATACTGCATATTTCTTCATTATCCTGTATGCTCTTACAAGATATATCGATATCAATATAGGACCGCATTTGTAATCGCTTTCCCTATTGTCGACTGTGTAGTCTTCCCGTTGAGCTGAATATAGATAATCTATAAGGCAGTTCATTATATATAGAAGGTTCTTGTCGTGGTAGAACTTGCTGTCACTACAGTAGTATCCAGAAGCCATTGTTTCGATAGGTACGGCGTTATTTGCATAATCAGGATAACCGTAAGCTCCGTACATGATATGTTCACTAGAACTAAACTGCTTTAAATTATACTCAATTGCTGCTTCGTTACCTCTTACTATGTCTAAATAGTGAGATTTCATTTTATGCTTCCTTTGTGCCTATTATATCAATAGATTCATCTATATGCGTGAAACTTGTATAATATACTGTGAATGCGCCTTTGCTTGGAGGGATAGACCCTCTCATATCTTTATGATATGTGTGTTTTGAAAAGCTGTTTGTCAGTGTAAGGCAGTCATCTTTTTTGCTCATTTTAATCTCTTTAGCATTTACAGATAAACACTCATCTGGCAGGCCTTTAAATTCCACTGAATCATATTTCACATCGACAGGAGCTCCAATGCAGAATTCTATCTTGCATGGAACATTATCACATTCCGATGTTTTTACATTCAAACTTACTCTGTCGTTTTTAATCTGCACTGTAACTGTATATTCCAGATCAATTTCATTATTTACAGGTCTTAGTGAATGGTCCATCTCTTTCCATTTCGGTGATGCTGGTTTTACTGGCATTGGTCCATAATATTCTCCGTGAGCTCTCATCTTCATCTGGTATTTATCCTTACCGACAAGTTCAATTGACAAAGGTTTGAATTGGGCTACAGCAAAGAAAGAAGCACATATCCTTACAAAGCATCTTAAATCACCTTTCTGCACAAACAGGAAATTCGGTGACCTTGTTATAAGGGTTGCAGAAAAATCTTCATTTCTGAATCTGACAATATCATTATGGAATATATTGAATGAAGTAGGATACTGTTCCATTTCAGGCTCATATTCCAAAAGTTCAGGATATGCCATATACATCCAAAGATAACCTGGCCCTCTTCCATATGCCTTTTCAACACTGTTGTATATGTCATCAGCAAATTTAGCGTACTGTGCGTTTTTAGTCAGATATGACATATGGACATAAAGGTAGTAAAGGTAATATGTTGGGGTAATAGCATTTATGTCTCCTTCATGTTTGTCCTGTCTGTTGGAGTTCTGGGTGAATACTGTGAAATTAGGTTCAATATAATTGAACATAAGATCCATATTCTTCTTTGCATATTCAAGATACTCCATATTGCCTGTTTCCATCGCTATTATCATGAATGATGTGTCACATACTTCATTATAGTGCGGTGATCTTTCTGTGAATTCCCCGTTTTCATCTATATCAATACCTTCATCGAGATACGCCTGTGCCAACTCCCTAAGTTCAGAACTTCCTGTAATATTTGCCATCATAAGCATTCCTGAAGCTCCGATCCATCTGTGATTAGGGGTATGTATTCCGCCATTGAGCAGTGATTTCACAATTATCGGAAGATATCCGGTAAATCTGTTTAACAAAGTTTTTTCCGGTTCCGTCTTAGCATATCGCTCCATTATCCTATAAGCTCTTGACATGTTTACTGCTTCAAACAGAGGAGAGCAGAAGAAATTGCTTTCCATCATATCTATTGTAAAATTAGGCCTATGATGGCTTTCGATGTATGAAAGCGCATTACTCATCAGCTCTAAAAGTTTTTCATTCTTATAATACCTGCTGTCTTTGCAGTAATA
>JAAYBX010000143.1 GCA_012729955.1 Clostridiaceae bacterium
AAAATCCGAAATTATTATCATATCCCTCATACAAAGTCTTTACTCTCTTGTGATTGCTTCCATCCATATCCATGCAATTTATGTTATTCCAAACTTCATAGTAAATTTTGCCATCATAATACCCGATTGGCGCAGTACCTATATATGAGTTGCAGTCATTAGAATTGTGATTGCAGTCAGGTTTGTTGCATAACTTGATGTATTTCGTGTTTCCTTTCTCTGAATAGTATAAATAACCAAGAAAGGAACAGTAATATGTTCCATATGGCGTCTCAAGGTATTTCCCTATAGTAATTCCTTGTTTGAATGAAGTGTAATATGATTCAGGCTTCAAACTATCAGTATTAAGGTTTCCAATAGAAGAAGATTCGTTTCCGGTATTACTAGGATTACTTTCCGAAGGGGAAGGCTTACTGCAGGATGCCAGGCATCCTACAGCAAGCACTAGTATTAACAATATGCTTATCTTTTTAATCATATCTGCTCCTAAAATAATCCTGCAGAATATACTGTATTTGCCCCTATAAGGTATGAGTAGTTGCAATGTGTAAAATACCAACCTGTGTTGATAGTTGTTGCGATACCGACAAATGAGGTTTGTGGAAAAGCTATCCTAGAATCTATATACACAGTTGAATAACCAGATTGCATGTAGTTAAAATCTTGGATTACATTTATCTTAGATGCACCAGCATAACTCATCTCACCACTTATATAATTTGAACTAAAGGTGGATCTACAATCATAATTGTAATTATTGTATGTGCTCTCATAATAGTCTGATGATGCAGATACTGGTATGATGCTGCGTGATAATAATATCACTAATATAATTAAAACTGATAAAATTTTTCTATTTTTATTCATAATTAATCTCCTTATAAATTTCTCATATATTTTGTTCAGTACAAGGGCATATTAAGGTGCATAAACATTATGCTTATGCACTTTAATGAACATCTCGAATAAAGCATTTGAATATGATTTTCATAATCTACCTACTTAATAATTTATTAGTCAGCGATATAACTGTCTTTTCCCAATTTATTTCTTTACTTTTTAATGGTATAACTCGATATTGTTGTTGTCAAGGAGCTATTACTGTTAATTGTGAGTTGACCCTATATCAGGTCAGCTTAGCATTTATGAGTCTGCAATCATTTGGAATATCAGATTGTCTGTTTCAGTATTATTTATCATTCAATTGAAAATATGATAAACTATACATATTACGGAGGCGGTTATGGGAAGATATATATTTAGGCAGGCTGAACCTGTCTGGGCAGCAAGGCTTCAAAAAGAAATGAATATAAGGATGGGATTTTATGCTCAAGTAGATAAATGCAGGTCATCTGTTAATCTTGCCTGCAGCACCTCTTATCAGATATATGTTAATGGTAATTTTGCAGCAGCAGGTCCTGCAAGAGCCGCACATGGTTTTTACAGGGTTGATGAGATTGATATAACTTCATATCTTACAAAAGATAAAAACGATGTAGGCATCATTGTATGGGGATACTGCGTAAATGGGTATGGCATTCTTGACCAACCTTCCTTTCTGACCTGCGAGATAATCTGCGATAATGATGTGGCAGCTGCTACAGGAGTAAAAGGATTTTATGCATTTCTTCTAGATGATTATGTGAGAAAAGTACAAAGGTACACATTCCAAAGAGGGTTTGTTGAGTCATATGTTTTAAATAATAACTCATCTGACTGGATGAAAGGTAGAAATACACAGCAAGCAAGCTTGGAAATATGTGACAAGAAAGAATATATAACCAGGAATGTTAAGTATCCTGAGTATGAAAGTCTATATCCATTAGGAAATGCCTTTGTAGGCAAACAACATCCTATTGAACCTGAAACATACAGATTTCCATGGTATCTTAAAATTGAAGAGGATCATTTCAAACAGTTTAAAACATCCGATCTTGATGAGAATATGTGTGAAATGATGCAGAGAATAGAATATGATACTGTTAATACTTTAGAAACGGACATCAGTAACGGTATAAGCCTTAGTGAAGGTGAATATTCTGTTTGTGAGTTTGAAAGGGAAACCACCGGCTTTATATCTTTCAAAGTGAAATGCGAAGAAGCTTGTGAATTCTTAATGATCTATGATGAGATGCTTTCAGACGGTATCACCAATCCTATTCGTAATCAAGGCCTCTGGGCAAATAAATATGTATTGGAGTCTGGAGAATACACCCTGGTCTTTTTCGAACCAGGCAGTATGAAATATATAAATACAGTAATGCTTAAAGGTAAAGCACATATTTCATCCTTGCATGTGATTGAGTATAAGCATCCTCATATAGATAAGAAAATTAATACATCAGATCCTGACCTAATAAACATCTACAATGCTGCTGTAGAAACGTACAGGCAGAACTCGCTGGACATATTTATGGACTGTCCTTCAAGGGAAAGAGCAGGATGG
>JAAYBX010000144.1 GCA_012729955.1 Clostridiaceae bacterium
ATTGGACGAATTTTTAAAGATGGGTGCAAGAGTAACATCATTGAATCCACTGACAATAGCTCAGAATTCTTTACATGGATGTTTTGGATCATCAGGGGATTTGGCGGCTGTACCTCCAAAAGCCGCAACAATAGGACCTAAAGATGTACTTGCAGCAAAAAGACGCTTTGAGATACACAGCCTTACAACAGCCGGTACTTTCGTTACCTGGCAGAGGATGATATCAAGGCTGGTTCTTCATGGTCCTGTAACACCTAAGGTGCCTTCATCAATATTGCAGCTTGTACCTACTGATGTTTATGTAAGCGAGACTTTGGCAGCGCCAATAGAGCCTGATTGGATATTCCAGTACTAAGGAGTGGATATGATCTGTATTAAAAATTGCAGAATAGTTCTTAAAGACAGTGTATTAGAAAATCATGTCGTTCTAATAGAAGATGATTTGATACACAGCATTATCCCTTATTCCCAATATACTGTTTTAAAAGATAAGGATAAAAACAAAGAGAAAAGCAATATATATGAATATGATGCTAAAGGAAGATATCTAGGCCCAGGGCTTATAGATATACACAACCATGGAGCAGACGGGGTATGGTTTCATGAAGACCCTGAAAAAGCATGTATATATCATTTGAAGCATGGAACCACATCCATGCTTGCCACCACTCTTATACGACCTACCCATAAACAAATGACAGAAGATATCCGTACTATTGTTAATGCTGTTAAGATTAAAAACAGCCTTGCTTCAAAGACTATTATTGGGATACATATGGAAGGACCATATATGAATCCCAAATATGGGGCTTTTAAAGAGTACTCAAGGATTCCAGTTAAAAAAGAATATGATGAGTATCTAAAAGAAGCAGAAGGCATGATTAAGATATGGACAATTGCTCCGGAAATGGAAGGAGTAACCGAGTTTGTTAATGATATTTCAGAAAGTAAAACAGATGAATCAATAGTATTTTCAGCCGGGCACTCAGAAGCTACAACTGACATGCTGAAAGCTCTTCTGGATAAAGGACTTAAACTTCAGACTCACGGTTGCTGTGCGACAGGATGTTATCCTTCTAAACCTATATATGAAGGAACAAAAGAAGTTGACTTTGACCATGCATGCTGGCTTATTGATGATATAACTATAGAGCTTATTGCAGATTCAAAAGGAATCCATGTAAGAGAAGACATGTTAAAACTCATATACAAGATAAAGGGCAGAGACAGGTTAGTACTTGTTACTGATTCAACGAATTTCACTAAGGATAATAACAGCACAGATGTGAATATATTAAATGGTACAGATCTTGCAGGTTCAGCTCTAACATTGAACAAAGCATGTTTTAATATGATGAAGCACACGGACATAAGTATAACTGATGCATTCTATATGGCATCATATATACCAGCTAAACTGCTTGGAATTGACAGCAAAAAAGGCTCAATTGAGCCTGGCAAAAAAGCCGATCTTGTTCTTGTCGATGACAAGATGAATGTACACAGCGTCTGGCTTGGCGGTAAACTAATCTGATTATTCTTTTATAAACGTGATTTTCGCATCCTTAGGCAAAGCCAAATGACATTCCACTTCTGCCGCTTTTATAATCCCGGCAATTGCAGGACATCCGCAGTGGCCTGGAAGATGCTCTCTTGCATAGTCGTATAAAGGGCCGTTTCCCGGTTTGTCAAGACATAGCTCATATGCGTCAAATGTATCGCCAATAGTCTTGAACATCTCATTAATGCTCTTGCACCCGGATTTCACTTTAAGGGTAACTTCCATGCCATCTTCAGACACAGCCTCTACTGATGTTATAAGATTGCATATTCCCGGATCTATCATTACTTTTGTCATATTATCGTACATCCTTTCCAATGCTTAGTAATCACAAAGATATTTTACATCACAATACTCCTGTTTTAAACAACAGACAGTGATAAAATCAC
>JAAYBX010000017.1 GCA_012729955.1 Clostridiaceae bacterium
TATTCCCAAAATTCTCTGCTTAAATTATTTTTTACTGAAAAACAATTGGCTTTTAAATCATTTCATGAGCATGAATATTATTATACCTATGATATACTTAACAAGTAAAAAAGATAATGAAAGGTACTGATATGAAAGTTCATGAAAGATTCATTGATTACATAAGATTTGACACTACTTCTGATCCTGCTTCTAAAACCTGTCCATCAACACGCAATCAGATGATATTTGCTGAATACTTGGTTGAGCAGATGAAAAGCATAGGCATAGAAAATGCGCATGTTGATAAGTCTGGTTATGTATATGGCTTTATAAATGCAAAACCAGGATATGAGCAAGTCCAACCTATTGGATTCATAGCGCATATGGATACATCCGACGCCGTAAGCGGAAAGAACATAAACCCAAGGATAATTAAAAGTTACGATGGAAAAGATATAATTCTGAATAATGAATTAAACATTGTCATGGAGGTGGAGAAATATCCACACTTAAAAAAATACCAAGGTCATGACCTTGTAGTTACTGATGGAACGACACTGTTAGGCGTAGATGACAAAGCAGGTATAGCAGAAATCCTTACTATGGCTGAAAAACTTATAAACAGTGATTCTTTAATGCATGGTCCGATAAGCATAGCTTTCACTCCTGATGAGGAGATTGGACGGGGTGCGGATTTGTTTGATGTAAAGAAATTTAATGCATCCTACGCTTACACAGTTGATGGAGGGCCTTTGGGTGACATCCAGTATGAGAACTTTAATGCTGCTTCTGCTGACATTACCGTCACAGGGTTATCAGTTCATCCTGGCGGTGCAAAGAATATAATGAAAAATGCCATACTTATTGCATATGAATTCAATTCCCTTCTTCCTTGTAATGAGACTCCTCAGTTTACGGAAAAGAAGGAAGGTTTCCATCATCTTCACTTTATTTCAGGCACAGAGGAAAGTGTAAAAATGAGATATATCTTAAGAGATCATGATTATAATAAACTTACCAAGAAGAAAGAACGTTTCAAGATGGCAGCTGATTTCATTAACGGAGCATATGGTTCAAATACTGTAGCTATGGATATAAAGGACACTTATCTTAATATGGCAGAAATGCTTAAGCCTCATATGTACATAATAGAAAGAGCGAACCGCGCATATGCCGCATTAGGATATGAACCCACCTCACATGCTATAAGAGGAGGAACAGACGGAGCAAGGCTTTCATATATGGGCCTTCTTTGTCCTAATATTGCTACAGGCGGGCATAATGCCCATGGGCGTTTTGAATATGTATCAATAAATGAAATGGAAAAAATGACAGATGTTCTCGTACATATTGCCTGTGATATTAATCGATAGTAGGATTCTGAGCTAAATATTCGTTTATGAAAGGATCCAGGTTTCCATCCATTACTGACTGGACATCTCCTGTCTCATAATTTGTCCTATGGTCTTTTACCATAGTATATGGACAGAAGACATAAGAGCGTATCTGACTTCCCCAGCCGATATCCATCTGCGTCCCCTTAAGATCTTCAATCTTTTCCTTATGTTCTCTTTCCTTTATCTCTAAAAGTTTGGACATAAGCATCTTCATGGCTGTTTCCTTGTTCTGATGCTGGCTTCTTTCAGACTGGCATGCTACAACAATATTTGTAGGCAGATGAGTTATCCTGATAGCTGAGTCGGTTTTGTTTACATGCTGCCCTCCCTTTCCTGATGAGCGGAAAGTATCTATACGAAGATCCTCTGTTTTTATTTTTATATCGATTTCATTGGAAATCTCTGGTATGACCTCGCATGATGCAAAGGAGGTATGCCTTCTTCCTGCAGAATCGAAAGGAGATATCCTTACCAGCCTGTGCACACCTGATTCACCTCTTAAGTGGCCGTATGCATATTCGCCTTCTACATAAACAGACACAGATTTTATACCCGCTCCATCCCCGTCAAGGTAATCTGTGACAGTTGCTTTAAACTTCTTTTCTTCAAAATATCTGGTATACATTCTAAACAGCATTTCTACCCAGTCGCAGGCTTCTGTCCCGCCTGCACCTGCATGCAATGTCAGATATGCGTTATTCTTGTCATTAGTACCGTTAAGCAGGGAGTACATACGGATTTCCACATATGTCTTTGACAATTCCTTCATAGAATCGATAAGCTCCTGGCCTAGAGTTTCATCTTCTGGATTCTCGTAGGCAAATTCCAACAATACATAACAGTCATCAAGCTTTGTCTTTAAATCCTTTGCTTTTGCTGCACGGTCTTTTAGCACCTTTATCCTTTGAAGTATCTTTTGGGAATTCTCATTATCCTGCCAGAATCCTTCCCTGACAGTTTTCTCCTCAAGACTTGCTATCTCTTCTTTTGTGCTGTCAGAATCCAGGCTTATTATGAGTTTCGCTGAATTATCCTTTATTTCATTAAGTTCGTTTTCAATTACATTGAAATCAATCATCTATAGTTTTTATAAACCTTTCCATTCGTTTTAATGCTTCTTTTATGTTTTCCAGTGAGCTTGCGTATGTTGCACGGAAGTACCCTTCGCCTGCTGATGAAAATGCTGTTCCCGGCACAACCAGTACCTTATGCTCCATTAAAAGCCTGTCACAAAACTGTTCGGATGTCAGACCTGTCTTTTTAATATTTGGAAAAACATAAAATGCGCCTTCTGGTTCAAAGCAGTCAATACCTATGCTTATAAGCCCATTATGCAGATATCTTCTCCTTGCATCATATTCCTGTCTCATTTTAACAACATCCTCTTCACAATGCTTTAAGGCGTCAATTGCCGCATACTGCACAAAAGATGGTGCGCACATTATAGCATACTGATGGATTTTTAGCATCTGTGAGATTATATCCTTATGTGCACATACATATCCTAATCTCCACCCTGTCATTGAAAAGGATTTGGAAAATCCGTTTACATATACAACTTTATCATGCATATTCTTAAATTCTGCAAAAGAAAAATGCTTCATCCCGTAAGTCAGGTCTGAGTATATTTCGTCTGATATTACTATTATGTCTTTTGCTGCAAGATACTCCGCTATAGGTTTTAACTCCTCTTCTGTCATGACAGCACCGGTCGGATTGTTAGGGTAAGCTAGAATAAGCACTTTTGTTTTCTCTGTTACACATGCTTTGAGCTGATCTACTGTCAGTTTAAAACAGTTATCTTCTTTTAGCTGAAGAGGTACGGCTTTTGCTCCTGCAAAATTAACACACCCTTTATATGCAACAAAACACGGTTCAGGAATGATAACCTCATCACCAGGTCCCGCTATGCTCCTTATAGCTATATCTATTGCTTCTGATGCTCCTACAGTTATTATAATCTGGTTTACAGGATTGTAATTAAGACTGTACTTCCTTTCCAGCATTGAGCATATGGCCTGACGAAGCTCTAATATTCCGGTATTTGAAGTGTAATGGGTTCTGCCTTTTTCCAGTGAATATATTGCAGACTCCCTTATCTGCCATGGTGTGACAAAGTCTGGTTCCCCAACTCCTAAAGATATCACATCACTCATACCATGAAGCATATCGAAATATTTCCTTATACCGGAAGGAGGAGTGTTTCTCACTTCTTCCCTTATAAAATCTCCGGGCTTTTTCACAATATTATTGCCTCTCTTTGATCCTTTTCCTCTTCTTCAAATACAAGGTCGTTTTCCTTATATTTCTTAAGTACAAAATGAGTCGATGTAGCTGTCACGCCCTGTATAGCTGACAACTTCTGAGTAACAAACAATGCCACATCTTTCAAATCTGTGCCTTCCACAATCGCTGCAATATCAAATGCTCCCGACATGAGATAACAGGTCTTTACCTGTTTATAGCTATATATTCTTTTTGCTATTTCTTCAAATCCGCGATCTCTTTCCGGAGTCACTTTTATCTCGATAAAAGCTACAACTATATTATCTCTTGCCTTTTCCCAGTTTATGACAGCTGAATAACCTGCAATTATCTTATCCTGTTCATATTGTTTTATAACTTTTTCAACTTCCTCAACGGTTTTACCTGTCATGACTGCAAGCTCTTTTGCAGTAAGCCTTGCATCCTGTTTTAATAATTCCAGTATATCCATAAGTATTTCCCTTTCTTATACAAAAAAGGAGAACTCCCGGTTCTCCTGAATTTGATTTCTTTTACAGTTATTTCTGTTCTTCAGAGGAACCGATAGTCTTATCCAGAGAGTCGCTGAACTTCTCCAAAAGCTTTGCCGCAGATGCCTGTAATGCCGCCAGTTGTTTCTTTATATCTACTATCTTTTCTCTTTCTTCTTCCGCTCTTACTTCCAGCTCGGCTACTTCCTTGAAAGCAGTATCCTTGGCCTCCTTGACAATCTGATCAGATAATTCGTTTGCCTTCATTAAGGCTTTCGTAATGCTTGCTTTTTCCTTTGAGAGAGCGTCTTCCCTGCTCTTTAAATCATCATACATAGCCTGCATGTCTTCCATTTTTTTATTAAGGTCCTTTATGACAGTTTCTTTTTCAACTATCTTTGCCTCATATTCATCCATCATATTTTCTATATACTTGTTAACATCATCCTTGTTGTAACCACTCATTGCGCTACGGAATCTTTTCTTTGCCATTTCACACCTCTTTTACGAAGATATTTATCCTGTTCATTAATTTTATAATACAAGCACCCAAAATAGCAAGGTTTTTTAGAATATACCTATACCTTTATGCTCTTTTTTCCATTTTTCCGATGCTATTTCCCAAATATCATTAGGTATAGGATCGATATGTCCATATCCTTTGTCTTTAGCCATCTGCTGAGCCATATGCAGAAAATCCAGACTGTAATAGAACTTGGTAAAAAACGAATCTGCTATAAGCTCTATCCAGAAAGTGTGCTTGTAACTGCCAATATCCTTTAAATAATATTCCTTCAGTTTTACAGGATTATACGGTATATACATCAGTTCATATTCAGCTACTTTTTTATCTTCTATGGTTATTATCCCCATACTGAATGAATCATCTCTTTTATATACATTCATTGCAGACGGGATTCCCAAAGGCCCAGGATTAATAAAGTATCTTTCCCTTAGGTTAAGGTAATATGACTGATGGGAATGGCCGAGAAGATATAAAGAACAGTTATACTTGTCATACATATCCATATATACATCAATACTTCCTGAAGGCAGTATGAAATGTCTTGTATTGATATGAGAGCCATGTACGGCCAGTGAGTCCAGACCGAAAAGATCCAGTCTTTTAACATTCGGCAGCCCTGATATATATTGAATCCCTTTGTTATTAAGATTCTCATATGTCTTTACCAGCGATTCACACTGGTAGTTATTCTCCCATTCAGCTCTTTCGCCACGATGGTAATTTAATATATATTCTTCCCTGTTTCCTCTTACTACATCGTCAGTCAGCTCCATAACTGTATCCAGTACAGCCTGTGAATCCGGACCATCGGAAATCATGTCCCCAAGCACTACATATCGTTCAACACCTTCTGCTTTACACATATCAATTGCTTTTTGGAGAATATCAAGATTTCCATGAATATCCGAAAAAACAGCTACTTTGTTCATTTAGCAATGTGCTTTCTTACGATTCTATCCATCTCTTTCTCGTCTTTAGGAGGCGTGATGTCATCAATTAGCTGCCACTGCTCTTCGTGCTCAAGTTTTTCTTTAGGTCCCAATACAGTAAGAGGTGAAAGTGTTTCCATCTCAGTCATAAAATCACATGTATATGTTTCATACATTGAAGCGCTGTAGTCAGGATAAAGCATATCTTCCTTCGGAGAGAATTTTTTCACAAACATATAATTATGGTTGAAATATGCAGCCCATCCGTCAGTATTGGATATACCGAACTTGAAAGGCTTTAACGCTTTTGAGTCATGTGAAAGGAATATATACTTGCTTCCCCATTGGACTCTTTTGTCCTTCATGTCCGAATATGGCCATAGAGATATCATCCTGTTTGGCAAAAGCTTAGTATCCAAAGTCTCCTGCGGTACTACTTCCAGTCCTCCAGGCGCGACTACAGTCAAAGCCCATGCCGCAAGCTCTATATCCCAAAGGTTGTAGTTTGTCATAGTGTGTTTAAGATAAACTTTGGTTCCTTTTTCCTTAATTGTTATCTCAATGTCTTTTTTAATCATTGTTGTCGTTTCGACAGGCTGGGATACTTTTATACCATTAGGTATTATCTGCACATCGACTTTTTCATTGTCAGGGAAATAGCTTCGCACCTCGTGCTCAGGGCTGTGCCAAAGCCTGTGACCTCCATAAATCCTCCACTCTCCTCCTCCAGTTTTACCCATGTGCTCCTTTTTTTCGCACATAACATTTTCTTGTCCGATAAAACCATACCGGATTACTCTTGGCCCTATGTCCGATGTAATTATTAATTCTATTTCATCGTTGCATATCCTGTAACAGTTATCCCATCCGCCATATGGGACTTTCTCTATGCGTACTGTCATTTAACACCTCCAGCTTTTTTATAACATCATTATACTATGCCTTTTCAGGCAAAGTTAATATTTATGACATGCAAAAAACTATTACTATCCTTTTTTACCTGTAAACCAGTGTATTATCGGTATTAACAGGAATATTATCCAGCCCGGATGCCACAGGTTCCATATAAAGCCCATAGCCAGATATATTAGAACTATAATGAGCGTATATGATATTGCGCGGGATTTTATCGCATTAACTACTGCATAGTATACTGGAATGGTTAAAAAAACGATCCATCCTGGATGCCATAGATCCCAAATAAAACCCATTAGTAAAAATACAATAGTAGCAAGTACAGGATATGGGAATGTATTTGGATTCCGTTTGTTATACCATTTATCTACTTTTATTTCGTATCCACAACATTTGTCTTCTTTTTTCTCTTCATTTGCATGATTAGCGTCATGTTGATCCATATTAGTGCCCCTTTCGAAAATTGTCAGTTATGTTATATGCACATTCTATAACAAAAAATGCATAATATCAAAAATTTATGAAAATTATGCATTTTTAATAACTGTTTTCTGCTAATAAGCTTTATATCTTATACTGGTCTCCAACTCCGTAATGCTCAACAACATAATCAATATCTTTATCGCCTCTGCCGCTTAAATTAACAAGTATCGAATTAGCGGAATTGAGTCTTGCTGCCTTTAATGCATATGCAAGAGCATGAGAACTCTCCAAAGCAGGTATGATTCCTTCATATCTTGAAAGCATGAAGAATGCTTCCATCGCTTCATCATCCGTTACTGAGGTATAATCTACCCTTTTCATGTCATGCAGGAATGCATGCTCAGGCCCTACTGAAGGATAATCCAGCCCGCTTGCAACTGAATATACGGGTAGCGGTTCTCCTTTATCATCTTGAAGCAGAAGGCTTTCGAAACCATGTAATATGCCTTTCTTTCCAAAAGTAATACTCGCTGCATTGTCTCCGATTTTTGGGCCTCTGCCCATTGGTTCTACACCAACTATCCTGACAGGGTCGTTAAGGAATGCAGTAAATAGACCCATAGCGTTGCTTCCTCCTCCTACACATGCGCAAATCTCGTCAGGCAGCTCTCCGGTCATTTCCATATACTGCTGTCTTGCTTCTATTCCGACAACCATCTGAAAATCCCTTACCATCATCGGAAAAGGATGAGGCCCTACTACAGAACCTATACAGTAAATGGAATCTTTGTAACTGTTCATATATGATTCAAAAGCGGAATCTACTGCTTCTTTAAGTGTTTTCAACCCATGAGATACCGGTACTACCTTGGCTCCTAGTATTTTCATCCTAGTCACATTAGGTGCCTGTTTGACTATATCTACTTCACCCATGTGTATCTCGCATTCCAGCCCAAAGAAAGCAGCAGCTGTAGCAAGCGCTACACCGTGCTGTCCTGCACCGGTTTCAGCTATAAGACGTTTCTTACCCATATATTTAGCCAAAAGACCTTCACCCATACAGTGATTAAGTTTATGTGCTCCTGTGTGGTTTAAGTCTTCTCTCTTTAAATATATCTGGCATCTGCCAAGCTTGTTGGAAAGCCTTTCGCAATGATATACAGGTGTAGGTCTTCCTTGGAATTCCCTTCTTATTCTTCTAAGTTCGTTTATAAACGATGCAGAGTGTGCTATCGTCATATATGCTTCGTCGATCTCCTTAAATGCCTCGACAAGCTGTGGCGGAAGATATGCTCCTCCGTATTCGCCGAATCTTCCTGCTATGTCAGGATAAAATTTCGTGTAGTTTGTAAAATCCATATTACCGTCCTCCCGTTATATTTACTTTTTATTCAGCATGGCCTTTCTGTAAGCTTCACCTTCCCAGCCCATGATAAATGCAATATCCTCATCCTTCATCGTGTATGTCTTCAAATCATTTTTATGCGCTTCGTCCATAATAAAAAGGAATGCGCAGATGCTTTCTTCCAAAGTAAGCGCTTCTTTATATGATACATAATATCGGGTTATCCCGCTCTTTAAATCAATCCTTGCCTTTTTTTCTTCGTTCCTTGTTGTAATCGCTCCCAGAAGATAGGCTGCCTGGTCAGGATAAAGTATATTTGCATCAAACCATTCATCAGTATAGTCTTTCCCTTTTAAATATGAAACCAGTCTTGCAGTATCTGATTCATATACTCCTTCAGATTTCTGTTTTACAGATACTTTGCCATAAGGTTCTGTAATATTCAGTCTATCCTTTATTATGTCAGACACAAACTTATTTATCTTTTCCACTTCTACAAGAGTCTTTGCGGTTATAATTACACCATGGCTTCCCATGAAGATTATATTAGGAATACATCCCATCAGCTTTATCTGTTTCTGTATTTCAAGAGTAAGGTAAAATCCCGGAGCAATATATGGAAGATACAGATATCTGTAAGGTGACTTTTCAAAAAGCTCTTTTGCTATGCTCTCTCCCTGCTTTGTGCAGCATATAAGATTACCATAAACAGAATGTGTGTGAATAACATACTTTTCAAGAAGAGAATGAAATCCTGCTTCTATTGACGGCCTTCCGTCATTAAGGCCATCCAGTTTAATCATATTATCTTTTACGAACTGTGAGCTTTCCTTATAGAAGTCTCTTTTCTCGCTTAAGTCAACAGTATCATAATATTCACGGACTTTTTTGTAATTAACAACAACGAATCCATCTGTCGCGGTTATATCGCAAAGTTTACAGCCAGATGCTTTGACAGCCATAAGTTCATCATCAAATTTCACCGAAGTATTGCCGCCGCCTCCCTGCGTGTAATCTGGCAGGCTTCCTACTTTACAGGACATTTCTATCATTTCTTTTATACTCTTATCGTACATTGCAGTCTCCTAACTTACCAATCTTCTTTTTGCTGGATTTTATGATTGTATCTTTAATTTATCACTTATTCAATATATTTTTCAGATAATAATCATATTTTTCTTCCCATAGCTCTTTGTCCTGAGGAAAATATGACTTTATTTCAAAACTGCTCTTTATAACTGCTCTTGCCTGCCTGAGATCTTTTATTTCACCTAAAGCTATAAGTTGTGCAGCTATATTGCCGATTGCTGTAGCCTCAATTGGGCCTGCTGTAACCTCTGTTCCTAATGCGTTTGCTGTAAACTGGGATATCATTGTATTCTTGCAGCCTCCTCCTACCATATGAAGCTTTGGTATGCGGCTTCCGACTATCTTGCAAAGCCCATCAAACACATACCTATATTTCAAAGCCAGGCTTTCCATTATACATCTGACTATTTCAGCTCTGTTTTGTGGAACATACTGTCCTGTTCTTCTGCAATAATCAACAACCCTTTCTGGCATCTCTCCTGGATGATAGAAGTCCTGATGATCAACATCAATAAGGCATGCAAAAGGTTTCGCTTTTCGTGCAGACATCTCCAGTTCATCAAATGATACCGGATCTCCCTCTTTGTTCCACTGTCTTCTGCATTCCTGATATATCCATAAGCCCATTATGTTCTTAATAAGCCTTGCAGTCCTGTTTATTCCGCCTTCGTTGGAATACTCATATTTATATGTCAGGTCATTTACTACTGGTTCTGAGAGTTCGGAACCAAGCAGTGACCATGTTCCTGATGACAGGAACGCAAACAAGTCTGTATCAGCTGGTGCCGCTATCATTGCAGAACCTGTATCATGTCCAGCCACAGCAGTAACAGTAATCGGCTTAAGTCCTGTCTCATAACACACCTGTTCTGTAAGCCTGCCTATCACTGTTGCACTGTCTACTACTTTTTCCAGTATACCTGAAGGAATCCCTAATTTATCAAGCAGCTCGTAATCCCAATCTCCTGTCTTGCTGTTTAACATCTGCGTCGTACTTGCCATAGAGAATTCTGCTACTTTTTCCCCTGTCAGAAAGTATGAAAGCAAATCCGGCATGAAAAGAAGCTTGTCAGTTCTTTCAAATAACTCCGGTCTGTTTTTTGCTATTGAATACAGTTGGTAAATAGTATTGAATTGCATGAACTGTGTTCCGGTTCTGTCGTAAAGGTTCTTCTTCCCTACTTTTTCCCATACTTCTTCCATGAGTCCGTCTGTTCTCTTATCTCTGTAGTGTATTGGATTTTCCAAAAGCCTTCCTTTTTCATCGATAAGGCCGAAATCCACACCCCATGTATCGATACCAATACTCTTTATATCACTATGGCCTGCTTTTCTTGCTTCAATCAGACCTGTCTTCATTTCATGGAAAAGCCTTAAAATATCCCAGTACAATGTATCATTTAAATATACCGGATCATTTGAAAATCTGTGTATTTCTTCAATATTTATAGTTTTCCCGTCATATGACCCTAGCATTGCTCTCCCGCTGCTCGCGCCAAAATCATACGCTAATACCTTTATCATCACTTACCTCCAATGATTTTAGTGTATAAGTATTTTGTTTTTCTTATCCCAGGTTTATCTTTTCAATATACCTGTCAAGCTGAGTCTGCTCAAACTCGTAAGCCAACTTGGCCAAAGGCTCAAGCTGGTCTTCGGAAGCAAAAAGCTCGAATGCATGCACATACTCTTTGTATCTGTCTTTTGGTATGTATATTGGCAGGAAACCTTCCTTCATAAGGACATAATTCATAATCAGTTTTCCAGTCCTGCTGTTACCATCAACAAATGGATGAATCTTCATAAACATAGCATAAGCATACATAGCTTTTTCTGTAGCTGCGGCATATGTAAGATAAGGCAGATCATTAAAATATTTCTTCATTTTGTAATATGCCTTTTCAGGTGACGGCGGAACATGTTTTCTGCCGGGAATGATAAGGTTGACATTACGGTATATGCCGCCAACTGATATATCCTCCACGACTATCGCATTTATCTCTTTTACCGCTTCCTCGTCAAGATATGTGTTCTTCTTCAAGAACATCTTCATATACCTGAAAGCTTTACTGTGGTTGATGATTTCCAGGACATCCTGGTTTTTCTCCATGTCTTCGGCTTCATTGTTTAAAATAGCCTTGACCTGATCCCTTGTCAGCATGTTTCCTTTGATTTTAGTAGATTCATAGGTGTAGTCGCACTCGAATTCCTTTTCAAGTGTCCCTATCTGCTCAGGGGATAGTTTGGATAAATTACTGTTTACATAGTCTCTCTTCCTGCACAACTCTTCGTAGCTCAATTGCAAACACCTTCTTTCCTATTTATTATAAAACATAGCTTTCGTTATATCTTCTGTCGCATCCTGTTCATGCTTTATCAAAGCATATGTCGAATCCCTCAAATTGTCAAAGAATGGGTCCCTCATCGCCTTACATACAAAATTCTGTCTAGGGGAATTTATGTCTTCTCCGCTGATCTGGAAAAACCCATATTGCTCGCACAATGCTCTGACTCTAACCAATTGCTCTTTTGTATTCCTCGAAGGCATATATGTTACAGCGTCAAATCCGAGTTCCTTTAATACATAAAAGAGCTTATCAATATATGAGTCTTCAAACTTCTGTGGTTTTTTGTCTCCTGTCACAGAATTTCCGACATCTCCTAAATATGCATATGCAGATATAGCTTTAGTCTTTCTGCATAAATCTATTATGTCATGAATATCAGGGCATTCGTCATAAGCATCTATATAGAACAGTGATATCAAATCGCTTTTAATCGCCCCTAAAAGATCATATTCATATACCGGATTTGACTCATCGCTTAACAGAGCTTCATTCTTACCGCTAAGCGGCAGATTCAGAGTATCCTTGTAAAAAGCCACTAAGCTGCGCCCTTTTCCATATTTTTCAAGCATCTTTAGTGCCAAAGCATATGATATATGTCTTTCTGTAACTGTTCCACCCTCGCCATATAGAGACAACGGGAGGACATCCTGATTAAAATCAATACAAATACCATATTTCCCTAAAAGTTTGTTTATATTATCGCACATCTTCTGATTGCGAACATTTCTCTCTTTTCTGTATGGGGCCATGAAATCCTGTATTGTCTTTATATACTGATGCGGTATTCCATGAAGAGCTACATAAGCAACAGAATCCTGATCCGGATTATTTATCCTGATTCCGTTTAACGGTGTCTTCTCCATACGCACCCGGACTTCGATGCCGCATGTAATCGGCATATCCAGTATCTGTCCTGCTTTAATGAACTCCATACATCCCGCAGCAGAATCATGATCCATTATACCTGCAGTCTTAAGGCCGTTCATGTATGCCATAAACAAGGCTTTAGTTGGACTGTATGGCGAAAACGAATAAGTAGTATGTATATGGTTGTTTACATCATTGAAAAATAAGGGCTTTTGAATATCACCCTTATCTATCGCATTTTTTAACACTCTTAAACTATTCAGTCTCTCTTCGCTTTTCTGATTGTTCAGATTTTCAATTTGTAAAAGAAAGTATTCATTCATATTTAGCGCATTTCCTGTCCACCGGTTACATTAATTGCCTGTCCAGTCATATAGCTGGACATTTCTGAAGCTAAGAATACCATAACATTAGCAACATCTTCATATTCACATGATCTTCCCATAGGGACCTGGTCCAGGTATTTCTGTCTGACTTCCTGTTCTGTTATTCCCTGATTAACAGCATATTGTTTGAACAGGCTGTTTACCCATAATGGGGAATTCAAAAGGTTTCCTGGGCATATCGCATTGAATCTTATGTTATTCTTTGCATATTCCAAAGCAAGACTCTGAGTAAGCCCGATACCGCCAAATTTGGATGCGGCATATGCGCTGTTTCTGAAAGAGCCTTTTTTGCCTGATTTACTGTTAATCTGTATGAAAGATGCTCCATTTTCATTCTTCATCATATGTTTTACTGCGGATTTGGCACATATGAAATATCCCCACAGGTTAACATCCTGGACAAGCCTCCATTTATTTACATCAAACTCATGAGCCGGACCGGATATTACAATACCCGCATTATTCACAAATATATCAATTCTTCCAAATGTATCTATCGCAAGCTGAGTCATAGCATCTACATCTGCTTCATTTGTTACATCTACTTTGCATGCTACTGCATTTCTTAATGGTTTTGCAACTTCACATGCTTTTTCATAATTCAAATCCGCCACAACAACCGAACACCCTTCCTTGTCAAGTCTTTGCGCTAATGCTTCGCCCAAGCCCTGTGCGGCTCCTGTTATAACGGCGACTTTATTATTCAACATTTCCATAAAAAGCTCCCAACTATTATTATTACCTTTATTATATCCCAACCGTATTTAAAAACATATAGCCTTGTATGTTTTTACTCTACAAAAAAGCTTTTACCTGAAAAAATACCAGTATATGAGTAATGCAGATATAGCCAGAATAATTACTCCTATTACAACCGTTTTGATTATTTTACCCTTTATTTCTTCTTTTTCTTCATTCATTCTTCTTCCCTCAATTTCTGCATTATCATAACCATAGCATATGTATCCAGCTCACAGTACTTTAGTAACTGCTTCCTTATATTTTCCTTTTCTTCTTTGGACATCATTGGCATATATTTAAAAGCAGCCATGGCTTCATCTCCTCTTTTTACACCTTCAAGACTATTGTAATCCATAGCTTTGTCATCCGGAAAAAGAGCTGGCAGAACATATTTTATGGAATAGCTTCCTTGCATGGCTTCATCATAATACCAGTGGTTCTTAAAAGGGATCATTAGGTCCAGCATATTATTGTATATGTCCATAAGGTCCGTATAGTATTTTGGATACTGGAATGCGAGATCAGCAATTATTCCTTTTTCAAAAGACATATTATATGCGATTGAGCATGAGTGTCTCGGTATATCGTTTATGAGACGCAAAGCTAACTCTTCTCTGCAGTCGAATCCGTCACAAGCAAGATACTCCTTATGCTCTAATGTGCCGTCCTCGTGCTCTATGTGTAAGGAATACTGGAAAGGCATCTGTTGATATGGCTTCATACCTTCGTAAGGAGGAATTGCATACTGGACTGTCTCAAAATCGAGATAGTACAGCGGAAAATAGAAATTCTTAATAAATCTTGCAATTTCTTCTTTCTTAACAATCTTCTTCTTCAATAACTGGTCTTTTATAACTGGTCTCAGTTTTGAAAAAGTGTTCTTTTCATTAATCACATCAGAAAAGGAATGTATCCCGCTATGATACATCCTAAGCTTTTCGCTCTTATTTAGGTTCCTTAGCAGAAATATATTTTCTTTTGGAAGATGACGTGTACAATAACCGAAGTATCCGCAGGGGTATGGGGAGAAACAGTGTTCTGCTATATTTATATCTGGTTCGGTTCTAAGATCCAAGTCCTGAGATAAGAATTCCAGAAGCTTCTCCACAGAGCAATGACGCTGAAAAGCCTGCTCTGTAACATTATTTACTGAAAATAGTTTTTCCAGCTCCAGTTCACCCTTTCTAATATAATCAGAATTCAGAATTATGACATTAGCACTCTTCACACTGAAACCAAGCAGCGATAGGACATAGCTCTGATATGCTACATCATCAATATACACATCCTTAACTCCTGTTGAGCTTTTTACTTCATTGATAATTACGCCATCATCACAAATTTCCAGTATGTCAACGCTTAAGAAGCGCCCCATAAATGAAAAGGACGCTTCTGCAATATATCTTTTACCATCTTTGATAAATCCAACTGTTTGATTAATCATTTCTGATTTATCAGACGAATATTTTACTATGGATATGCCTTCAAAAAGCTTCTGGGCTAGTTCTCCTACTTCATTCCCGTTCTCCAGAACTGATTCATCCATTACTGAATCATCAAACTCTTCCGGTTTTACTCTGTCCATCCAGTACATCTTCAAGCACTGTACAGCTCTTATGTATCTGGATTTTGAAACATTGAAATCAATCATAATTTCTTGTTTATATCAACCTCTCTATACTCAGCAATCTCGCAGTTATCCAGCAAATAGTCATGGACTCTTCCGTTTTGAGGAATTCCCCTGAAGTATTGTCCGACAGCTATTGACACTCCCCCATGCGCTACTAGCAGTATATCCTTATCACAATGCTTCCTTAGTATTTCATCGAGAAAACCTGCAACTCTTTCGTAAAACAGAGGATATGCCTCTACCGTGCTAAGCTGCTCGTCCATCTTCAATGACCATGCTCCCTTTTTGTACTCCATATTCTGTTTGTATGAGACTCCTTCAAACTTTCCAAAGTCTCTTTCGGCTAACCTGCAGTCTGTAATAATTATATTGTTTCTGTCTTCACATACAATGGACGCAGTCTGTTTTGCCCTAATCAAAGGTGAAGATATTACTATATCAAACTTATACTCTTTGAGCATATCCTTTGTCGCATATGCCTGCTGTATCCCGGTTTCATTAAGAGGTATATCTGAAGAACCCTGTACTCTATCCTGTATATTCCAATCGGTCTGACCGTGCCGTATAAGTAAAATCCTCATAGAGATATGATAACACAAATCAGTCCCTTTGTCTTGAAAGAACAGCTATTCACAGTATCTGTCCTGCAGAGCGTCAAATCCCCTCTCACCAGTCCTTATCCTCACTACATCCTCTACATCAGATATGAAAATTTTCCCATCACCGAACATACCGGTATTAAGAACGGTTTTAGCTGCTTCAATTACTTTTTCTACTGGTACAGCGCTTATTACGACATCAACTTTCAGTTTTGGAACTAAGGTTATATCCAAAGGCGCACCTCTGTATGTTTCCGTGTGCCCATTCTGTGTTCCACAACCCATAACTTCTGTTACAGTCATGCCTGTAACTCCTATTCTGTTTAAGGCATATTTTAATGCTTCAAACTTTGGCTTCTTGAGAATTATGGATACCAGAGTCATTTTCGGTTGCAATTCGTCTTCAGAATCCAGCCTGATTTCATGTTTCATCTGTGCAGGAACAGTAGATGATGGGTGATACTCAATTAAATCAAGTTTGTCTATATCTACTTCATTGTTCAGTATAAATCCAGAATAAGCTGTTGCAAGGTTGTGTTCTGAAAAGTCCAGTCCGCCTATCTCCTCTTCAGGAGAGACTCTCAGACCTACTGTTTTCTTGATTATATGGAAGAAAACTGTCATGGTAACACCAACCCAGAGAGCAACTGCGCCTACTCCAAGAACCTGCACTCCCAGAAATCTGAAGGCTTCGGCAAATGAAACATTTCCTTTAATAGCACCTGCAATCCCTTCATTAAAAGAGAATACCCCGACTAGAATCGTACCTAATGCTCCATTAAATCCATGAACAGCAATTGCACCTACAGGATCATCTATTTTTGCTTTCTTTTCTAAAAACTCACAGCCATAAACTACCACGAATCCGGATATTATACCAATTATAAAAGCAGCTAAAGGTGATACAGTATCTGTTCCTGCGGTTATAGCCACAAGGCCTGCTAATGCACCATTGAATGTCATTGACACATCAGGCTTTTTGTATTTTATCCATGTAATAAAAAGGCATGTTGTAGCTGCTACAGCAGGTGCCATGTTGGTAGTAACAAGAATCAAACTTAGTTTTAATTCCTGTCCTGTCACCCCATATGTCGACGCTCCGTTAAATCCGAACCAGCAGAACCAGAGTATAAACACTCCTAATGCTGCAAATGTCAGGTTGTGACCGGGTATAGCTTTAGGATTTCCATCTTTGTCATATTTTCCAATACGAGGGCCTAAAATCCTTGCACCTATAAGAGCAGATATTCCGCCAACCATATGTACTGCAGTAGACCCAGCAAAATCATGGAATCCCAGCTGGCTTAACCAGCCTCCTCCCCATATCCAGTGTCCGGATATTGGATAAACAAACAAACTGATTATTACTGAATATATGCAATAGCTGGAAAATTTGGTTCTTTCTGCCATTGCACCTGATACTATTGTTGCAGCTGTTGCGCAAAATACAGTCTGGAATATGAGGGAAGTCATATCCATATTACCAGTTATAAATCCAGTTGTCGGAAGACCTATCAGTCCTGCTATATCATCTCCATGCATTAAAGAATAACCAAGCACCCAGAAGACTATAGTTCCCAGACAAAAATCCATTAGATTCTTCATTATTATATTCCCTGTATTCTTAGCACGAGTCAGTCCTGCTTCAACTACCGCAAATCCTGCCTGCATAAAGAATACCAATGCAGTACCTGTTATTACCCATACCAGATCTGCTCCTCTCAATCCACTGTCAATTCCCATAAATTCATCCTCCTTTTTTTGCAAAAGAAAAAGCGCTGTACCTTTTGCGGTTCAGCGCCTTTGCTAATTTTTCCTGATTATATTCCATCAGAACTTATCTGTCAAGCCTGTTTTTAAATTAATCAGATGACTAATACATTGTAATTCCTGCATTTCTCTAAAACTTTATCATCAGGCATCATGTCACAGACCCAGATATCAACATCCTTAAGTTCACAGAATGTATATGCTTTGTCTCTGTCAATTTTTGATGAATCTACAAGTATTATCGTCTTTCTTGCTTTCTCCACTATTCTTGTTTTCAGTTTGGCATCATACATGCTGGATACTGAAAATCCCTTTTCTACAGAAAAGCCTGAGGCTCCCATAACAGCCATATCTATATTCATTGTCTCAAGCATCTGCATTGCTTCAGGACCTGAACATGCTACCGTGTTAGGATTTACAGTTCCTCCTAGAAGTATGACCGAGTTATCAGTTGAAGCCAGTTTTAATGCGGTGTTCACTGCTGAAGTGATAAATGTACATCCCTTCATTTCCGTAAGGAGTTTTGCCAAACACATAACCGTACTTCCTGCATCAAGATATACCGATCTCCCTTTTTCAATGAAATGGCTTGCCTTCTGAGCAATAACCGCTTTTCTGTCAACATTCTCAGCCTGCCTTACCATATATTCGATTTCATCTTCTCCGGCTTTCTTGAACCGGTTTATACTGACAGCTCCTCCATGAGTTCTTACTGCATAGCCCATATCTTCCAATAGTATGAGATCACGACGGATTGTCATTTCCGAAACGTCCGGAAAAACTGTTTTAAGCTGTTTGAGGAAAACCTCTTGAGCTACATCCAACATCTGTTTGATTTGTAATTGCCTCTGATTCAACTCACACCCCTAATTTATTTAATCTGATTGTTTCCCCATCTGTGAAACTCATTTTAGCCACATGACCCTTTAATGGAACAATCTTCTGATGTATCGCATCGAGAATCCAGCTTGGCTGAGGGAAGAAGGATTTCTCATAATCCGCAGCTGGCGTAATCCAGTTTCTTGCTCCAACAACAACAGCCGGAGCATCAAGATAGTCAAAACACAGCTCTGATATTGTCGAAGCCATATCCTTAAGATGAGAACCTCTTTCGCATGCATCAGATGCAAGCAGGATTCTTCCTGTTTTTTTAACGGATTCTACAACCAGACTGTAGTTGAAAGGAGAAACAGACCTTGCATCTATGACTTCAGCTTCCATTCCGTATTTTTCTTTTAACATATCAGCTGCTTCCAGTGCTGTATAAAGCGTTGCGCCTACAGTCAGTATCGTTATATCTTTTCCTGCTCTCTTTACATCCGGCTCACCAATTGGAATCTCATAATATTCAGTAGGCACTCCGCCTTCATGGAACATTTCACCTTTATCATAAAGTTTCTGGCTTTCAAAGAATATTACAGGGTCTGTGCCTGATAAAGCAGTATTTAAAAGTCCCTTAGTATCATAAGGAGTTACCGGGAATACTACCTTTAATCCTGGAATATGTGCGCATAAGCTGGTCCAGTCCTGAGAGTGCTGAGCGCCGTACTTGGCACCTACGCTGACTCTTAAAACTACCGGCATATTAAGTATTCCTGCGCTCATGGATTGCCATTTTGGCAGCTGGTTGAAAACCTCATCTCCTGCTCTTCCTAAGAAGTCACAATACATAAGTTCAACCACCGCTCTTCCTCCTGCCATTGCATACCCGACTGCAGAGCCGACTATAGCAGCTTCGCTTATTGATGAATTGAAAAGCCTGTGATATGGCATTGAATCGGATAGTCCTCTGTATGCTGCAAATGCTCCTCCCCATTCCCTGTTTTCCTCACCATATGCGACAAGAGTAGGATCTGTATAGAATTTTTCAATCATAGCTTCGAATATTGCATCCCTTACCTGATAAACCTTATTCTTGGAAACAGCTACTCCATTGACAACTCCCATTCTTTCTTTCTTCTGCACCTGCTGGTAACGTACATTCTCCTCTAATGGGATATATGCATCACAAGGCCTGTCTTCCATCTTCTCAATTCTTTTATTTGAAAACATAAGGCTTTCAATTGCTCTAGGGTTAGCGACAAGATCCATTTTTGGAGTTATTGTTTCGTCTATAGCCATTTTATATATTTTGAATATTAAGGAAGCTGTATCTGTAAGTATTGAGTCGAATTCCTCATCCTTAGCTATACCGCCTTTTGAAAGCTTGTTTCTGTACTCAATCAGTGAATCCTGTTCCATCCACATATCTATTTCTTCTTTTGTCCTGTATGCAGACGCATCAGATGGGGAATGACCAGCAAATCTGTATGTGAGAACATCAAGAAGGACTGGTCCTTGTTTCTTTTCAATTATCTCTCTTTTCCTCTTATATGCATCTATAACAGCTAAAGGATTATATCCGTCAATTCTTTCTGCATGCATCTGGTCAGGATTTACTCCTGCACCGAAGCGTGCAAGAAGATCGAAACCCATTGTCTCTCCCTTAGTCTGCCCGCCCATACCATAACAGTTATTGAAGAAATTGAATATTATCGGCAATCCGCCTTTGTGTTCTCCTTCCCATAAAGTCCTGTACTGATCCATTGCAGAAAAACATATTCCTTCCCAAACAGGACCGCAGCCCAAAGAGGCATCACCGATGTTTGCTATAACAAGACCTTTCTTCTGATTTACTTTCTTAAACAAAGCTGCTCCTGTTGCTATGTCTGCACTTCCGCCTACTATCGCATTGTTCGGATATATGCCGAATGGGATGAAAAAGGCATGCATGGACCCGCCTAATCCTCTATGGAATCCTGTTTCTCTTGAGAATATTTCTGCTAAAGTACCGTAAAGAAGAAAATCAATTGCCAGTTCTTTTACGCTTTTCTGGTCCTTCTGCACTATTTTAAGGATACTGCCATCGAAATAATTTTCCATTATATCCATAAGCTCTTTATCAGATAGCTTCTCAATCGCAGATAAACCTTTTGCAAGTATCTCTCCATGGCTTCTGTGTGATCCGAAAATGAAATCTTCTATGCCAAGAGTATATGCTTCTCCTACAACAGACGCTTCCTGTCCCATTGAAAGATGCGCTGGTCCTGGATATGCATGCTCAACAGAATTATACTGTCCTGTTGTTTTAACTGCATTAAGCATGTTTTCAAATTCACGTATTATTGCCATATCCCTGTAGATACGCATAAAGTCAGTCTTCGTGAATATCTTTTTTTCTTCTTCAATCGTCTTGTTATATGCACAGACGTCTATGTCTTTAAACTTGATTTTACTTTTCTTTCTTAATTCCGACGGGTTCAATACCAGTTCTTTTGTCATTTTTTATCTCCTCTTATATTAATAACCATTTGTAATTTATAAATTATTCTATTAAAAGCGAACAAGTCCTCTCTATTAGAAAGCAAATAAAGCCTCTCTTAATATCTCGCATACTGTAGGATGAGGGAAAACAAGTTCCTTCAGATCCTCTACTGTCATCTGCGTTTCAATCATCATAGCTGCTCCGTAAATCAGTTCTGAAGCATAATTGCCTATAAGGCTGACTCCGATAATCCTGTTTGTTCTTTTATCCCTCAATACTTTGCATATACCGTTTCCGCCTTCATTTTCCGCAACATATCTTCCGGAAAACTTCATAGATAACGTAACAGATTCGAAATCCATGTTTTTCTGTTTGGCAGTAGCTTCTGTCTCGCCAACTGATGCGACTTCAGGATTTGTATAGATTACTGAAGGTATCGCAGAATATCTCATGACATCTTTTTTACCTGTAATGTTGTTTATACATACTTCAGCTTCCCTGTAAGCAGTATGCGCAAGCATGGATACGCCATTTACATCACCTGCAGCATAAACTTCCGCAACATTGGTACGCCCCATGGAATCAGTTATTATAGCGCCTCTTTTATCCTTTTCAACCCCTATATTTTCCAGACCGAGATCTTTTGTTGAAGGTTTTCTTCCTATACTGACCAGTACTTTTTCAGCATCTGTCTCGAAAGTTTTCCCGTCTTTTTCAAATACGACAGATTTCTCAGTAAATGAAGTTACTTTACATCCAAGATTAAATGTTATTCCTTTTTTCTCATATTCCCTGCGTAAAAGCTCTGCTATTTCGTCATCGATAGGCCCGCCTATCTTGTCCAGCATCTCCACAACCGTAACCTTACTTCCAGCTGAGTTGAAATATGAGGCCATTTCCAGACCTATAACTCCGCCTCCGACTATTACAAGAGTTTCAGGTATTTTGGTCAGATCCAGTATTTCCCTGTTTGTAAGAACAAAGCCTTTCTGATATCCTTCTAAAAGTCCGGGTATAGGTGGCATAATAGGTTCTGAACCCGAGCATATCAGAAGTCTGTCACCTGTATAAAACTCGTTGTCAGCACTAACTACAAAGCCTTCTACGGATTTCTTTTCTATCCTGGCTGTCTTCTCAACCACAGTGACATTATGTTTCTTTAATGCTCCTTTAACTCCTGTCACTAAAGTTTTGACAACTTTGTTCTTTCTTTTTATTACTGTTTCCTGGTCCAGTGATGAACCGGTAACTTTAACTCCGTACTGCTCTGAATGTTTTGTGTAATCATATATCTTGGCACTGTAAAGCAAAGCTTTTGAGGGCACGCATCCTTCATTCAGGCAGACACCTCCAAGGTTCCGCTTTTCAAACAGAAGAACACTCATACCTTTTGCTGCTGCTCTTTCTGCCCCAAGATAACCTGCAGGTCCCCCACCGATGATTATTAAATCGTATTTCATAAAATTCCCTTTCTACTTAGCAAGCAGTATCTCAAAATTTTCAAGATTCGCACATAAATCCTTCAAAAATCTTGCTGCCGGAGCTCCGTCAACAACCCTGTGATCTATTGTCAGAGACAATCCCATTGCCTGATAAGGCTTGACCTGTCCATTTTCGTCTTTAACTCGTGTTACAAGACCACAAACTCCCAAAATCGCTGTCTGAGGAGGATTTATTACAGGCGTAAATGATTCAATCCCGAGATTACCCAGATTTGTTATTGTAAAAGTACCTCCGGTCAAAAGATCAGGGCTTATATTCCCGCTCTTGCATCTGCCAGCTAAGTCCTTTACTTCAGCTGATATGTCATTAAGCGACTTTTTGTCAGAATTAAACACAGTCGGAACCATCAGTCCTCTTGGAGTATCTATGGCAACACCCATATTAACTGCATTGAACCGTTTTATTGATTCCCCATTGAAATGAGCATTTAAGTCTTTGTGTGCAAGTAATGTTTTTGCTACTGCATATATTACTATGTCATTTATAGTTATATTTGCAAGGCCGAGTCTTTCGGAGTTAGCTTTGACCATGGTTCTGAAATTTATTATGCTTGTTGCGTCAAAAGATGCATTCATTGTAAGCTGAGCCATCTCAGATATTGATGCATGCATTGTTTTTGCAATCAGCTTCCTTATATTGCTAAGTTTTTCCTCTGTGTATTCTGTTACTGCAACAGCTTTGGTTTCTACAGGAGCGACAGTCTCAATAATGCTTCCTCTCTTCACATCATCTTCTGTTACTCTTCCACCTATGCCTGTCGGATTATATGAAGCAGTCTGATCATATGATGCTTTAGCTGCAGGAGTGACTTTCAAACCTTCTTTTGCAAGAACCTGGATATCCCTTTCAATCACTCTGCCATTAGGCCCAGTTGCATTTGCATATGATACATCGACATTAGTTTTTTCAGCCAGAGCCTTGGCTCTTGGAGATATCTTTAATCCGTCTGATCCGTATGTTTGTGCAGACAAAGTATCTGTTTGGGCTTTAATTTCCTCTTTAATATCTTCTTTAGGTTTTTCTGTTTCTTCATTAACTGACTTTGCGCCATCTGGAGCGAAAGAGGATATGTCCTCTCCTGGTTCTCCAATAACACACATATTCAAAAGGCATGGAACATCATCGCCTTCTTCAAAATAGGTTTCCAGAAGAATTCCTTCTGTTTTAGCTTCCTCATCAAAAGTTGCTTTATCAGTCTCGTATGTAAACAAAATGTCTCCGATGTTTACTTTGTCACCTTTTTTCTTGTGCCACTTGGAAACAACGCATGATTCCACGGTATTTCCCTGTCTTGGCATAATAACTGCTGTTGCCATATCTGCTCCTCCATTCGTTTTGGGTACAAAGAACTGTACACTGTTAGATTCTAACATGTTTATGTTATTTATGCAATATAAATTTACATGTTTTTTATATACTAGGAAATGTCATTTAAGCATTTAACAACAATATCATTTATTTTTTCAGGATTACCATAACCTCTTGTCAGCTTCATCACCTGCCCAATAATCGGACCTATTGCCTGAAAATTTCCCTTTTTGTATGATTCAATTGCTTTTTTATTCATTTCCAGAGCCTGCCTGGCATATTCAGCCAGAATTTTCTCATCATTTATCTGACCCATCTGCTTTTCTTCGACTTCCTTTTCAATATCAAAATCTTTTTCCAAAAGCATATCAATCAGTTTTCTTGCAGTCATTGCATTAATCAGTTCCTTATATGACATGTTTGCAATGGTAGCCAGCTTTTCTGGCAGAATACCCAATACGGAATCCTTCTTCGAGATAATGAGGTTTGACAGACTCTTATATGACTTAGTATATTCTGCAGCTTTTTCAAAAAGAGCTGCAAGTTCCATATCAGTTAAGAGCATTTCACAATCATATGAAGATAATTCATATTTTGCCATCATCTGTGGTTTTCTCTTACTTGCCAGCTCTGGCAGGTTCTTTCTGATGCTTTCCACATAATCCCTTTCCAGCTTTATTTTTACCAGGTCAGGATCTGGGAAATACCTGTAATCATCTGCATCCTCTTTTTTTCTCATAGAAAATGTTTTTCTGCTCTTCTCGTCATATCTTCTCGTTTCCTGCTCTATCGGCTTGTTCTCTGTAATGCTGTCAACCTGACGTTTAAATTCGTATTCAATTGCTTTTTGTATGAATGCAAAAGAGTTAAGGTTTTTCATTTCAGTCCGGGTTCCTAATTCAAAATTATCCTGTTTTCTAACTGACAAGTTTACATCTACCCTAAAAGATCCCTCATTCATTCTGCAGTCAGAAATACCCAGATTTAAAAGCACAGTTCTAAGCTTGTTTAGAAACAGGTCTGCTTCCTCTCTTGATTCCATGTCCGGTTCTGTAACTATTTCAATAAGGGGTACTCCGCATCTGTTGCAATCAATAAGCGTTTCCTCTTTTTCATTGTGAATCAGTTTTCCGGCATCTTCTTCAAGATGTATTCTGTTTATCCGAATCCTTTTGTTTCCTGATTCTGTTTCTATGTCTAAAAAACCTTTCTTGCATAAAGGCACATCATACTGGGATATCTGATATGCTTTGGGGAGATCGGGATAGAAATAGTTCTTCCTGTCCATTTTACATTCGAGATTTATTTCACAGTCAAGAGCAATGCCTGCCATCAGAGCATACTCCACTGCTTTCTTATTCAACACCGGAAGCGCTCCTGGCATAGCCATACACACAGGGCATACATGGGTATTAGGTTCTGCTCCGTAAAGTGTCGGGCAACTGCAGAATATCTTGCTTTGCGTCTTGAGTTCTACATGAACTTCAAGTCCTATGTTCATTACATATCCTTTATACATGACTTACCTCACTGTTTCTTTTCTCATATGCATATCCTGCTCTGTAAAGAGTCTTCTCAGACAATTTGGGGCCGATAAGCTGAATGCCTATAGGAAGATTTTCTTCTGACATCGCTCCAGGCAGTGCTATAGCCGGAAGTTTTGCGATATTTACCGGAACTGTGAATATATCCTCCATGTACATCGCTACAGCGTCCTTTTTCGCATCCTTAATATCATACGCAGTAGATGCTGCTACAGGAGCCAATATGAAATCACATTCCTTAAATGCCCTATCAAATTCAGTTTCTACTAGTCTTCTGACTTTCTGAGCTTTATTGTAGTATTGGTCAAAGTATCCCTGGCTTAACACAAAAGTACCAAGCATTATCCTTCGCTTCACCTCGGTGTCGAAACCGTTGCTTCGGCTGTACTCGTATAACCGATCTATATCTTCAAATTCATCAGGTCTGTACCCATACCTTATGCCGTCGAATCTTGCAAGATTTGAAGAAGCCTCAGCACTGGAAATTATATAATAAGCATAAATAGCCCAGTCAAGAGAAGGCATATCCAGTTCCACAATTTCAACGCCCTGCTTTTCATACCAGTTTATAGCTTCATTTACAGTATTAACAACCTGACTGTTAATTTTTTTTGCAGCAAACTGTCTGATTACTCCCATCTTCATATTTTTAATGTCCTTACCTATATCATCAGTATAGGACCCTGAAGGTTTCATAACAGAAGTGGAATCCTTTTTGTCATATCCTGATATGGCATCAAGAACCAGAGCATTATCATATACTGTTCTTGTCATAGGCCCTATCTGGTCAAGTGATGAAGCAAAAGCTATAAGTCCATATCTGGATACAGTCCCGTATGTCGGTTTCATGCCTACAACATTGCAAAAAGATGCAGGCTGTCTGATCGAACCGCCCGTGTCAGAGCCTAAAGCGAACAGGGTCTGTTCTGAAGCGACAGCTGCAGCAGATCCTCCTGAACTCCCTCCGCAGGATTTTGACAGATCATATGGGTTATATGTCTTATGGAAATATGATGTAGTCGTTGTGGAACCCATTGCGAATTCATCCATGTTAAGTTTGCCAAGAAGAGTCATTCCATTATCATTCAGTTTTTCATAAACAGTCGCGTCATATGGCGCAATAAAATCGTAAAGCATTTTTGATGCGCATGTGGTCAGGATTCCTTTTGTACATATGTTATCCTTCAATGCTCCAGGTATTCCGTACAGAAGAGGGATATTGCTGTTCAAAGAAAGCCGTTCATCTAAGGATTTTGCTCTTTTTTCTGCTTCTTCTTTGGTTACTGTAATATATGCCTTTATTTTTTCATCTTTTTTTTCTATGTTTTGCAGATATGCTGCTGTTATTTCCATACAGGATATTTCTTTGTTTGCTATGTGCTTGTGCAATGTCATAATGTCCATTTTTAATATATCTTTCATAATCATGCCTCCTTCCTTATTACTTTAGGTACTTTAATATATCCGTTTTCCAAAGTCTTGGAATTCGACAGCATATTTTCCCTGTCATTTACATTTAGCGCTATATCCTCCCTGAAGGCATTTACTGCTTCGTCTGCAATTATAGATTCATCTGCAGATGAAGTGTCTATATCCATAATATTCCCTGCAAATGCAATAATATCGGTCATATCTTTTTCCAGATTCTTCTTTTCCTTTTCAGACAAAGTGAGCTTTGCAAGGACGGAAAGTTTTTCAATCGGTATTTTCGGAATATTATGTTTCTTTGTGTTCATATCAGTCTGTCCCTCGCATGATATATGCAAAATTTTGAGCTGATGCTCTTCTACTGTATCCGGTGTGTCAGACATTAAGCAGGATCCGTCTTTTATTTTCGGAAATGCTATTACATCCCTTAAAGAAGATGCTCCTGACAGTATCATGATAAGCCTGTCCAGCCCAAATGCAAATCCTCCATGTGGCGGAGTCCCATAACTGAATGCTTTAACAAAGAAGCCGAACTTTGACTGTATCTGTTCTGGAGTGAACCCCAGCGCTTCAAACATAAGTTTCTGAACATTGCTGTCGTGTATCCTTATCGAACCGCTGCCAAGTTCAGTTCCATTTAATACTATATCATATGCTAATGCTCTTATACGGTCCTTATCTGTAAGCATATATCCTATATCCTCAGGATTTGGACAGGTAAACGGATGATGAGCTGCAACATATCTTTGTTCTTCTTCTGAATATTCAAACAGAGGAAAGTCTGTAATAATCGCAAAACAAAATTTAAACATGTCGATAAGACCAAGGCATTTGGCAATATACAGCCTTAACTGTCCAAGTATCCTTCTTGCATTTTTTATCGTATCTGCACAGAAAAGTATGAAGTCCCCTGGTTTTGCATCTGTCAGCTTAAATATCTCGTCCATATCTGTTTTAGATATGTATTTTGTCAGTATTGAATATATCGAACCATCAGGCTGTATAGCTATCCAAGCCATCCCTTTTGCACCATAACTCTCTGCTTCTTTTGTAAGCTGTTCTATTTCGCTTCTTGTCATGGATGCTCCGCTTTTATAGTTTATAGCGCGTACAGTCTCAGCTTTTTTGAAAATTGAGAAATCCGTACGATTTGCTATTCCAGTTAAATCCTTAATACTTAAATCAAACCTAAGGTCCGGTTTGTCTGTCCCGTATCTGTCCATTGCTTCTTTATATGTCATCTTTATAAAAGGTTCATGAATGTCCAGCTGTATTGTCTGCTTCATAATATGTTTGAACATTTTTTCCAGATGTTCCAGTATGTCTTCCTGAGTTACAAAACTCATTTCCATATCAACCTGAGTAAATTCCGGCTGTCTGTCTGCTCTTAGGTCTTCATCCCTGAAACATCGGGCTATCTGGTAATATCTGTCCATTCCTCCTACCATCAGCAGCTGTTTGAATATCTGAGGCGACTGAGGTAGAGCATAGAATTTATTAGGATGAACCCTGCTAGGTACAAGATAATCTCTTGCGCCTTCCGGAGTGGATTTTGTCAGTATCGGAGTCTCTACTTCAATAAAACCTTTATCCTCAAGATATCTCCTTATAACGCTTACAGCTTTGTGCCGAAACAGAAGGTTATTAGAAATCCCGCTTCTTCTGATATCTAAATATCTGTATTTAAGCCTGAGCTCTTCTTTAACGCAGACTTCATCATCCATAGCAAAAGGAAGGCTTGAGCACTCAGACAGTATAGTCATCTGTTCAGCTTTAAGCTCTATAGTACCTGTTCTGATTTTGGGATTATATGTTTCTTCCCCTCTGATTTTTATATATCCGCTTATCTCAACGACAGACTGCAGTTTAACCTGTTCTGCAAGTAAAAAAACCTCATGAGGCACATCATTTGCGTCAAATACTGTCTGCAAAACACCCTCTCTGTCTTTTAAGTCAATGAAGATAACTCCGCCCATGTCTCTTTTGGTCAAGACCCAACCGTTCGCAGTGACCTGGCTGTTTACATAACTTTCATTAAATAATCCGCAATACTCTGATCTTTTCATGTTAACACCTTTCTTGCAACAAAAAACCTTCCGTCGCCTAAATATTACTATCCAGGGACGAAAGGTCTGTTAACATTCCGCGGTGCCACCCACATTGATCATTACTGATCCGCTCATTCAGCACTTACATGCCTAACGGTTATAACGTACCGTGGTCCGTCTGAGCCTACTAGCTAAAAGCTTTCGGTCAGCGGCTCGAAGATGTTCTTCATCTTGGGTTGCTTTACCCGTATCACACCATTCACGGACTCTCTTTGAAAACTTGCCAGATTACTCTTCTTGTCATCGCCTTATTTTTTCTTATGCTAACACTAAAAAAAATATGTGTCAACATATTTTTTTGATCATTTCATATTTGCAGATTGAACTCAGTTCTGCAGTAACCTCGCTTATGATAAATTAAATATTACTTGCTCAGTTTCTCAACATCTTTCCATGCACCGGATACGACTAAATGTGTATTCTCTTTGAAAAGATAATTTGGATTTGACAGAGGATATATTTTCCCGCTCTCTTTGTAAGCAAGAACGTTAATATTGTAATTTGATCTGACATTAACCTGGGAGATTGTTTTTCCAACCCAGCTTTCAGGAGTTTCAATCTCAGAAATCGAATACTCAGGAGAAAGCTGTATATAGTCAAACATATGATTTGCGCTGAATCTGTATGCTGCTCTGTGCGCCATGTCTTTTTCCGGGAAAATAATCTCATCGGCTCCATTTCTCAGCAGGAATTTCGCATGTATATCCCTGTCTGCTTTGGATACTACATATTTGGCTCCGTTATCCTTTAGTAGGGATGTTATTTCCAGAGATGACTGGAAATTATCACCGATGCATACAAAGCATATATTAAAATTATTGATTCCCAAAGATTTAAGCACATTCTCATCCATGCAGTCAGCCACCTGTGCAGAAGTGACATATTCCGAAATATCCCTCAGCTCATTTTCGTCTTTATCCACAACCATTACTTCGTTCCCAAGTTCAGCCATCTTTAAAGCCAGGCTTTTCCCAAATTTTCCTGTTCCTATTATTAAAATTGATTTCATTTTCGCTCCTAACCGATTACTATCTTTTCTTCCATATTCCTTATATTCGGCTTAACCTTATCTCCTGCAAAAGCTGACATTACAGTTAAGCTTCCTACCCTGCCGCAGTACATTAATAATATTACCACAATTTTCGATACTATGTTCAACTCCGATGTAATGCCTGTTGACAGTCCTACTGTACCGATTGCGGAAACAGATTCAAACATTGCGTCTTTTAAAGCAAAAGACTGTGTGGACATTATCAAAAAGGAAGCAAAAGATGCAAGTATTAAATATATTGCAGTTATACTGAAAGCTTTTCTTGGAACATAGTCTTCCAGCCTTTTTCCACCTATATTCAAATCATGTGCATGAGTGATGTATGCTTTTATTGTAAGTATAATAACAAACAATGTGGTAACTTTTATTCCACCTCCAGTTGAGCCGGGATTAGCTCCGATTATCATCAGTATAATAGTTAAAAATGAAGCTCCTTCTGATAGTGCTCCGGTATCCACAGTATTAAAGCCCGCAGTTCTGGGAGTGATGACCTGGAATACTGAAGCTAAAATCTTTTGGCCAAAAGTCATACCTTCTAATGTATTGTTATTTTCAAGAAAATAGAAAATAATTGCAGGAATGATAATCAACGCTGCAGTACCTATAAGGACTATTTTTGTATGAAGTCTGTATTTGGAAAATCTTAACTTATTATTCATAAGATCATCCCATACAATGAAACCAAGACCTCCGATAATTATCAAAGACATTACAACTATATTTACAAGAATATCCGTATTAAACCCGACTAATGAGCTTTTGGGACTGAACACGCCCATAAGATCAAAACCAGCATTGCAGAATGCTGATACTGAATGGAATATACCATAATATATTCCCTCTGCTGTTCCAAGAACTGGTATGAATCGGATGGATAAGAGAGCTGCAGCAATAATTTCTATGGAAAAGGTTATGATGATTATCTTGCGTAAGAGCTTGACGACTCCGCCAATCTGTATAGTACTCATTGTCTCCATCAAAAGCCCTCTTTCCCGAAGCCCTATCCTTTTTCCTATCATTAAAAATATCATGCCAGCCATACTCATAAATCCTAATCCGCCTATCTGTATAAGAACCAGAATTACAAGCTGTCCGAATAATGTGAATTGGGTATATGTATCATATATAACCAGCCCGGTAACACATAGTGCTGATGTAGCAGTGAATAATGAATCTAAAAATGGTATACGTATATTATCTTTTGAAGCAGCAGGAAGAGAAAGCAGTAATGCTCCTATAATTATAATCAACACGAAACCAACCGCTATAATCTGCATCGTGCTTATTCTTATTTTCTTCTTTTGTTCCATTTGGCTATATAAGCTCCTTAA
>JAAYBX010000145.1 GCA_012729955.1 Clostridiaceae bacterium
TGCTAAAAAAGACGATTGTCTTCTATATGATACAGGTATAAATATTTCTGGTTATCCAGTAATCCAATGTCATGAAAAAGGTCAGACAGTGATTGTTGAATGCGCTGAAAGGATTGATAAGGACAACAATCTGGATTTTATATCTATGGGTGGAGCAAAAGGCCAGAAATGTACAATGATTTACAAAACAGATGGCGTTACATTGTTTTATCATCCAGCATTCACATGGCAGGGATTCAGGTATTTTACTGTTACTTCTAATGCTTCTTGTGAATACTGTAATGTCATACATACCAATGTAAAAAACACCTCCTCATTTACGTGCGATAACTGGATACTGAATTGGTATTACAAAGCATATATTCAGTCTCAGCTCACAAACATACACGGTTGTGTTCCCTCTGACTGCCCTCACAGGGAAAGATTGGGATATACAGGAGATGGTCAGCTTTGCTGTAAAAGCGCGATGTATTGTCTTGATGTTAAGGATGTATACAAAAAGTGGCTGGAGGATATATCTGACTGCCAGGATATCGACAGCGGCCATGTCCAGCATACTGCGCCTTTTAATGGAGGAGGCGGAGGTCCTGCCGGCTGGGGAGGAGCAATTGTTATAGTCCCATATGAGTACTATCTGCATTACAAAGATAAGAATATTCTTTTACGCTTCTTCCCTAAGATGATAAGGTATTTTTCATATATGGAGAGCCGCTGTGAAAATGGTCTAGTAATAAGGGAGGAAGATAAAGGCTGGTGTCTTGGCGAATGGTGTACAATGGATCCATCATATATACCAGAAAGTTTTGTTAACACTGCTATGTACATAAAACAGCTTATGATTGCAAAGGATATTGCCAAGATATTATGCAAGGAAGACCAGTCAGAGCTTCTTCAGAAAATGATAGAAAGCCATTCTAAAGCATTTAAAAATGCATATATGTCCAAATTGGAGCACACATTCATATTCGGAATACAAGGAGCGGATGCTTTTGCCTTTGATATCGGGTTAGGAGATAATAGAACGCTGGATAATATAAAAAAGAGATATGAGTCTTTGTTAACATACGATACAGGTATTTTCGGTACATACATTTTGAACAGAATTTTATTTGAGAACGGGTTATCAGATCTTGTGTTCAAACTAATGACTAATAATGAAACTTCCTCTTTCTATAATATGATGAAAAATGGTGCGACTACATTATGGGAGAGATGGAATGGTGATTCTAACAATCATCCTATGTTTGGAGCATCTGTTCGCTTTCTGTTTGAGTATATACTTGGCATAAAGCAGAAAAAAGACTCTGCAGGTTTTGATGATATAATCATCTCGCCTGCAAAAATTGAAAACCTGAATAAAGCAAAAGGCCATATTACTTCCAGACACGGAAAAATATCGGTAAGATATGATACAATTGATAAATCAAGGAAGTTTGAAATAGAGATACCAAAGAAAATATCTGCTGTATTTAAATACGAAAATGCAGAAATACCGCTTCAAAGCGGCAAAAATACTATATGGTTTTAGGAGGTACGGATGCTGGATACTATTGAAACTGAAAGGCTTATACTTCGTGAATTCACATTCGACGATATCACGGATTTATACGAATATGCAAGTAATCCTAATGTCGGACCCAATGCGGGCTGGACACCGCATAAGAATATATGCGAATCTGAAGCTGTTTTAAATATGTTTATGAGAAATGATGATGTATGGGCAATTGTTTATAAAAGAAACAATAAAGTAATTGGCTCAATCGGTCTGCATTTGGACTCTTTACGCTCATCAGTAAAATTCATCAAAACGAAATGTCTTGGATATGCCCTCTCTTACAACTACTGGGGACTGGGCATTGCAACTGAAGCTGTTAAAGCTGTACAAAAGTATGCTTTTGATGTTATGGGTCTTGATCTTCTTTCTGTTGACCATTATCCTCATAATAAACGCTCTATGAGGGTAATAGAAAAGTGCGGTTTTAAACTGGAAGGCACATTACGTAAAGCCCGTCCTTCATATGACAACAAACCGATGGATATAGTCTGCTACTCCATTTTAAAAGAAGAGTGGAAAGAAATTAATAAAAGATAATATCTATAAATTCCTGTTCTTCCAAAAACCCAGATGGCATAAAGTATGGTTTGATTGTTTTGCTATAAGCTTATCCATCTTTTCAAAAAACTGTTTTTCCTGTTCATATGCTAAAAGCGATATTTTTTCCATTTCGGATGAATCATCATATGAAGACATTACAAGGCTTCTCCATTCATTCTCTAATGCTTCCATCTGCTCATAATACTCATCAGGAGGAGGATTTCCAAGCATCCTTCTGTTAAATGCTTCTCTTTCTTTCCAGTACTTGATGGAGGTTGTGTTGTCATTGCCTTGATTTTCATCACGATATGTGTAAACAAATGGTGATTTTGCACCAAAAAGATATGGCTTATACAAAGATATACATGGAAGTGATGAACAGGTCGCCCATATTACTGGTACAGGGTAAAGCTGCACTATCAAAGAAGCAGTAGTCTGATTGTCAACAACACCTCCTCCGTGCATGCAGACACTGTTTGCAGTTCCGCAGGAAAACGGGTCTTTTACTTTATTATGGCTCCTCAATGCTTTCTTAAATCCTTCAAAATCGCATTCGTTATTAATACATAACTGTGTACGGCCTCTTCTGTATCCTGACCCGCATAAATATGTATACACCGGTTCTGTGTGTATCCGGGCAAAATCACATTTCTTTTGTGAGGAATCATCACTGTTACTGCTTATACTCAGCCTGTTCGATATGCTGTCTTTTTTGCTTTTACGATAAGCCCACTGTTTATCATATGTCTCAAGGACATAAAGCTCGTCCCTGTCCATAATGAGGAAGGAATTGTTATAGTACTTTGTGCCCTCATAAGCGCAGTTCCCTCCCTGACCGTATTTTTCAAGATAAGTGATAATTAATTCCAAAGCCTGTTTGGCATTTGATGTTCTTTCTAAGGCTAATCTTAAAAGATCCATTCCTGTCAATCCGGTTTTGTTATATCCTCCTTTTGTAAATACTGCTTCATTACCAATAACAAGACCGTACTCGTTTAATCCCATTTCTGCTCCATACATCCATGAAGGACGGGATATAAGGATTGCATTAGTTCTCTGTACCTGATCAATTTCAATGTATGTCGCCATAAGAGTCTTCTCAGAATTATTCTTTTTTGGATGAAATTCTAACAACTGCGGTTCATCCACACACCTGTCGCTATTCTTGCCAAAAATCGGTATCCTTGTATCTACGCATCCTAATGTATCACACATGGCTGGACCTCCATATAATCCTACCATATAATTTATCATATAATCCTGATAAAAGGAAACATCATAGCATTTCGTCTTGCAATATATATCTGCTGCATTTAAAATCAATCTATGAAAAAGAATTTTGACCAATTGACTGATATGGAAAAATCGACGAGACTTAAGAACCACTATATAATTCATATTGCATTTTATGCTTTTATGTTTAATCTGCTGCCTGCTGCTTTTATCGGAACCAACCTCTCAGGCTTTACTATTTATATGCTGCTTTTAGGTTTTCCTGCTCTTATATATGTTGCAAGTATTATTTTTGCATTATTTAACAGGTTCAGATGGTTCTACATACTATTCCCTGTAGTGCTGTTCATTCCAGCAGCTTTTATATACTACAATTATACTGCATTGGTATATATTGTGCTTTATGCCGCATCTTCTGCATTGGGTATGCTTGTAGGCCTTATATTCATTTGGATATTTACAAAAAAGCCAGCAATACCTGCTGGCTCTTCAAAAAAAAAGGTTAATGACAAGAAGTAAGGTTATATTTTTACGTTTTTCTCCACATTCATTACGAATATAGCCGCACCGCCAACAGTTACTTCAGGAGCAAGGCTTTCATTTGACAATCCGTTTCCAAATGCTGCTGTTGATGGAACAGCCTGCTTACGGGTTTTACAGTATCTGGAGAGTATATCTATCACATTATCAGTTTCCGCATCCTCAGTGCCTATAAGCAAAGTAGTGTTCCCTACCATTAAAAAACCTCCGGTAGTAGAAAGTTTTGTTACGAAATAACCGGCTTCAGTAAGAGCCGATGCCGCAATAGCGCTGTCATCATTATTTACAATAGCTAAAATCAGTTTCATTTTTCCCTCCGTTTAACATTATATCATATAAATGTTCCAAGCTTTATTCTGCTGGATTTATCAAGCTTGTCTATATCTTCTATCTCGTATCTGTTATCAGCCATATCCCTAAACAGCATTCTGGTACCATGTATTATTTTTATATCATTATACCTGTGCCATATCTCGAATTTTCTTTCTCCTTTATCTGTCAGTACATGCATGTTTATGTTTCCTGACACTTCCTTTACTTCATATACTTTCGTTATTTTGGGTATGAGATAATATTCATTAAGACATTGTTCCACTGCTTTTTTTGAATCATCCATTAAAGAGTCCAGATTCCTTATAATCGCGACTTCTTTTTCATCATTATCAAGAAGGGTAATGTATTTTCTCAGACCGCTTATAGGGAAAAGCCTTCTTGGTTCAACGTTATCGAATTTCTGTCCATCAAACATAATGACATTCATATGTGTCAGGTCTACTCTTTCAATCTTCGCATTGTCACCTTCTATATATGGTACTTTCATACAGCTTTTCCTCCTATTCTATCTTTTCCTCTTCTTTGGCTTTTTGCAGTTTTGATGACATTGTCTGTATCTCTATCAGCTTATAGTATTTGCCTTTCTTTGCAAGAAGCTCTTCAGGAGATCCGCTTTCAATTATCTGCCCCTCATCCACTACAAGTATCTTATTGGCTTTTCTAAGGGTAGACAGCCTGTGGGCAATCATAAGTGTGGTCCTCCCTTTTATAAGTCTTTCAATAGCTTCCTGTATTAAAAGCTCAGTTTCAGAATCGACTGCTGCTGTAGCCTCGTCAAAAATCATTATGCTTGGATTTCTCAGTACTGCTCTTGCAATAGACACACGCTGTCTTTCCCCTCCTGACAGCCCTGTTCCTCTTTCACCTAAAACTGTATCATATGCATCTGGCAGCTTAATTATGAAGTTGTGGGCATTTGCTATTTTTGCAGCATTGATTACCTGTTCTACCTGAATGTTGTTATTACCATAAGCGATATTATTATATATCGTGTCATGAAACATCATAGGCTCCTGCTGGACATATCCCATCTGAGCTCTGTAAAACTCCATATCTATCTGCTTAATATCTTGTCCATCCACTAAAATCTGGCCTTCATAGTTATCATAATATCGCATAAGAAGATTGATAAGCGTGGATTTTCCTGAACCAGTGGTTCCTACGATTCCTACAATATCACCTGGCTCAATATCTACATTTATATCCTTCAATGTCATCTTTGTACGGTCAAAAGAGAAATTAACATTCCTAAACTGTATCTTGCCGACAAGTTTTTTAGGATGAATTCCTTTTCCGAAATCCGGTTCCGGTTCAGCATCAATTATATCAAATACCCTTTCTGCAGCAGCTATAGCCGCTTGGAGTGAATCGTTGAAGTTAGCAAAAAAGTTTACAGGCCCGTAGAACATGGAAGTATATGAGATAAAGGATACAAGAAGACCTAATGTTAATCCGCTCTGAGTGTTCATAACCAGATTACCGCCTACACTCCATATAAGCAAGGAACCGCATGTCACAAAAAAACTTACTATCTGAGGAAACAGAGTGGTTATTCTAGCAGCTTTAATGTCTGTTTTAAGCCATTCTTCGTTATATCTGTCAAACTTGTCAATCGCTCCTTTTTCGTTGGTGAATGCTTTTATTACCCTTACTCCGGGTATTGTGTCTGTCAGAATAGAAGATACAGCAGACCATTTACGCCATATCCTTCTGTAATATGGCAGTATCTTTTTTCCAAAAATCCTGGAACCTATAACAACTAAAGGTACAGGTATGAGCGAGAGAAGAGTCAGTTTCCAATTCATTATGAACATTATTACGATTATACCTATAAGCAGAAAAAACTGAACTACTACCTCCTGGGTAATCCTTAAGGTAAAAGATTGCAATGTGGAAGTGTCACTGCTTATTCTGGTTATAACGGAACCGGTAGATGTTTTGTCATAGAACTTCATCGGAAGATACTGGGCTTTTGCATATATGTCGCTTCTTAATCCCGCTACAATCCTGTCCCCGCTCACTCTTAACAGATAAGATCTTAATGCGCCAACCGCATACTGTATGAAATAGGTACCCAGCAATACGAAAACAACAGTAATTAAAAGGCTTCTGTTATTCTTTGGGATTATATCATCCACCATCATCTTTGTTATATATGGCGGAACTAAAGACATAGCAGTGGTAATAACGGAGAATATCAAACAGATTATTAAAAGCTTCTTCTGAGGAATCACATACTTCATAAGCTTTTTAGCTATTTTACCCTTTGGCTGGCAGTTAAGGCAGGCTGCTCCTGGACGAACAAGGGTCCTTCCGCATTTAGGACAGCTGGAAAACTGTTTTTCAAAAACTGCTATGACCATTTCCATAGATCTGTCTATGGCTTCACCATTTTTAATACGTTTCGAAAAATCCGCTGCAGCTTCGCACAGATTAGCGACAGAATATGTGAATCTGAAAAAGTCATAAGGATCTTCGCTTTGTGCAGATATCACCATAATGGCATTACCATACAGCCGTTTGATCTTTATATCCTCAATGCTCTCATGGGAAGCAAATTTATATCCTTCATCATATGTCCTGTCAAAACAGTATAGCCCCTTATCGGTAACCGCAAGAACTGACTGGCTGTACATGCTGTCTTTGGACAAGTCTCCGACTATAAAAAAAAGCAGGCGCTGGTTAAACGCTAGCTCATCAAGTCTTTTCGTTATATCATCTGGTACAGGTTTGTTGGTTAATATATGAGTGGTCTCTTCTGTCATATTTTTCGCCTCCTCCAACCCTTCTTTGGTTATTATCCGTTACCCATTAACTAAAGTCAACATCAAAAAGCGGTAATTCATTGTTAAAAACCACTCTATTTGATAGAATCATTAATATAGAAAATATTGTTGAGCAAGAGGTGTTCAAATGGACAGATACAACCTGGAAAGAAGGATAAAAGCGGAAAAATGGGCAGAAGGCAAATTAACCCATATGACCCTTGATGAAAAACTGCACCAACTGGCAGCATCTTTTCCAAATGGAAATGAAAGATTATCCATACCGCATATGCAGCAGGGTGAATGCCTTCACGGAGCGGTAACCCCATATGCGACATCTTTCCCTCAAGCTCTGGCTTTAGGATCCACATGGGACACACAGCTGATTGAACAAATAGCTACAGTAATAGCTAAGGAATGCAGGTCATGCGGAATACATCAGTGCTATGGACCTATGGTTGCTGTGGTGAGAGATCCCAGATGGGGCAGGATTCAGGAAGCATATGGAGAAGATCCATATCATGTGTCTAGAATCGGGCTTGCTTTTTCATTGGGACTGCAGGGAACTGGAGAAAAATATCTTGATAAAGATCATATAGTCGCAACAGCAAAACATTTTGTTGCTGATGGGGAACCACTTGGAGGACTAAATGGAGCGGCTATGGAAATATCCGAAAGAAGCTTACGTGAGGTACACCTTCTTCCTTTCGAAACTCTTGTAAAGGAAGGGCATGTATGTTCAGTTATGCCTGCACACCATAGTTTGAATGGAATCCCCTGTCACAGTAACAGGTATCTTCTGCAGAACATACTTCGTGAAGAGTACGGATTTGACGGAATAGTAGTTTCCGATAACGGAGATATAAGGAAACTCCATACTGCTTTGTTCGTATCTGACTGCGCTGAAACTAGCGCGGTAATGGCTATGAACGCGGGTGTAGATACAGAGCTTGCATGGATGGTTCCGTGGAATGAAAACAGATTATACGGGCCAGTGCTGAAAAATGCAGTAGAGAAAGGCCGGATAAATGAAGATACAATAAATAAATCTGTTATTCGAGTCCTTATAAAGAAGTATGAGCTTGGTCTTATTGAAGATTCGACTGCTGATTCGAAACAGGAATCGCTTGAGAAATGTTATGCTGACTCAGACGGCACTGACCATGTCTCCATGGCTGGTAAAACTTTGTACTTCGGTAAACCAAGACATGACCGAGATGAGGTCTGCTTTGACAAAAAACATGATTTGCTTGCATTGAAAGCTGCTCTGAAGTCCATTATACTTTTAGAGAATAAAGACAATCTGCTACCATTAAACAAACACAGCATAAACAGGATGGCAGTTATAGGGCCGAACGCAGACAGACTGCTTCTTGGCAACTATTCTACTGACAAACCGAAATACTTTATATCTGTACTGGACGGGATAAAGAATTATGCAAAAGGTAATTTTGAAGTAACATACAGCCAGGCACTCAATCAAGATGATTACACAAAAGATAATAAAGCATCAGATACTTTAACATCTTATAGTATGTCTGATGCCGTCAGAAAGGCTAAAGAAGCAGATATTACTTTACTTGTTCTTGGCGGTAATGAGATAACATGCATGGAAAATGAAGATACAGATGACCTTTCTTTAAAGGGAGACCAGCAGTTACTGTTTGAGAAAGTACGGAAAGCATCAAAAAAACTGGTTCTGCTTATAATCGATGGAAGGCCGAGTTCAGTTTTATGGGCGAAGGAAAAATCAGATGCATTCCTAACTGCTTTCTATCTTGGACAAGAATGTGGTAATGCTGTAGCAATGACACTATTTGGCGAAAATAACCCTTCAGCAAAACTGCCTGTTACCATCCCAAGAAACGTCGGACAGATTCAATGCCATTATAACCGTTACTATCCAGGAAGAGCTCCTAGTTACTATAAATCCCCTGTTGAACCTCTTTATCCGTTCGGTTATGGCTTATCTTACACCGATTTTGATATATCTGCTCCAGTAATAGATTACAATGAAAACCAGAAATATACTGTTAATGATGAAATCCCTATAGCTGTCACAGTAAGAAACAGGGGTAAAGTAAAAGGAGAAGAAACAGTACAACTGTACATAAAAGACTGTGTAGCTTCAGTGGTTCGGCCCACAAAGGAATTAAAAAGATTTAAGAAAGTCGAATTGGAACCTGGCGAGGAAAAAACTGTCTGCTTTAATTTAAAACCAAGAGACTTAGCTTTCTGGAAAGATAAGAAATGGGTCACTGAACCTGGAAAATTTATTATAATGGCGGGAAACAGCAGTGCAGATTTAAAAGAAACGGAACTTGATCTTGAGTAAATATAAATGTCTTATATTCGATGTTGATAATACGATTTTACAATATGATGCATCAGCAGCTGAAGCATTGAAGACTTTACTTTTAAATAATAATATTGAATACACTTCACAAATTGAAGACATATTCAGGCAGGTCTGTTATGAATTATGGAAGTCTTTTGACCTGAACCTTCTGGATGATCCGGTAATACGTGGTAAATATCATGAGCTCTTCAGGGTATATAATTATAAACGCTTTGAA
>JAAYBX010000146.1 GCA_012729955.1 Clostridiaceae bacterium
CAGTCAACTGTATACTGGCTGGACTTTAAGATAGAGAATTTCAATAATCTGTTCCTGAATTATCCTGATTTGGATTTCTATGTATATTATATCGAAAAGGATACTGATATAGACTTTACAAGAAATGGGGAAGCTGGATTTTATGAATATATTAAAGACAGGCTGATGCTTGACATGAGCAGGATATCAGGTTTTGAAGTAAATGACTTTAATACATACAAAGAATACTTTTATGCAACTGACCATCATTGGAATTATCTAGGTTCATATAAAGGATATACTGATGTGCTGAGACTTTTGGATGAGGACTTGAAACCGCTTGAACCATTAAAAACAGTTACCTCCCCTCTTAAGTTTCAAGGAAGAAAAACTGCAGGATTTGAAGACATATTGTCTGACACTATGTCTGTGTACAAATTTGATTACCCCAAAATGGATATTTTCATTAATGGTGAGAAAGCACAGGATTACGGTAAACAACAGGATTTTTTTGACAACAGCCTTGAAGTAATAGGATATGGGTCAGTATATGGTGATGATGCAGGTGAAGTTATATTCAATACAGGCAGTGTTAGTGGTAATATCCTTGTTATCGGTGAATCCTATGATAATGCTATAGTCAAGCTTATAGCTTCACATTATGGCAAAACATTCTGTGTTGACCTAAGATATTACGAGCATTACATGAATAGTCCTTTTAGTTTTTCTAAGTATGTAAAAAACAATGATATCGACAAAGTGCTGCTTATAGGTAATATTGACTTCTTCTCCTTTAAGGATTTCTATATAGAGGGAGACGAATAAATGCTTTTTTCTTCTCTGACATTCCTCTACTTTTTCATACCGCTTGTGGTAATCGCATATTTTGCAGTTAATAACAGGGTATGGAGAAATACTGTACTTTTAATTTTTTCGCTTGTGTTTTATTCATGGGGAGAACCAAAGTATATAATCCTTCTGGCTGCATCAATCTTAATTGCATACTTATCCGGCTTATTGATTTATCATAACCGTAATAACAGGAAATATGCAAAACTCTTTCTGGTTCTATCCATAACTATATTTACAGGTTTTCTTTTTTCCTTCAAATATCTGAATTTCTTCACTGACAGCATAGACAGCCTCTTCAATTCATCGATCAGGCTTAATACAATACTGCTGCCCATAGGGATAAGCTTTTATACTTTCCAGATCTTATCATATATTATCGATTTATACCGTAATGAGATATCCGTCCAAAAGAATATACTGCATTTTGCCCTTTATGTCAGTTTTTTCCCTCAGCTTATAGCAGGTCCGATTGTACGATACAAAACAATAGAACATGAAATTACAGACCGTAAGGAAAACTGCGATGATATCATATACGGTTTTAGAAGATTCATAACCGGATTAGCAAAAAAAGTCCTCTTAGCCAATAGTGTCGGAGCAGTTGCATCACATATATACTCTCTGAATGAATCCTCTGCTTCTTTTGAAGCAGCTGGTTCTTTAAGCCTCTGGCTTGCAGCATTGTGTTATGGATTACAGATATACTTCGATTTTTCCGGTTATTCTGACATGGCCATAGGATTAGGAGGGATATTCGGTTTTCACTTTTTGGAAAACTTCAATTATCCATATATGTCTTTATCCATAACGGATTTCTGGAGAAGGTGGCATATAAGTTTATCTTCATGGTTCAAAGATTATGTATACATACCTTTAGGCGGAAGCCGGGTTAACCCATCAAGATGGTTATTAAATATACTGATTGTCTGGCTGCTTACCGGATTATGGCATGGTGCTGAATGGAACTTTATAATATGGGGACTGTATTATGCAATATGGCTCATACTGGAAAAACTAATACTTAACAGGATCTTCAAAAAAATCCCCGAAGTTATAAGGTGGATTTATACAATACTTGTAGTCACAATAGGCTGGGTAATATTCAGCATAACTGATACTTTACAGTTATTAAGCATATTAAAAACTATGTTTTCATATAAATTTACAGACTGGTCTGTACTTTTAAGCGCAGACATATCAGTCATGAAAGGCTTTGTTTTCATACCAATTGCTATTCTTTCCGCTTTCCCGATCATAAAGACTCATAAAAATGTATTCATAAAAAAAGACAGCAGAATTTTGAACATACTAACAGATATATGCTATATCATACTGCTTGCATTATGCATTGCATTTATTATAAGCTCTTCTTACAATCCTTTTATCTATTTCAGATTCTGACCTGATTATGTATAATATACAACCAGATCCTGATTAATATAGTCTTTTTGTATGAATCCCTGAATAGTGAGGGATTCCAATGCGAAATATATCTGCGGCTTTTCCGCATAAGATAGGTAATCACATGAAAACAGCTCATCAATGGTGAGCGGCCTGTTCTTGCGATCCAATAACTTGATAATATCTTCTTTCACAATATCCACTATTTAATAGCCTCCTTGGCTGGCTGTTCTGAACTAAGATTCTGTTTCAGCATCTTTGTATACTCATCTCTGACGCGTTTTGGTGCGATTATCTTTATCATCCCTCTGAATTGGAATATCCAGCTGTAAAAAATCGGACTTAATGCGACATTTACCTGTGTTCTGAAATTCTGCGAATCCATAACCGATGTAGGTATTTCCTTACCGAATCTGTCGATTATTACCCTCATAAGGCTGTTATCGCATTTTAATTCCACTTCGGTTACAGGACCTGCATACATCCTGAACATTGATATAACATATTCACCCATATCAAACCACAAAGGTATGGGAATAGCATCATCTGGCATAATAGTTGGTGTCTCGATATTATCCACCCGGAAATTAGAGACGCCTTTTATATCCTCAAAATACCCGATTAAATAGTACTTATCCTCATACCATACGAGCTCATACGGGCTTACGACATTAACCTTACCATTATCCCTGTATATTCTTTCCTTAGTAACCGAATAATCGTATTTCCTGAACTGTATCTTCTTTTTTAATCTTATTGCGTTATGTATGGCATCCACTGTGTAGTATATATTTTCATTACTGCTCTTTATTCCTGTACGGAAGCATATCCTGTCGGATAATTCTTCCGCCTGATGAACAGATACAAGACTTTTGAGCTTATTCAAAAGAACCGTGCTCTTATGCTCAGTTATTGCTTTTGAAGATATAACAGAATCCATGAGCATCTTTATTTCTGGTATCTGGAATACTCTTTCACCCATAAAAAAACTGTTACTCATACCGTGAGTAACAATTATATCTATCCCATATTGATTAAGTAAATCAATATCAGCTTTGACGGTCTTACGGTTCGTGACCATCCCTTTTTTGCTCATATGCTCAAGTATGTCATTTGTTGTAAACTGATGGTCTTCATCAGTCTGTTCATAAAGAAGTTTAATCAGTTCCAAAAGCCTGCTTTTACTGCTTAGTGTCTGGTTTTTCCCCCTCATCCAATGCCCCTCTTCTTCCTTAGCAAATACTATAAAAGCAAAACAAATGCTTCTCAATACGGCTAATAAATCTCCCCCTTACAACCTTCTTTTATAGTACTTGATATTAATAATATATTATTAAACTATACAGTCAAGGCACTTTATGAAAAATAAATACAAAATTCATAAAGCTGTCCTTATATGAGGACAGTGTTAGTCTCAGTAAAAAATTTTTCCAGAAATTTGTCTCCCCCTCTTGTATACCTGAATATATAAAGACAAAAATAGCATACAGTAAATTTTTTTTGAACAACTATGTATAAATATTCATAGTTAAAAAGACAATCATATATAAATATGGGGTATTTTGAGGACAGTTCATTATTCTGAATATGTTAGTCTGCAGGATATTAAAACAGATGAGAATCGTTATATAATATATAGGAAGAAAATATCATCGGGATATGTTATCATATATATGAGGTAAATAAAATGAATGAAGATAAAAGATTCGCTGTGCTAATAGATGCTGATAATGTATCAGACAAATACATAAAATATATTTTTGATGAGCTGGCAAAATCAGGAATAATTACATACAAAAGAATATACGGAGACTGGACAAGACCGGACTTAGGGTCCTGGAAAAAAGTGCTTTTAGATTATTCAATTACCCCGATACAGCAGTACGGGTATACAACAGGAAAGAATGCAACTGACTCTGCTATGATCATTGATGCAATGGATATACTTTATTGCGACAATGTAGAGGGATTCTGCATAGTATCTTCCGACTCGGATTTTACCAGGCTTGTATCCAGGCTCCGTGAAGCAGGCATGTATGTTGTGGGTATGGGAGAAAAGAAAACCCCTTCTCCGTTCATAGCGTCATGCAACCAGTTCAAGTATCTGGAAATTCTAGGCCAGGAAGAAAACAACGGAAAACAGAAAGACATGCAGGATTCCATCACGCCTCTTGAAAGTGTCATAAAGGCTATTGAAACTATAGCTGATGATATATCAGACGATGACGGCTGGAGCCCCCTTTCTGACATCGGCAACATAATATCCAAGAGATTTCCTGATTTTGATGTAAGGAATTACGGTTTCAGCAAGCTGACTCCATTCGTGTCATCATTAAAGAAATTTGATGTTAAATCGATAAATAAAAATAACATAAAGCTTATATATATAAAGAAAAAACCAGCTACTGCATAAGCATATACAAAAAGTTATCTGCTCTTGCTTGCCAAAGAGCGGTATTTTCACCTTCTGTTTCACTTAATCCGTAATCTGATACGAAAAGCTCTGAAAGAAATTCAGAATATTTTTTAGCACCATAACAGTTGAAATGCAGTATATCGAAAAAATGACTGCTTTTATCTATGTTATCTTGAGGATAAAGAATATTATGGTCTGAATAATTTGCATACCCCAAAGCCGATATATCCAAGGAAAGCCTGTTAAGATAAGAAGGCTCTACTCTGGAAAATGAAGGTGCGATAAAGAAAACCAGCTCTATCTCCTCTTGTCTGCATAAATCAGATATTTTCGAAAGATATTCAAGATTTCGAATATATTCATCTTCATTAAAAGTTACATGTCTGTATACCCATTCGTCCTGTTTTTCTATACCTGATAAGAATGTGTATCCGGCATTAATATCTGTTCC
>JAAYBX010000147.1 GCA_012729955.1 Clostridiaceae bacterium
ACCATTAATGCGAAATCTGTACCAGATGAGGTAATGTATCAGAAAAACATTATAAATGATACACTAAACAGGATCATCATGATTACTTAACGATGAAACATATATATTCCCTGGATATATATCTGCCAGATTTTTAGGATTCAATCAAAAAGAGCATATAGTTATCTAAAAAACTCCAGAATACTAAAAGGATTGAACGCTTATGAGTTCAATAGTATAATGTATCAATAAATATGATTATATGAGGTTTAAACTGATATGACTGAAAAAGAAAAATCACATGCGGGTATACTATATCAGCCTGGAGATCCAGAACTTGTTGCAGACCGTGATATCACTGTCAGAAAATTATATGAGTATAATAAAATACATCCATTAGACAGGGAAGCAAAGAAAAAAGCTATACGTGAGATATTAGGCAAAACAGGGGAGAATTGTGTAGTTGAGCAGCCTCTTTTCTGCACATATGGATATAATACTGAAGTAGGAGATAATTTCTTTCTAAATGTTAACTGCAAACTTATGGACAGCGGTAAGATAACAATAGGGAATAATGTGTTCATTGCTCCAAATGTCTGCATCATAACTGAAGAGCATGCAATGGATGTTGAACAGAGAATCCAAGGGCTGGAATATACATATCCGGTTAATATTGGTGATAATGTCTGGATAAGCACCGGAGCGCTAATCTTACCAGGTGTTACCATCGGAGCAAACAGCGTAATAGGAGCTGGAAGCGTTGTAACAAAAGATATACCTCCGAACAGTTTAGCTGTGGGCAATCCATGTAAGGTTATACGCGAGCTGAATAAATAGCATACACCTGGTGGCAATTCATGACCTTTATATATTTTACATATATGAGAAGGTATTTCCTTTCTTAAAACATAATCTGATTTATTAGTTAAGGTATTTAACTGCCTGCCTCATCATGATATCATTGTATAAACATAATATTGGTGAGATATGAAAAACTTTGTCAGAAAAAATCTAAAATTCTCTCTTTGCGGTCTTAATTGCGCTATATGCGTGATGCATATAGGCGGTTACTGTCCTGGATGCGGAGGCGGTGAAGGAAACCAATCCTGTAAAATCGCAAGATGCGGAATGGAAAAAGGTTTGGAATACTGTTTTATGTGCAATATTTTCCCTTGTGATAAATTATCAGATATGGAAAAGTATGATTCTTTCATAACGCATCGTAATCAGATAAAGGATATGGAAAAAGCCAGAATTTCAGGAATGGATAATTATGTATCAATGCTGGAGTTAAAAGAAAGAATGCTTGCATATCTGTTGGACAATTACGACGATGGCAGAAAGAAAAGCTTCTACTGTATGGCTGTAAATCTGCTGGATATTAAAGAAATACAGAAGATTATATATGATTTTGAAAGCGGGAATAATGTTGGGATGTCAATCAAGCAGAAAGCAGATATGTTAAAAGATATGTTAATGCATCTAGCTGATAGTATGGATATTAAGCTTAAGTTGAATAAGAAAGAGGAAGATAAGTAAATGGATATATTAATAAGGCAGGAAAAACCTGAGGATTACAGGATTGTAGAGGAAGTAACGAGAGAAGCTTTTTGGAACCATCATGTACCTGGATGTGATGAGCATTACCTTATACATAAAATGAGGAATGATTCAGGTTTTATTCACCAGTTAGATATGGTTGCAATATATAATGGCAGGATTATAGGTAATATAGCGTATATGAAGTCACAGGTTATAAAAGATAATTCAGAACAATATGAAGTACTGACTTTTGGCCCTATATCTGTCCTTCCTGAATTTCAAAATATGGGAGTTGGGAGAAAACTCATAGAATATACAGTTTTAAAAGCAAAAGAAATGGGATTTAAAGCTATATTCATTTACGGAGATCCCGATTATTACAGAAGATTCGGATTTGTGCAAGCAAAGAGATATGACGTAAGGACTTCTGATGATATGTATATTCCTGCATTGCAAGTGATGGAATTATCTGATGGATACATTGAGTCAGGAAGATTTGTAGAAAACAAAGTTTATGAGATTGATACAGATGCATCTTCTGAATTTGATAAAGGTTTTATTAAAAAAGAGAAAAGAAATGATCTGCCTTCTCAGCAAAGATTCCGATACCTTGTCAGTTTACGTGAACCAAGAGCTGCAAGTTGCATTATGTCTCCAATTAATATCAAAAAGCGACTTGAAGTATTTTGGGATGACACACTTATTGATACAAAAAAGACTACAGCATCAAAAAAGCTTCACGAAAGCATACGCCGTGAATTAGCAATAACGCATGATGAGCCATGGGAAGGTGACTGTTGTGACTACCACAATTTTTTCAAGGACAGTAACGGGCTTTACCGAATGTACTATCTGGGATGGAATTTTAAAAGACCAGGCATATGCGTTTGTTATGCTGAAAGTACTGATGGTGTCCATTGGATCAAACCTGAACTAGGTATATGTGAATATAACGGCTCAACGAGAAACAATATAATTCTTGATCCTAATACTGCAATATTTGATAATTTCATGGTAATTCGAGATCCAAATCAGAATGAGGGTTCGAATGAGCTTTATAAAGGCATCTGTTCAATTAAATCTGAACATGCAAAAAATAAAAATGTATTATGGTGTTTTACCAGTCCTGATGGGATTCATTTTCGAAAGGCATGGATTATGTCCGATGTAGGCGCATTTGATACTTTGAATACTGTTGTTTGGGATCAATATACTTGCAGATATTATGCTTATATAAGAGATTATCACAACAGGGAAAACTGTAAACCTGTCAGAGATATCCGGGTAATGATTTCAAAGGATTTTCACGAATGGACAACTCCTGAATTACTTGATTTTATGGGAGGAGATGATTATCCACTTTATACTAATGTTGTGCAAAAGTACTATCGAGCTGACCACATTTTTATAGGATTTCCAAGCAGATATGTCGAAAGACCTCAATGGAACAGCAATTTTGACAGGCTTTGCGGCAAAGAAAAAAGACTCGAACGAATGAGGACAGAACCTCGATTCGGACTTGCGGTCACAGACTGTGTATTCATGTGCTCCCGTGACGGCATGAAATGGAATCGCACTGATGAAGCATTTATGCGTCCAGGACCGGAAGAGCCATATAACTGGGTATATGGGGACTGTTATCCAGCTCTTGGTGTCGCAGAGACTTATGGAAGCTACCCTGGCACCGATAACGAATTGTCACTGTTTTCATTCAGTAATCACTGGAGTAATATTCCAGCACAATTATGGAGGTATACTATCCGCCTTGACGGGTTCATATCTCGGCATGCAGGTTATGATGAAAAGATACTGGTAACAAAACCATTTATCTTTGAAGGGGATTGTATGCATATCAACTTTTCCACTTCTGCTATAGGGTATCTGTATTTTACACTTCGGACAGAGGAAGGAAGGACTATTGAAAGTGATGAGATTTTTGGAGACAGTACAGACCGTATAGTGGATTTCAAGCATTCAAATATTACAGATTTCGTCGGCAGAAGCGTAGTAATGGAAATTCGGATGAAAGATGCGGATATATACTCTTTCTGCTTTATATGATTCTATACGGGTAATTAGCTTACAGTTAATAACTTATAATAGAGTATTGAGATATATAACACATATATGAATATAAAAAAAGAAAGCAGTGCTTTCTTTTAAGTATTAATTATTCTGATGAGCTTACTCTAGGATAGCGCTAGATTGTATATGGTCAATTACCATCTGCACTAATGCTGTCAGTTTAAGATAATTCAATCCGTAAATATTTTCATATTCCGTATAATCGCTTGTTTCCATGTAGTTAGCAAAATATTCCGCAACATCATCTGCTGTGGCTTTTATATTGGCATCTTCTGCAACTGCCTGCATAATGAGATGTGTTTTGGCAACCTTGGCATTATCTTCTTTATATTGCTCTAAAAGCGCTTCCTGATTTTCAACATTCACATATTGCTGCAGGAATTCATCAAGAGTAATCTGATAATAGTCTGCATAATCCTGATAATATTTGATCACAGCATTATCCTGGAAGTCTAATATTACCTGCGGTATTTCTTTTACAGTGCTGTTAGCTTCAAGATATTCCTGAATATATTCTGATATCTTGACATTCTGTATCTGCACATATAAGTCAGCTTTCATCTGATCGATATTTGTCCATCCGTTTGTTTCGCTGAATGTCGCATTAATAAAATCATCTGTAAGTTCTGGAAGTACAGATTCTACTATATGATTAATAGTTATTGTGAACACTGCATCTTTTCCGTTAAGCTCATCCTTGCCATAATCCTCTGGAAATGTTACTTCGATATCAAAGGTTTCTCCAGGAATATGCCCTACCAGCTGTTCAAGGAAATCATCGATATAATTTGTAACACCGATTGTTACCTCAGTACCAGTACCTCCCGTAGAACCACCTTCGAAAGCTATCCCATCAACCCTGCCTATGTAATCTATGTTAAGCGTATCACCATAAGCAACAGCTCTGTCAGTAATATTATTCTTAACCTTATGTTCTGCAAGTAGGGAGTCAATATTCGAGAGAATATCTTCGTCTGTAACAGTGTGCCTGTCTTTGGGTATTGTCATGCCCATATAATTGCCAAGTTCCACATAGTTTAGGGCTTTAACTCCGCGCCAGTAACCGTTGTTGTCGATATCTCTGCTGAAAGTGAAATTCTGATTTTCGCTGTTGCATCCAGAAAAAATAAATGTAGCCATTACTAATAAAGTGACTAAAATTATTATTGATCTTCTTTTTTTCATTCGTCCTCCATGTCCGTGTTATAACACATTAAAAATCATTATACCATGTTTGAATATAACTTTTTTAATTATTGCACTGAAAAGTGATGGATTTGTGTGTATTCACATATATTTATTTTCTATTTCTTTAAATAGTGTATAATTATATGGATAGAATTAATTATTTGCGGGGTAGATGTATGGATATGCGTATGATTTTCGGAATACAGACAATGGTTTTCTTTGTCTGTTTCGTTATTCTTACACAGGAATGGATTCAGCATAGAAATAGATATAAAGGATTAAACTACTGGATGGCCATGATGCTCTGCGGTTTCGCAGGGTATACTCTTATTGCTTTAAGAGATATGATACCGGATTTTTTCTCAATAATCATAGGAAATTTCTTGAATATTACGGCATTCTGCTTATTTTATGCTGGATTAGTTATTTTCTTTAAGGTCAAAGCACCATATTGGCATAATATATTTATAGTGATTGCATCGTCATTACTTCTTATGTACTTCACCTACATTAATCCAAGCCTGACATACAGGATAATACTGATAAATACTACATATATATCCATTTTTTGTCAAGCTTTATACCTTTTTATATTCAAAATCAAGACATGCAATAAGGGTATTTCATATGTATTCATATCAAATATATCTTTATTGATTCTATTGAATACATACAGGACAATAATGAAAATAATCGAAAAATCAGAAAATCAGGACTTGTTTACTCAGTCAATACACGAGAATATTTACTTTATAGTCAACATGATAGTACTTATGTATCTAATGATAAATCTTTCAATGCTTGTTTCCAGGCGTCTTTTAAATGATGTTACGATAAGCGAAGAAAAATTTAACACTATTTTTCATCATGCTCCATATGCGTCATTGATAACAGAAGCTGATACAGGGACCATTCTGGAAGTCAATAGGGAAATGCTCGAGTTATTGGGTTATACAAGAGAAGAGGTTATCGGCAGATCAGTGCTGGAATTGAAATTCTACACTTCTGAATCAAGAAGAGAGGAACTGATTAATCTGGTAACATATCGCGGTAATATATCCGGAATTGAAAATGAATTTATCCGTAAAGACGGAAGCAGGGTAAAAACACTTTTCTCTGCAAATAGAATAAAGATAAACGATAAAAATGCACTTATATCCACAATGAAAGATATAACTGAGATAACCAACCTCAGAGAGAAACTTGATTATCTTGCGACACACGACATGCTGACCGGTATTCCTAACAGAAGATATTTTCATGAGAGTTTCAAGGGAAGAATTGATGGCTTAAAAGTAAATGAGCAAAAATTTATAGTCGCCATTTTTGACATAGATGGATTCAAAAGGATTAATGACACATATGGCCACGATGCCGGTGACAAGGCTCTGAAACAGATTGCAAAAAGATCATCAGATTTTTTTGAAGATAAAGGTTTTGTAGCTCGTTTCGGCGGAGATGAGTTTGCAATATTGTTTGGTTGTGATGCAATGGATTACAGAGGTACGCTTGAAAACTTTAAAAAATATGTGGATTCTTCAAAGGAAGAAGACGGTTTGTATAAACTTACAATAAGCATAGGAGCGGCAATGTGCCCTGATGATGGACAGGATCAGGATGAGCTTTTAAAGATAGCAGATGATGCATTATTCCATGTTAAAAAGAACGGAAAGAATGGAATAGCATTTTATTCAGACATTGCCTGAAGTAAACATTAATGTGATATAATCTAAGAGTGATTAGAAATTAAGAGGAGGTGTACTATGTCAGTAGTAGCAGCATTCATATTTCCGCATCCTCCTATTATCCTTTCTCAGATAGGAAAAGGCGAAGAGAAAAAGATACAGAAAACAATAAAATCATACCAAGAGGCATGTAGAATCATAGCACAGCTAAAACCAGACACAATTGTGCTAGCTTCATCGCATTGTGCCATGTATTCTGATTATCTGCATATATCAGATGATGATTGCTTCGAATCAGACATGTCAAGATTCGGAGCAGAATCAATTGCAGTTTGTAGTAAATATGACAAGGAGTTTATAGATAAACTTACTGAGGTTATACAAAAACAGGATATTCCTGCAGGAACAAGAGGTTATGAAGAGCCATCAATGGACCATGCGAGCGTAATACCTCTGGTTTTTCTTAATGAGGTATATACAGATTATATGCTAGTAAGAATGGGAATCTCCCATCTTCCTTTCGAAACTCACTATAAGCTTGGGATGTGCGTTTCACAGGTTTCAGAATTACTCAACAGACGAATTGTTTTTATTGCAAGCGGTGATCTTTCACATAAACTAAAAGCCAATGGACCATATGGCTATTCAAAACAAGGCGAACAATATGATGAGAAAATAACAGAGGCAATGGCAAAAGGAGATTTTGCAAAGTTCATGGACTTTTCAGAAGACTTTTTGGAAAAAGCAGCAGAATGCGGGCACCGCACATTCATAATAATGGCAGGTGCGCTAGATAATAAAGAAATAGAACCAAGACTTTTATCTCATGAAGATACTTTTGGCGTAGGATATGCTGTAGCTTCATACATTGTCAAAGAAACATGTAAAAATGATACTTTATATAAAAAGGATTCTTCTGATGAGTATGTAGCTTTAGCAAAATTATCTGTTGAACATTATGTAAGGAACAAGAGGATAGCTCAATTACCGCATAATCTGCCAGATGAGCTTATGACCCAACGTGCTGGAGTTTTCGTAACTTTAAAGAAAAATGGTGAATTAAGAGGCTGCATAGGTACAATTTCACCTGTTACAAGCAGTATAGCAGAGGAGATATTAAGAAATGCAGTCAGTTCCTGTTCTCATGACCCCAGATTTTATCCTGTACGTGAAAACGAACTAGATAAACTGGAATACAGTGTTGACGTTCTAAAAGCTGCTGAAAGAATTAGCGGAATTAATCAATTGGATGTTAAGAAGTATGGGGTTATTGTCACAGCAGGATTCAGAAGAGGATTACTTCTTCCCAATCTGGAAGGTGTGGATACTGTTGAGCAGCAGGTAGATATAGCTCTTAGAAAAGCAGGTATAGGAAACGATGAAAAATTTGAGATGGAAAGATTTGAGGTAGTAAGGCATAAATGAAGGTCAAATGTATGATATGTCCTCATGGATGTATGCTTTCTGAAGGGCAGATCGGATTATGTCATGCCAGGATGAATAAAGATAATGAGATAATATGCAGAAACTATGCCAAACTTACTTCCATAGCGCTTGACCCAATTGAAAAAAAACCTTTATACAGGTTCCATCCAAAAAGCATGATACTGTCTGTAGGCAGTTACGGATGCAATCTTAAGTGTCCGTTCTGCCAGAATCATGAAATATCCATGGCAGACGATAATGAAGTTAAGACATATTATACACCACCGGATTTTTTAGTTAATATGGCTTTGTCTATGAGGAATAAAAATAATATAGGGATTGCTTATACATACAATGAACCTCTGATTTCCTATGAGTACGTTATGGACTGTTCTATTCTGGCTCATAAGAAAGGACTTAAAAATATACTTGTAACAAACGGATATGTATGTTCTGAACCTTTGAATAGCCTTCTTCCATATATAGATGCAATGAATATCGACCTTAAAGCATTTAATGACAGCTTCTATAGGAAAATAGGAGGGGATTTGGAAACTGTAAAAAGTACTATTGCTAATGCTTCAAGTAAATGTCATGTTGAAATTACAACCTTAGTTATACCGGATGAAAATGATTCTGTTGGGGAAATAGTAAATGCGAGCAGATGGATTGCAAGTATTAATGAAGAAATCCCGTATCATATTACTGCATTTTATCCAAGGTATAAATTTTCCGATAAGGAACCTACATCTCCAGAACAGATATATAATCTTGTTAAGCAAGCAGGTAAATATCTTAAATATGTATATGCGGGAAATTGTTAAATAAAAATAATTATTATTAATATTAATATATAGGACAATGTCCTATTAATGCCCTTTTACTTGACATTTTTATGCCTTGAATTGTAATATTATCTTATCTTGTCAGTATTATGCTAATTGGCATAAATGGGGGTATAAAATGCATAACTGTATTCACTATTGTAGAGCAAAAAAGAATGTTCCTGCTATAACAATGACATTTTCGTACAAAAGAATTCTTTCATTAATATTAATTCTTCTGCTGACAATATCCATGGTTCCTTCTTTATCCGTCTTTGCGACAACCGGGACTATGGAAATGGAACAGTCTTTTACTGCTCCAAATACAGCAAGCGCATTCGCGATCAGTGATACCAATACATATAATGTGACTTTTAGTCTGACATCAGTGGATATGGTTAATCCTATTCTGATTATAACAGTACCAAAAGGCATAGAAGTGACATATTATCCTACATCTTCTAATGCCACCCTTGCTCCGACTTTGATAGCTGTTAATCCTGTAACAAAAACTACGGATGCAGAAGGTAATTCAGTTATTACATATAGATTTAGGACAGATATGACAGCTATAGGTTTTAATATTACCTTAAAGCCTACTTACAAGCTTGATGAGACTTCCTATACTGTATCTGCTCAATACAGAGATGGGGAAACTGTTATTGATACTAAGCAGGTATCAGTGACTATATCTGATAATCCTACTTTGAGCAATAATATAATGTATTTTTCCAATAGCCTTAATACATATGTTTACAGAGACGGACTGAATAATTATTATGCTCCATGCAACAGTTATGTATATTACTCACCAAGCAGAAATTACCACTACTCATATGACTATATAGAGTATACAGTTCCTCTTCCCGATCAATCAGTTCCAGGACTTGGCCAGGGAAGCAGTTTTTCTCCATTCGAAGCGGGTATTTCTTATACCATAGGTTCAGGAACGGATGCGTATTCAGTTAAGTATTACGAGACATATAGCTATATAAATGCATCCGGTACTACTATTGGAAGTGGCAAAGCATTGGTTTACACTTTACCGGATACTCATTCACTAACTTCAGGTAATTCTTATTATTCATTTTCCCAAAATATATACCTTGAAATATCTGTATCAGAGCCTGGTGAATATTCAAAGAAAATACGGCCTCAAATAAAAGCAAATGCGAATGGAACGGATATTATTCTTGCTGATTATGCTAACTATAGCAGTTATTTATATTCAAATTATTACTATTATCTTATCGGAGCGCAAATTAAAGTATACAATATCTCCGATTATTTATATGCATATAACTCATATACATATTCGCCTTATGTCGGTTATTACATCCTTCCTGTTGAAAGAAATACGGCATATCTCTCATATATATATAATAAGACAGAACAGACAGTAACCGATTTGAAGGTAGAGTATACATTTGCAAAGAAGCTATATGCTGACAAAATAAGATTTAATCTCGATTCTTCATTAACCAGTAATTATCCTAACACCGCTTCGGTTAGATATAAGACATTTCTGGGAGGTGAAACAATATATGAAGCTTCTTTTAATGCAGATCTAAAAGAATTCCAGTTAACTGATCCTCTTGATGCCATTACATGGATGGAGGTCACATACAACAGGCTGTCTCATTACCTGTATGGGGCTCACTTAATGTATGCATATATGACTAACAGAGATGAGGTTTTATCGACTGAACAGATAACTGCAAAAATAATTTCAGCACAAGCAGGTGAACTTGGTTCAATTCCGACACAAACTACAACATCATATACCTTCTCGCTTATAAGCTCCTTCGCTACAAGGACTTGGCAGGAGATAAGTCCAATAACTCTTAATAAAGGAGATACTTTTCGACTGAATTTTAGGTTTTCATACGATTCGGCTGAAATAATTAATCCTGAATATTATGTAATTATGCCTTCCACATATATATTCATGGGATATACTCCAAGTACAGCATTTCAGAATATTGAATACGATTTATCTGTAAGGGATATTGGGGGCGGAAATACTCTGTATGCATTGAAATACAATGATAATGTGGGAAGAAATGGAAATCAAATAGGTTATTTTTTATTCAAAGTAGGACCTGCTGTACCCACTACGACAGTACAGACAAGGAAACTTCCAGTTGCGGCATATTATCAGCATGATGGTATATATTACCCATACAGGACAATATATATGTATACTGATATTAATGATTATGACAGTGATGGAAGTACGACAGACAAGTTAGCATATGCACCTGACTCCGATTTAACTACTGTTACTATAAATTCAGTAAGCGCAATGACTGCCCATAGCTATCTGACATCCAGCATTACCGAAGGCGAAAACACAACAATGCAGTACAGATATAATTCAACTGGTTCATATAAGTACTATATGTACAACGGTCTTCAGGCAGGAAATGATGCTTCTGATCTTGTAATAGATATTGCTGTACCAAGAAAAAGTGCATCATTTTTGTATAATGATACGACATACACATCCAGATTTGATGCAAAACTTACAGGCCCCGTTAACTTAACAGGGGATTTATTTACAAACTGTACAGTTATGTATAAGCTTGATGAGTCTGAGGAGTATATTGCCGATGTATCAGGTTCATGGGATCAGGTATCAGATATAAGAATAACGACAGAAACAGGAAGAAGCCTTACCAGCACCAATAGTGCTGTAATTGAAGTGCCATTTTCTGTTGATGGTTTTGACAGCTCCACTACTACCTCACATTATGCATACTTTGATACACAGATGCATTACACTCTGACTTCAACAGGTGAAACGGTTCATTTATCCAGAATAGAACCAAATTCCCTGCAA
>JAAYBX010000148.1 GCA_012729955.1 Clostridiaceae bacterium
AAGATGAATTTGAGAAATTTAAGAAAACAGTCTCTAAAACCCTTAAAAGTTTTATAAAAGAAGCTGAAGTGATAAAAAAAGACTGTGATGAAGTTTGCAGGCTTAACCATGGGAGAGCGGATGAATAAGAAGTATATTATTGTCTTGATAATTATATGTATTCTTACTGCAATACCAGCATTATGCAGCATCTCAGCTGAGGAGGAAGTATTCGTATTAACAGAGGAAGAAAAAGCAATAGTGTCATCTTACCCAGTTATTTACGTCGCGTTGGACAGGAAAAGTTTTCCTTTCGAATTCTATAATCGCTCTGAAAAACAGTACGAAGGAGTTGTGGTTCAGATTCTGGATCGGGTAAAGGAACTTACAGGATTTAAATTTGAATATATTTTAACCAATGATTTCGAAGAAGCTCTGCAGTATGGCATTAATCTTCAAGCTGATATTGCTGTATCAAGAGTACATGAAGGCACTGGATTCATATTGTCAAGGCAGTTAGCAAAATTTAGCGGGCATGATATATCAATACAATACACAAAAAGAATGCCGCTTGAGGTAGTCACGTTAATCAACCGTGCAATTGATACTATTTCTGAAGAAGATATCAGTTCGATTATTGCAAGCGAAGCTGTTCAGTACGAGAAGATGTCTGATGACACTAAGGTATATATAACGATCGTTATCTCAGCTTTTATATTAGCAGCAGTAACCTCTGTTACAATACTTACTGCTTATTACAAATACAAAAAACAGAAAGACCTGTTTATGAATACTGACAGGCTTACAGGATATCCCAATATAAAAGGTTTGAAGTCTGTTACAGATGTATCCATAAGTTCATTTAATATAAGTTCATACTGTATGGCTAATCTGGTTGTGAATAACCTGAATCACATAAGGGAAGTATTCGGATATCCTGAAGCAGATAAAGTGCAGACAGATATAGCAATAATACTCGATGACCTAATATACAACAATGAACTCCTTGCAAAAGCAAATAATGATGATTTTATACTTTTACTGCAGTTTACAGAAAAATCCGAAATGGCAGCAAGAATAAATCAGGCAATAAACAGGCTTAACGAAAAATTCGAACTTAAAAAAATAGAATACCCCATTGTACTGAGTGTTGGAATTTATACTCCAAAATATGAAGAAGTAAATATGGATATCCTTATGCAGAAATCCTTGCAAGCGCGTCAGTTTATAAAAGAGAAAGACGAGATAAGATACAGATTCTATGATGAGACCATTCATATAATGACTGTAGAGGAAAATCTTATGCAGCAGGAATTTCTTGCAAGCATGGAGAAAGGTGAATTCCTTATCTACATACAGCCTAAGATATCTCTTTTTGATAACAGAATATGCGGTGGCGAGATATTGTCGAGATGGTATAATCCGAGACGCGGGCTTATCCGGCCAGGTGAATATATACCTGTTTTTGAGAAGAGCGGAACTATAATAGCATTTGACATGTACATGTTTGAAAAAGCTTGCCAGCTATTGGCAAAAAGCCTTCAGGAAGGGAAAAAAGTTGTTCCGGTGTCTGTTAATTTTGCAAGATCACACTTTACAAATATTGATTTCTGTAACCAGATATTTGCATTAACGGTAAAATATGAAGTACCGCCGTATTATCTGAATATTGAAGTAACAGAGAGTCTAATTGCGGAAAATGCGAAAATGATGAATGAGATAGTTAATAAGCTTAAAGAACTTGGTTTTACCATTTCATTGGATGACTTCGGAACAGGTTATGCTTCATTTTCCGATTTGCCCAACTTCATGCTTGATTTCCTTAAACTTGATAAAAGCATGATATATAACCTGGAAAACAGCAAAACAAAAAAAATGATAAAAGGCATAACTGATATTGCGCATAATATGGATTTGCAGATAATATGCGAAGGAGTGGAAACAAAAGAACAGGCTGATATATTAAAATTACTTGAATGTGATATAGCCCAAGGCTATTACTATTATCAGCCTATGCCATATGAGGAATTTGAAAAGATATTGCAGCCAAAATAAATTGACTATATCATAGCAGGCTGATAATATAACCACTGAGGTGTTGATATGAACCAAAGAGAAAGATTTCACAATGTAATGAATTTCAAGCCGGTTGACAGGCTTCCCATGATTGAATGGGCAGGCTGGTGGGATAAGACCATCGCAAGATTCATTTCTGAAGGTGCTCCTGATATGCCAAATAAAGAAGATATCAAGCATACATTTTTCGGGTTGGATAGGCTGAAACAGTATTGGATAGGATCAAGGTCAAGAGAGTTCAGCAATCTGGCTGCAGACAAAAGGAAGATAACTGATATGGAAACATATGAAAGATTAAAGCCATATCTTTACGATAAGAATAAAGTCCAGGCTGCAGTAGATGATGCTGTAAAATACAAAAAAATGCATGATGACGGGGATCTTGTAGTATGGATAACCGTGGACGGATTCTTCTGGTTTCCAAGAACGCTTTTCGGGATAGAAGATCATCTATATGCATTTTATGACAACCCAGAACTTATGCACCGTATGAACCAGGATGAAGCGGATTATATAAAATATGTTTTCGAAAAGATGAGCGAAGCTATTCAGCCAGATTTCATGACATTTGCAGAAGATATGTCATATAACCTCGGGCCAATGCTGTCTGAGGATATGTTTGATGAATTCCTTCTTCCTTACTACAAGCAGACTATTCCATATATCGAGAGCCTTGGCACTATTCCTTTAGTGGATACTGATGGACAGCTTGAAGGAATGATTCCATGGCTTCAAAGAGCAGGTATCAGAGGAGCTTTGCCTTTAGAAAGAAAAGCAGGGGTAGATGTCAACAGGATAAGGCAGTATTATCCTGATTTCCTTGTTATTGGCGCATATGACAAAATGGTAATGGATGTTTCTGAAGAGGCTATGAGAGAGGAATTCGAAAGGCTCCTGCCAGCTATGAAGTCAGGAGGATATATACCTAGTGTAGACCATCAGACACCGCCAGGAGTATCTCTGGAAAATTACTGGAAATACCTTGCCCTTCTTAAAGAGTACTGCATAAAAGGTGCTGTCCGTTGAATAACACAAAGAGAATAGCGATATTATCATTATTAACAGCTCTTACAGTAATTCTGGCAAAACTCCTAGCCATAAATCTTCAGTTTATTAGGATAGGGGTTGAATTTATTTCTATAGCTTTCGGATCAATACTGTTCGGGCCTGCCTGGGGAGCTTTATCTGCTGTTATGGCAGATATACTTGGAGGGTTTCTGTTTCCCACAGGACCATATTCACCCCTAATAACCATTGTCGCTATGGCTAATGGCCTAATATACGGCTTCTTCCTATACAATAAGGAAATAACTGCAAAAAGAACTATAATAACTGTTCTGACGAAAGCACTTGTAAGTGACTTCCTGTTTATGAGTATCGCGCTTTATACCCTTTATAAAATACCTATTGACGAGTTATTAGTAGCAAGAAGCGTGAAGACAGCAGCAGTAATAATAATAGAGACTCTCATAATTTATTTCGTTCTAAGGCCGGTACGTAACATTCTGTATAAAAAAGGATGGATTACACCGGATAACCAGCCCAGTGATATAACAAAAAAGGATTAGAAGGAGAATTTGTATGGATATAGGAATGGTCTCAAGAGGATTTCCAAATATCACACCGCAAGAGTGTGCAGATTACCTAAAGAAATTCGGCTTTAAAACAACTGAATTGTGTTTTATGTTCAGCAATATTAATATATGGCAATATAATGGTTATAAACCAATGGATGGTCTTACTGATGAACTTGCAGCAAGTATAGTAAAGACATTCAGGGATAATTCAATAGAAATAGTTTCAATAGGAGCATTTTCCTCATTGTTTGAACCTGACCCGCAGAAACAGGAGGATAATTTTAAAGCATATGAAAGATACATTCAGATAGCTGCGAATAATGACATTAAATATGTATCTACTGAATCAGGATTTATCCCAGGAAGAAGAGGGATAAATGCTGATACATACGAAAAAGATTTCGACTATTTTAAATCCAACATGATAAAACTTTTAGATATCGCGAAAAGATATGGCATTTCAATAGCTTTTGAACCCTGTATACTTGATTTTACGCCATCAGCAAAGAGAACGAGGGATTTGATTTGGCAATGCGAAAGAGATAATCTGAAAATATTACTTGACCCTGCAAACCTGTTTGCTAATTCTGATGAAGAGGATATGTTCAAATACCTTAAAGACCATGTAGCATATTTTCATGGCAAAGACAGGAAAGTAAATGATGCATATGGCAGAAATGTGGGAGAAGGCGATATAGACTGGGTAAAATTCCTGCGGCTATATAAAAAATATACTCCTGATACACCATTCATACTGGAATACTGCAACAAGGATAACTGTGCAGCTGTAAAACAGAGGGTATTAGATTACGAAAAAATGATATAAGAAGCAACATGCGAAAGAAGATGACATCAGACAAAAAAAGACAGTGGATAAATGCTATTTATATTTTCGTCTGCATTACAGTCATTTCTTTGTTAGCCATAGATGTATTTAGTAATTTAAGTAAGACAGGCTCGAGAAAAGAACTTAAAAACAATATAACCGAACTGATGTATTTTAAAGATGCGAAGGAAGGCTCTGATTTCGATGAAATCAGGGTCTTTTTTGAATCAGGAAAATTCTATAGGAATAACAGCAATACTCTGGCAATAGGGCTTAATGCCAGTAAGTGGTGGATAGCAATTGATTTACAGGGGAGGTCTATTGAAAAGGATTCATATTTATCAATAAATAATCCTACAGTCGCATCAGTATCCATATTTGTCCCTGTGAAGCAAAATGATGTAACAGTTTATGAAAAACATGTATCTGGATGGAGTTATTATTCAGAGGATGATGATATTGATTTTAATTATCCTGTCTTAAAATTAAGTAATGAACTAGATACTGATTCAGTTATTTATATAAATCTATATTCGCCTTTTACCCAGAACTATAACATAGGTATATGGAATACAGAGGATATGAGATATATCATGAACCACAGTGTGATGAATCTATTTACCTTCATAGGCCTTTTAATAGCTATCGCAATAAGCAATGTACTGATATTCATCACATTAAAAGACAAGACCTATCTTTTCCATGTCGTATATGTATTTATGACTATTTCATATAACGGAGCGCTTCTTGGATACTATAGGCTTTTTGCTGGCAGATTAGCAGAGACACTTGTCTCACATGTCGTATCTTTAGGACTTGTAATGATAATATCGGTTATCTTCTTCTTTAAAAGTTATTTTAACACAAAGAAGGAAATGCCTGTAATTAACAGAATTCTGGACATCTCTTTCATCTTATGCATCATAATCACGATAATGATGCTTCTGGGATTTAGATTTTATGCAAGCTTCGCATCAACATATATCGGATCTGCAATAATCCTATTTATGTGGGGAGTTGTCCTTTATGCAGTGATAAAACGTAAATCGCAGGCAAAAATATTTCTTGCTGCGTGGACTTTTATTCTGCTTGGAGCAGTCATATTTGCATTACGCGTGTTAGGGTATATTCAAAACAGTAATCTTACTTTAAACATAGTCCTCATATGTTCTATGATTGAAACCCTTCTAATGTCATGGGCTTTATCAGACAGGATAAGGATTTTAAGAATGAATAAGGAACAAGTCGATTCGCTTTATGAAGATGCTGAAAAGAGTGCGAAGATGAATGAGATCGCATTTCTTCAAGCTCAAATCAAACCACATTTCTTATTCAATGTTTTGAATGTTATTGCTTCATTGTGCAGGTTGGATATAGAAAAAGCAAGAGAAATGATTTTGGATCTTTCTGAGTATCTGAGGTATTCTTTCGACTTTAAAAATCTCGATAGAAGCGTCACCATACAAGAGGAATTAGAATTTGTTGAAAAATACGTTAAAATAGAACAAGCAAGATTTAAAGATAAATTTGACATATCATATGAACTTGATGATATTTCCGGATTGTGGATTTCACCGCTAACCATACAGCCTTTAGTGGAGAATTCCGTAAGGCATGGCATTAGAAAGAAAAAAGATACAGGCAATATTACTGTAAGGATAAAAAGATATGAAGGATATTACAGTGTGGAAGTTAAAGATGACGGGGAAGGCATAGAAAAAGATATACTTGTAAATCTGAACAGTGATGAATATTTTGAAGGACAGGGAACTGGTTTGTATAATATAAATAGAAGGCTTAATATGCTTTATGGTTCCAGGTTATGGATCTTTAGTGAAAGCGGGAAAGGCACAAAGGTAACGTTCAGTATCCCTATAAATCAAGAGGTGAATGATGTTAAAAGCAGTGATAATAGAAGATGAATACTATGCAGCACAAGGGCTCAAGTATGAACTTGAATCAATAGAAGGTATTTATGTTGAAGCAATGTACCTGGATGTAAATGAGTTTCTTGCGAATCTGGATAATATAAGGCCAGATGTTATTTTTCTTGATATAGAATTGCCTGTAATGAATGGATTTGAACTGCTTGATAAGCTTGCTTGTATTGATAATTTCAACCCGAGTATTATTTTCACGACTGCTTATGACTCATATGCGCTTAAAGCTTTTGAATATGATGCTGATGACTATATCTTAAAACCTGTATCAAGAGAAAGGATTATTAAATCATTAAACAAGGTAAGAAAACTGAATACTGTATCTAGTAAAGGCATAGAGATAAACTGTTTTAAGAGGCTGCAGATAAAATCCGAAGGGAAAGAAGTAAATATCGGGTGGAGGACTAAAAAGGCTGAAGAATTAATTGCTTATCTTGTTTCTCAGGAGGGCGAGTATGTATCAAAAGAAAAATTAGCAGAAGAATTATGGCCTGATTTTGACGGTACTAATGCAATGTCAAATCTGTATCTGGCTTTTTATTATATAAAAAAACAGGAAAAGGAATTTGGTTTTTCACTGCCAATAGAATCATCAAGAGGCAAAATGAGAATTAATACAGATAAAGTATCTTGCGATTTCATTTTATTCAGCGATTATATTGAAAAATCTAAAGAAGTTAATACTGATAAACAGATAGATTTGCTGGAAAAAGCGGAGGAAGTGTATACGGGAGGTTTCCTTCAGCAGATGTATTATCCTTGGACAGTCCAGTTACAGCAGAAATATGAAATCGCATACTCCAGAACAGCTCACTCGCTAGTTGTATACTATTCTGAAAAGTCAGATTATGAAAAAGTAGAATACTTTAAAAATAGATATAAATTAAAAAATATATAAATACATAACTTAATAACTATTATGTAAAGATTTTGTAAAGAATTACTCCTTTAATATTAACATATACTCTCTATGTCGAAAGGAATATCAAAGATGAAAAGAGCAATATCCTTCTTTGTAGTAATATCTTTATTGATAACAATGTTTTTTGGAAATGTTTTTACAGTACAATCTTCATTTGTAACTCCTATTGCTGTAATGATAGAAGAAAATACATTCAGCTCTTCGAATACGACAGGAGATTCTGGTACTACACTTTTATGGTCAAAAGGAACTACTGATATTGAGTCTGGAGCCATACGATTTACAAGCACATTACGGCAAGCCGGTTCAGTAGTTAAAAGAAATCAGGTTAAACTTACAGATGGATTCTCGACATACTTTAAGATGTATTTCTCCAGTAATGCTGATGGTATAGCATTTTTGCTTTATAAAGCTGATGAACCTGAACTTGGCGATTATGGCGGAGCATTAGGGTATGCAGATGCAGATGCTGATGACGGAGTTGAAAAAGCCATAGGTGATTCCATTGTAGTGGAATTCGACACATGGAATAACTATGAAGGATTAGATGGGCAATCATGGGAGAGCAACTGGAGTAATCATGTCGGTATAATGTTTGAAGGAAATGCGAAACATTCCACCCAGTCTGATTCCGGAGATGCCATATCTCTTAGTGCAGGTTTGCAGGGGAATTACATTCATGCATGGGTCGATTATGACGGATCAGTTATAACAGTCACTTATGGCACATCTGCAACAAGGTCTGAAGGAACAACGCTTACAAGAACCATACAGGCAGGTGATAATGTACCATTGGCAGGCGATGATGTGTATATCGGATTTACTTCATCAACAGGTGATAATGTTACGACTCATAAGCTTTTAAAATGGTACTTTATGGATACATATGTTTCAGGAGGTTTGTCAAATGTAGCAGGATCATATACTCAAGCAGCTTCAACAATCAATGTGGTTCCTAATAAATCAGTTAATCCTGCAACTGTGGATATAACAGTAAAGGATAATGCAGGAAATACAATAACAGACCAGAATATATCGATATACATAGATGGTACTGTTATTCCGGGTTCTTTTAATACTGGTGCTGGAACATATTCATATACCGTTCCTTTAAGTTTGTCAGCAGGAGCTCACACTGTAAGAGCAGTAGCAGAAGGAGGAGCCAGCAATGTTGCTAACTTCGAAATACAGGAATACACAATTTCATTAAATTCTCCTACTGTTACTTCAGGAACATACAAATTTGAGTCGCTGAGTATTACTCCGGTAAATTCCATGATATCAGTAGTAAGTATAAAGACTGATGTTGCTGGAGCATCGGGAAATACAATAACCTTGCCTGAAACAACTCCAGGAGGAGCACCTATTGTAGTAAATGATCTGAATAACCTTTCCAAAACGATAACATTCGCTTCAAGCCAGTCTGCAACAGATGTGCAGGCTTATCTGAGAGATATATCATTTACCGCACCTTCAACAGGCAATCAGAGTGTAACAATTACTGTTGACGGCAATGAAACAACAGGAGTAAATTCAGTATCCAGTATAACATCATATCTGCATGAAGATGGAACGATTCACTACTATGCTTATGTACCATCATCATTATCATTTGTTGATGCATATAATGCTGCTAAACAAATGACTTTTATGGGCATGAAAGGATATCTTGTAACAATAACATCACCTGATGAAAATGATATCCTTACCGATATCTCTACTGCAGAAGCATGGTCAGGGGGATTAAGAGGAGTAAATTCATCAGGAACCAGGGTTAATGATGCTTTATCAATAACCAGCTCAGATATAAGTTACCAAACAGGCAGCGTATATTATTGGACAAGCGGACCTGAGGCAGGTCTTATATACTTTAACGGTAAAACACACACTGATGCTACAGTCAATCCTTCAGGAGGAAAACTGGTATCATCAGCATTTTATACGCAGTTTCCGACTTTTGTGAATACACAAACCAATTCATATGGTTATCCATGGTTAAAGTTCTCTTCGGTTTATCTTGATTGGGAACCAAACAATTCCTCAAATCTGGAAAATACAATGCAGGTAAATTTCAAAGGTGCAACTGAATACTATAAATGGAATGATATTCCCTATACAGAAGAAAGAGCATACTTTGTTGAATTCGGGGGATACAGCGACTCAGGAACAGATTCTATTAAAAATAATGTGGTAAGTGATCCAGGTAATCCTGATTCGAGACTGACTACATCAGCAACATCAACAAATGATTTCACACCTCCTTCATATACGATAACATTCGATTCAGCAGGGGGTTCTGCAGTTTCTTCGATAACACAGCAAGCTGGAACATCAGTAACTGCACCGACTGCTCCAACAAAAGAGGGATATACATTTAATGGATGGAGCCCTGCTCTTCCTGCTACAATGCCATCATCAAGCAATACCCATACAGCCCAATGGACTATAAACCAGTACACGATCACTTTCGATTCAGCTGGAGGTTCTGCTGTATCAGCCATTACCCAGAATTACGGTACATCAGTAACTGCACCGACTGCTCCTACAAAAGAAGGATATACATTCAATGGCTGGAGTCCGGCTTTACCTTTAACAATGCCGGCAGCAAGCGGTACATATACCGCCCAGTGGACCATAAACCAGTACACTATTACATTTGATACTGATGGAGGATCAAGTGTAGCAGCAATAACACAGAATTACGGTACAGCAGTAACTGCACCGGATGCTCCAACAAAAGAGGGATATACATTTAATGGCTGGAGTCCGGCTCTTCCTCCAGCAATGCCGGCAGCAAGCGGAACATATACCGCCCAGTGGACTATAAACCAGTACACGATCACTTTCGATTCAGCTGGAGGTTCTGCTGTATCAGCCATTACCCAGAATTACGGTACA
>JAAYBX010000149.1 GCA_012729955.1 Clostridiaceae bacterium
CATCCATAAGGACATTTACAGTTGTTCCAAAAATCATTTTCAGCTTATGTTTGTTAATAAGGTTCTTTTTATAGATTTCAATAAATGAATTAATATTTTCCTTAGGCATTATACCAAAAGCTTCATGTTTCCATCTGAGCAAGCACTCAAGAAGCAAATCAGCATTTACGATATCGGTATCAATATTCATTTCAACTCTTTTTACTTTGGATTTATCAGTCCGATTACTTAATTTTATTTCCGACACTCTGTCTGCGTTTATAAAATACTTAGTTGAATTTTTCTCTATCTGATGTTTTCCTGAAACGCTGACATATTTATTTTCGTCAATTATTTCCATATATTTTTCTATTTTTGAGTCATCTCTATTAAAGAATTTTTTACATACAATTGATCCGCTTAAATCATTTAGTCCAAATTCAAACAAATATACTTTTTCCGATTTATATTCCTTAACATAATTTATGGTACCTTCTATCGATACTTTATATGAATTGCTGTCAAGTTCACATATACGAGTTACTTTTTTTTCTTCTGTATGTTCATTATAATCATCTTCAATATCAGGTAAAACTATAGATGGTTTCTCATTCTGAATACTATCAAAGGATGTATCTCTTATTTTAACTGCATTCTCATTATCAACTGTTTTTATATAGAATTTTACTATATTACCCAAGCGCTTGGAACACTTAGAAAGATATGCATTAATTAATGATATATCAGAAATTTTACTTACTTCATATGGCATAGAAATATATACCACATCACCTTTTGAATCTAAATCCATAATACTTTTATACAAGATAAGATATTGGAATTCATTAAAAAGATTTTCATATATATCATTCAAATACTCGTTTATATTATCGCTTTCAACTAGAGCCTGATTAATTTCTAAAATAATATCAGAAAAGGAATTTCCTAATTTATACATATCCCTGATCTTGCTTATTATTATCTTTTCTTCTTTAAAAAATATATATCTCTTTACAGATAATTCTATATAGAGGATTTGATTATCCTTCTCATATCTGAATTTAGTAATTTCAAAGTCTTCATTCAACATTTTTCAATCTCATTAAGCAGTTCATCAATAATTTCGTCTTCTTTTACAGTCCTAATTTTTTTACCTTTCTTAAATAAAACTGCTTTTTTATCACCGCCTGCAATGCCTATGTCAGCATATTTAGCTTCATTTATTCCATTCACTGCACATCCCATAACAGCAATATCAATATTCTTTTTAATATTTTTTGTTCTGCGTTCTATTTCTGAAACAAGCCTGATTATATCAATTTTTGTTCTACCGCATGTCGGACAGCTTATAATATTGACTCCATACTTTTTTATGCCCATAAAACTAAGAATATCTTTGGCAACTGATATTTCTTTAACGGGGTCATCTGTTAAAGATATCCGTATAGTATCAGCAATTCCCTCATCAAGAAGAATAGATAAAGCGATAGAAGACTTAACAGCTCCCTTTATCAAAGATCCTGCTTCTGTCACACCCACATGTAATGGGTAATCAAAAAAATTATTTAGAAGCCTGTATATTTGTACAGTCTCCATCGCATCAGAGGATTTTGCAGCAATAACTATATTATCAAAATTATATTTCTCAAACATCTCTACCTGATCTTTTACAGCATGTAACACAGCATCAGGCGTTGGACCGTTATAAATCTTGTATAAATGTTCAGGTAAAGATCCAGTGTTTACTCCTATTCTGATTGGTACATCATATTCTCTAGCATTATTCAAAATTGCTCTGATATGATCTTTATCAGTTATATTACCTGGATTTATCCTGATTTTATCAATACCATTTTTTATGCTTTCTATAGCAAGCGTATAGTCGTAATGAATATCTGCAACAAGCGGTATTTTAACAGCTTTTTTTATCAGTGGTATATTCTGAATGCATTCTTTGTCAAAAACTGATATTCTAACGATATCACATCCTTGGTCTTTTAGTTCAGCAATTTGATTAATGGTTGCATTCAGGTTTCTTGTATCTGTATTTGTCATGGATTGAATAGCGATATCATTCTTCCCTCCTATTGTGATATCACCTATCCTTATTAATTTCTTATCTTTTCTCTTTTCATTAAAAGTTCTCATTTAATTATCCTGACAATATCATTGAAAGTTGTAAATACAAGCAACAAGACAAGTAAAACGAAACCTGCAATTGTTACATATTTCATTTTGTCTTGATTAAATGGTTTACCAATTATCCATTCAATGGAATGTATTACTATCTTTGAACCATCAAGAGCAGGAAAAGGAATAAGATTCATAACTCCGAGATTTATAGAAATAAATGCCATCATATTAACAAGATTTAAAATAAAAAGCACAAATGTCGGTTGCTTTATCTGTTCTCCAATTGTTGATATAATTCCTACTGGTCCCATCATTTCTGATAAACTTACAATTCCTGTTATAAGCCATACTATCGATACTATAACTGTCTTAACGACTGAAAAAGAGTAAAGGACAGCGTGTTTAACGGCCTGAAAGATATTTATATCAGTACTATAATAATAGATTCCCAAGTCAAGATATTCCATTGATTCTGATTCTATAGTTTCAAAAACAAAGGATAGTTCCTCTGTTCCTCTTAATACACGTACTTCAATAGGACCTAGACCGTTTAATGTGACCTGTTCGCTTAATTCTTTAAGTGAATTCACCATATTTCCATTTATGTGAGTAATTTTATCATTTATCCTCAAACCAGCTTTATATCCGTTTGATACTTCATCTATGTCTGCAACGACAGTGTTAGAGCTCTGAGTGGAAATGTCAAGCATTATACGTTTTCCACCTAGTTTTACAGGTAGAACAGACACAGTTTTTTTTATGCCATCTCTCTCATATACTACCGTTATAGGCTCAATCTCTTTAATCGGATAAAGAATCATAGTGATATCTGATGGATCTTTTACTCTTTTATTATCTACAGATATTATTCTATCTCCATCCACCAGGCCTGCAGTATATAATGGTCCGTCAGGCTCTATTATTGTATTTGTATCTAAAGCATAACCAGTAAAGCTAAAGAGTATTGCTAGAATCAGGAAAGCAAAAATTATATTAAAAAAGGGACCTGTGATCGACACAAGTATTTTTTTGTATGGTTTTGCGGATGAATATGATGTAGTGCTTATCACATTCTCATCCTCTCCTTCCATTGCGACAAAACCGCCTATTGGTATCGCTCTTATGCTGTATACAGTGCCTTTTATAGTTTTACTGAAAATTTTAGGGCCCATAAAAAGACCGAATTCCAGTACTTTTATTCCAGAAGCTTTTGCTGCAAGGAAATGACCTGTCTCATGTACTATAATAATTATGCTAAGTGCTAATAATGCAATCAATATACTGACAAAAGTGCTCATATGTGTGCCTCCATCTCTTTAGCTTTAGATTTTGCCCAATTATCTATTATTAAAACTTCCTCAATACTATGGGCTTTTATATTATTATGTTTTTCCATAACTTTTTCAATTATATCTCCAATATCCGTGAAAGCAATTTTCCCATTTAAAAAGGATTCAACACATATATCGTTAACAGCATTTATAACTGTACCAAGTGAATTTCCTTCTCTTACGGCATTATATGCTAGTTTAAGACATTTGAATCTGTTTAAATCAGGTTTGTAGAAATTTAAGACATCCTTTGTAAGATCTAATTCTTCATATGCATTCATAAACCGTTCAGGATATGTTAAAGCATACTGAATGTGCAATTTCATGTCGCATGTACTAAGCTGCGCTTTTATACTGTTATCATAAAACTCAATCATGGAATGTATTATGCTTTGTGGATGAATAAGCACATTTATTTTTTCATCTGACAAATTATACAGTTTTGATGCTTCAATGACTTCAAATCCTTTATTCATCATAGTTGCACTGTCAATTGTAATTTTTGTTCCCATTTTCCAGTTCGGGTGATTTAGTGCCTGTTCTACACTTACTTTTGACAACTCATCTTTATCAAATTTCCAGAACGGTCCTCCGCTTGCAGTTATGTATACTCTCTTTATCGGATTGTTTTCCATACATTGCAGAATTGCACCATGTTCTGAATCAATTGGAATAACCTGACATGAATTTAATTTAGCTTTATTCAGAATAATTTCACCAGCTGCAACTATCGTTTCTTTGTTTGCCAAAGCAAGCCTTTTACAGTTTGATACAGCATAATATGAAGGCTCGATTCCACTGCTTCCAACAAGCGAGTTAACAATCACATCATATTGCATGCTTTGTATGCATTGTATATTTGCTTTTTCACCTGCAAAAATCTTTGCTTTCAGATTTAATCCAAGTAAACTAAATCTATTGTAACTATCAAAATCAGAAATACCTATATACCTTAAGTCATCATTGAGTTTATATTTTGTAATAATATCAGCAAGTTTCGTATAACTTGACCGACAGGTAACTCCAACTATTTTGTATCCAATATCCTTACAGACTTTAACTGTATTTTCACCTATTGAACCTGTAACTCCTAAAATAAGAATATTCATCATTGTAGACCTGCCAACAGGAAAACAGCATATACACTTGGTAAAATGAATAATATGGAATCAAGCCTGTCCAGTGCTCCTCCATGACCAGGCATTATCTTCCCAAAATCCTTTACATTAAATTGTCTCTTAATGTATGATGCACACCAATCTCCGAACTGACTGAATAATCCGCATGGAATATATAAAGCCACCAAAACATACCAAGGAATACCTGCATCATAAAAAAGATTAATTATAATTGTATAAGCTGTTATCATTACAATAGATCCTACTGCTCCTCCTATAGATCCTTCAACAGTCTTGTTCGGACTGACATCCTTAATGATTTTTATCTTACCGAAACTCCTTCCAATCAGAAAAGCCCAAAGATCACAACCAAGAGCACCCAGCCATACATATACAAACAGTAATCCGCCTTTCTCCATTTTAAGTATGAGAATAATGAAGGAAAGTAAAATTACAGTATATATATAGCCAAATATTGTATATGCTACTTCTTTAAAAGTCTTTATTTTATAAAACATAGATGCCACAAGAACAGTTAAAGCAAAAAAGACAGTGAGAAGTATATTTAATGTGTACAGATACTCCTGCGGAATAATTGACAATCCGATAGTAAGATACAGGTTAGCATAATACATTAAGGTAAACAATGAGCATATTATGTAATATCCTAAAGTCAGCTTTTCGTTAGTGACATGTAAGAACTCATAAAACATAAGTGCGGAAATAAAAAAAAGTAAGATATATACAGGTAAGCCAGGGAATATATAAATATATACTAATAGTAATAATGCAAGCAAACTGCTTATTATTCTAGCTTTCATCTGCTCTGCCTCCAAAACGTCTTTTCCTGTTGTTATATTCGACTATAGCTTCCTTTAAATGTTCAATATTAAAATCAGGCCACAATATATCCGAATACCACAATTCCGAGTATGATGCCTGATATAACAGGAAATTTGATAACCGCTTTTCACCACTTGGCCTAATTATAAGGTCTGGATCTGGTATATCTTTTGTGTATAAATAGCTGCTTATAAGTTCCTCATTTATCTGTGAAATATCTAAAATACCTTCTTTCACATCAACACTGATTTTTTTAACTGCTTCTGTAATTTCCTGTCTTGCTCCATAATTCAAAGCTATTATAAAAGTCAGGCCAGTTTTATGCTTGGATATATATTCGATTCTTTCCATGCTCTTTATCATTGTCTTTTTCAGCTTGTCTTTGGAACCGATGAATTTAATACGAATATTTGATTTATCCAAACGCCCGGAAGTATCATTTAAAAACTCCTGAAGCAGATTCATTAAATAAGTTACTTCACTCTTAGGACGTTTCCAATTTTCTGTAGAAAAAGTATAAGCTGTAATATACTTTATTCCCAGCTTATCACTTTCCTCTATTAAATTCTGAATCGCGTCAGCACCACACTTATGTCCGTAACTTACAGGCATTTTCTTTTGTTTTGCCCATCTTCCGTTCCCGTCCATAATTATGGCGATATGTTGAGGTAAATGCATGTAGCGATAAATTCTCCGTTTCAGTATGAGATATTAAACTTCCATTATCTCATCAGTCTTACTTTTAACTATATCATCAATTTTTGTTATATTTTCATCAGTAAGATTCTGTATATCTTTTTCTATAATTGCATAATCATCTTCAGTTATAACAGAGTCCTTTTTCTGCTTTTTATACTTTTCTATATCATCTCTGCGAATGTTTCTTATTTTTACTTTTGCTTCTTCGCCATATGTCTTGACTTTTTTTACTAATTCATTTCTTCTTTCCTGTGATAAAACGGGAAATACAAGACGAATTACCCTTCCATCATTTTGTGGATTAATACCAAGATCAGAAGCTAATATAGCTTTTTCAATCATTTTTATAATACTTGCATCCCAAGGCTGAATAACCAGTAATCTTGGTTCTGGCGATGAAACATTTCCAATTTGATTTAATGGGGTTTTCTGTCCATAATAATCTACATAAATATTATTAAGAACAGAAGGATTTGCTCTTCCTGCTCTTATAGTGGAGATATGTTCGCTGAATGCATCAATTGCCTGAGACATCATTTCGGTAGTTTTACTGTATTCATCTTTATTAATCATAACAATAACTCCTTCTCGTTTAATTAGATAAATACATTCTACACAATATGAGACTATTTTTCAATAATGGTTCCTATATTTCCACCTTTTCCAGCTTCAACAATATTCATTGGTTTTTTGAGTGCAAATAAAACTGATCTCATTGAGAACTCATCACACAAAACAGCTGCAGCCATATCAATTACACTTAGTTGTCTGGATAAAATTGTCGAATACGTTACTTTGTCATATTTGACTGCATCATCATATTTATTTGGATCTTTGTCATAAACTCCATCAACATTTTTAGCAAAAAGTATAACATCAGCATTTATTTCTATACCACGTAAAGCAGCTGCCATATCTGTTGAAAAATATGGATTTCCAGTACCTGCAGCCAGTATTGTAATAATACCATTTTTTAAATCTCGCACTGCATCATCTCTTCTATATGTTTTGCAGATCTCACTCATAAGAACAGCAGAATAAACCTCTGAATCCAACCCAGTTTTTTCAAGAGCATCTTTTAATGCTATACTGTTTATTATTGTTGCTAGCATACCCATAGAATCTGCTCGCGATCTGACAACATCTTTTATATCTCTTCCTCTTACAAAATTACCTGCACCCACGACTATTGCGATCTCTTTACCATCATCTTTCAGTATTTTTAAAGCTGAAGCTATCTGCATCAGCATCTGCATATCTATGTTTGCACCATTTGTTCCGGAAAAAACTTCTCCGCTCAGCTTTATTAGTATCCTTTTGTAATTCATATTAATCTCCAAAATAAAAGGCACATTTAGTGCCCTTTAATTATTACTTATTAATTTGTTTTGCTACTTCATCAGCAAAATTCTCTTCTCTTTTTTTCAATCCTTCACCCATTTCATATCGAGTAAATCTTCTTACCGAAATGTTTTCTCCAATTTTAGCGATAATTCCATTTGTCATCTCCTGAACACTTATATCTGGATTTCTGATATATGCTTGGTCCATAAGGCATACTTGCTTGTAATATTTATCAATACGCCCTTCAACCATCTTATCAACAACTTTTTCTGGTTTTCCTTCATTTAATGCTTGCGTTCTAAGAATTGATTTTTCTTTTTCAATAACATCTGCTGGAACTTCATCTCTTCTTACAAATTCCGGTTTTGAAGCCGCTATCTGCATTGCAATATCCTTTACATATGCTTGAAAATCTTCATTCTTTGCTGCAAAATCTGTCTCAATATTTACTTCTACAAGAACTCCTATTCTTCCACCGCCATGAATATATGATCCTACAATACCTTCAGCAGCGATTCTTCCGGATTTCTTCTGAGCATTAGCCAGACCTCTCTCTCTTAAGATATCAACAGCTTTATCAAAATTACCATTTGCTTCAACAAGGGCTTTTTTACATTCCATCATACCGACTCCGGTTTTTTCACGAAGCTCTTTAACTGCATTTGCACTAATCATTGTATTACCTCCTGAATTATTCTGCTTCTACTTCTTCAGCATCAGCTTTTTTTGCTGCTTTTTCCAGTTCCTTTTTTGCATCATCAGCTTTTTTTTCATCAAGTTTAATCTTTAAAAGCTGTTCTTCTGTAAGTTGAGTCATGTCTATCTCCTCTTCATCTTCAACTGAGAAAGATTCGCCTTGATTTGCTTCAATTACAGAATTTGCAATTACGCTTGTTATAAGTTTTACAGCTCTTATTGCATCATCATTTCCGGGAATTACATAATCAACTTCGTCAGGATCACAGTTTGTATCAATAATTGCTACAACAGGAATACCAAGTTTTCTTGCTTCAAGAACAGCATTTCTTTCTTTTTTAGGATCTACAACGAAAAGCACATTGGGTATCCCATGCATATCCTTAATTCCGCCAAGATTCTTATCAAGCTTATCCATTTCAGCTTTCAGTTTGATTACTTCTTTCTTCGGAAGAGATTCAAAAGTACCGTTTGTCTCCATCTCATGAAGTTTTTTAAGATATGAAATCCTTTTTTCCATTGTTTTGTAATTTGTCAAGGTACCTCCAAGCCATCTTGTATTGATGTAGAACATACCGCATCTTATAGCTTCTTCTTCAACACATTCCTGAGCTTGTTTTTTGGTTCCTACAAATAATACTTCTCCACCGCTAAGAACAATATTCTTTATAAAATCATAAGCTTGCTCTATTTGTTTTACGGTTTTCTGAAGATCAATAATGTGGATTCCGTTTCTTTCCGTGAAGATAAATTCAGACATTTTAGGATTCCATCTTCTTGTCTGGTGGCCGAAATGAACTCCGGCCTCTAATAGTTGTTTCATTGAAATAACTGACATTTTCTATATTCCTCCGTTTTTTCCTCTGCCGGTTTCAGCTTTATGCACAACGTTTTACGCAACATGCAAAAATTCACCGGCATGCGTTATTTTCTAATGAATTATATATTACTGCTTATGAATATGCAAGACCAAATTTACAGTATTTATTTAAAATTGCTAAAAAAAACCCGGGGTGTCATCCCCGGGAAAAAGTATTAATTTTTATTAGTTCATAGATGACCAAACTGTAGCATAATTCTGTTCTGTTGTTTTTCCTAATCTTTGGTTCATTGTATCTAATACTGCCTGTGGATTGAATGCCATTACAACTGTAAGATAAGACTTAAGAGCTTCTCTTGGAGCAATGCCTTCGACCATACAGTCTGAGACATATTTAAGACCTGCTGTAGCCCATTCACCTTTTATTGATGTAAATGCTTCCATATCAGGTTCTTTCATGCTTTCTGGTAAGATATATAATCTTCCGTCATTATACTCGTTAAGAACATCATATCTTCTTCTTAAGTTAGCAGCCTGAATATTAACCTGATCAGCATCCCATGAAGGTTTACCAGAGTTATATGCAGACACATATCCAAATGGACCTACATCAAGAGCATAACTCGGATGACCTGCTGTTACCTGAGGAGTAGCTCCTGTCTGAACTGTTTCTGTTTCTGCATTATACTGATGATACAGTAAGTAAACTGTCTTTCCATCAAGATAATAACCTTCTTTGCCGTTCTTGTCAGCCTGCGGGATACCATATCTGAATGTGAAGAATGTTTCTGGAGATCCCCACATTAATGTTATAAACCAATTAATGAATTCTTTCGGCTGTTCTGTATTTGCCATCAATACATACGGAGCTCCACCACCTGCATTACCGCCCCACTGATTTATTTTGGTTGTGATTGTTTTTGAGATTGCTCCAATACCTACCATGTAGGCTGAAGGATTATTTGCTTTTACAGCATTTTCCCATGCGATAAGCCATGTATCCCAATAATAGCAGGAACCAGCCTGTCCATTGGAAACAAGGTTTCTGACATTGGTTGAACTCATTGAGAACAGTTCAGGATGAACAAGTCCTTCTGAATAACACTTACGTAAGAATGTTACTGCTTCTACCATCTCAGGTTTGATAACTGAATCTTCCCAGATATCTTTGTTAGGATTCCATATTGGAAGGACATCTGCAACGTGGTTAAGACGTGCATCATGAGCTTGGAACATATCCTGCATTAACCAGACATTTCTTGAACAGAATCCCCAAGTATCATTTTGTCCATTTCTGTCAGGGTCATTGTAGGTGAAAGCTTTTACAACTTCGTAGAATGTGTCAATTGTTTCTGGTTTTGACATACCAACTGCTTCAAGCCAGTCACCTCTCATAGTTCTAATGAAGTATGATGGAGCACCATCATCGCCTTTAGGAATACCCCAAACATGACCATCCCATGTGTATAGTTCTTTCCATTCCTCAGAGATAATATTTATCCATGTCTCATTATCTTTAAGATATTCGTCGAGTGCAAGGATGATTCCTTCCTGAGCCCAAGCAATCATTTCATATCCGGTAAACAGATATACAAGACCTGTTAAGTCTCCAGATACTGCCTGAAGGTTAATTGTTTCTATGTATGTATCTCTTGCAGGAGTATTGAAATAGAAATCAATACCATATGTTCTCGATACATAGTTCTTGAATGCGAACTTTTGAGTAGCATTATCTGTTGCATCACCATAGAAATACAATACCGTCATATCCATTCTTCTTGGCTTTTCAACCTCTTTTGGTTCTTCAGTCTGGGTTTCTGTAGCTGTTTCTGTAGCTGTCTCTGTTGGCTGCTCAGAAGCGGTTTCTGTAGGTTTGTTGTCACATGCTGTGAAAGCTAAAGAGCAAACAAGGATTAAGCATAAAACTAAACTCAATACTTTTACCTTTTTCATAATCTTCCTCCTTTTTACAATAAATTTATATATTTTTACTTGGTTAAGTAAATAATACATCATAATTTTTAATAATGCAACCCTATTTTTACATTATTTATACCATGTTATATATATGTATTAAAATTTAAGACAAATATAAATAAAATATTATTTTATTTTATATTATTTATTTGAGTAATAAAAATACATTATAAAAAAAGACCCGGTTTCCCGAGTCTTTTTCGTTTATTGTCTAGTTTTTAAATATTAGTTCATTGTTGACCAGATAGCAGCGTAGTTCTGCTCTGAGGTCTTTCCTAATTTAGCATTCATTGTATCCAGAGTTAACTGTGGATTGAATGCCATTACAACTGTAAGATAAGCTTTGAGAGCTTCTGCTGGAGCTATGCCTTCGACCATACAGTCAGAAACATATTTCAAACCAGCTGTTGCCCATTCACCCTTAACAGATGTGAACTCAATGTTGTCAGGCTCTTTCATGCTTTCTGCAAGAAGATAAAGTCTTCCGTCATTGTACTCGTTAAGTATGTCATATCTTCTCTTAAGGTTAGCTGCTGAGATACTTACCTGATCTGCATCCCATGAAGGTTTTCCAGAATTGTATGCTGATACATATCCGAATGAACCGACATCAAGAGCATAATCAGGATGTCCGTTTGTAAGTCCAGGAGTAGCTCCGCCAACAACTGTATCTGTTTCAGTATTTAACTGATAATACAGAAGATAAACAGTCTTTCCATCAAGATAATATCCTTCTTTGCCATTTTTGTCAGCCTGCGGGATACCATATTTGAATGTGAAGAATGTTTCTGGAGATCCCCACATAAGGGTTACATACCAGTTGATAACTTCTTTTGGCTGTGCTGTGTTTGCCATTAATACGTTTGGAGCTCCGACATCTTTACCATATTGATTAATCTTGGTTGTGATTGTCTTTGAAATAGCGCCTATACCTACCATGTAGGCTGAAGGATTATTTGCTTTTACAGCATTTTCCCAAGAAATTAACCATGTATCCCAATAGTAGCAGGAACCTGCTTGTCCATTAGAAACAAGGTTTCTGACGTTTGTTGAAC
>JAAYBX010000150.1 GCA_012729955.1 Clostridiaceae bacterium
ACGACGTATGCTGCAGACTGATATACATGCAGCATATGTTGGTGACCCTGCAGCACAGAGTTTTGAGGAGATATTGTTAAGTTATCCTTCGCTGGAGATGATGAGTATACACAGAATAGCTCATGAGCTATACAAGCTTAAAGTACCTTTAATACCAAGAATGATGAATGAATACGGCCACAGGGTTACCGGAATAGACATACATCCAGGTGCAAGTATCGGTGAGCATTTCTTTATGGACCATGGTACTGGCATTGTAATTGGCGAGACTGCGGAAATAGGGAATAATGTTAAAATTTATCAGGGCGTAACATTAGGCGCGAGAAGTTTTGAACTGGATGTGCATGGTAATCCGATAAAAGGCATAAAACGTCACCCGAAAATTGAAGACAATGTCATCATATATTCACATGCGACGATTTTGGGAGGAGACACTGTGATAGGGCATGATTCAATTATCGGAGCTTCTGTATGGCTTATGAAATCTGTAGCGCCTTATTCAACAATTTACTATAACTTAAGGAGTGATAAATAGACTCATGGCTGAATTAAGATGGCATCCATTAATAAAAGACTGGGTGATGGTAGTATCCCAAAGGCAGAACAGGCCACAGATGCCAAAAGACTGGTGCCCTTTCTGTAAAGGCAGTGAAAAAGTGCCTGATGACTATATTGTACTGAAATATGACAATGATTTTCCTGCACTTTCTCTTAATCCTCCTGTTGAAGATGATGTGGAAACAGAACTATATAAAACTGCTCCTTCATATGGTAAATGTGAAGTTATACTTTACTCATCTGATCATCATACCACATTACCTCAGCTGGATGATCTTCACTTAAATGAGCTTGTCAAACTTTGGAAGGAAAGATTTACTGAAATATCTTCTTTTGAAAAAATAAAGTATGTATTCATTTTTGAAAACAAAGGCGAAGCTGTAGGAGTGACAATGCCGCATCCTCACGGGCAAATATACGGATATCCATTCATTCCAAAGAAATTAGAACTGGAACTGGATGCATGCAAAGAGCATATGGAAAATACAGGAAGATGCCTTATATGTGATATGAACAGGGAAGAAGAAAAATTTTCAAAGCGTGTGATTTTTGAAAATGAAAGCTTCATTGTGTATCTTCCATTCTTTTCGGAGTATCCATACGGGATATATATTTCCTCGAAGAGACATATTCAATATATTACACAATTCACTAAGAAAGAGACATATGATTTCGCTCAGACTTTAAAAACTGCAGCAGGAACCCTTGACAGTCTTTTTGGATTTGCATTTCCATATATGATGTGTATGCATCAGGCTCCTGTAAATAGTGATTGCGATTATGGATATTATCATTTCCATATAGAGTTCTTCCCTCCGATGAGATCCAAAGAGAAAATTAAATTTAACGCTTCTAGTGAGACTGGAGCATGGGCACACTGCAATCCGACATCAATAGAGGAAAAAGCAGAGGAACTGAAACAGGCATATTTAAGATTTATTGATAATAACAGGTGACTTATGATAAAAGAAGACTTGACAGGTTTAATGAACCATGTATATGGAAGTTCAGACGAAAAAATCAGATTTTTCCAGGCACCTGGAAGAGTTAATCTGATAGGAGAGCATAT
>JAAYBX010000151.1 GCA_012729955.1 Clostridiaceae bacterium
AAGCAGCAGGAAGAGAAAGCAGTAATGCTCCTATAATTATAATCAACACGAAACCAACCGCTATAATCTGCATCGTGCTTATTCTTATTTTCTTCTTTTGTTCCATTTGGCTATATAAGCTCCTTAACCATCTGTCCTATCTTCTTGGCCATCCTTAAAAATCCTAAATCATTCGGATGGCACCCGTCTACAGTGCAGCAGTCTGTGTAATCATCTCCGAAAAGGCTTCTTCCGTCTATGAAATAAACGTTCTTATCTCCCTTTTCGACTGCACTCATGTAGGTCTTATAAATTATATCCCTTCTTTTTATCTTGTCAAAAGAATAATCGGAAAAGTCCGGTTTTGATATAAATATGACTGGCAGATCTGGCTTTTTATTTCGTATTATATTAAAGAACTTTTCGTGAGTATTTATCAAGTGCTCTATAGATGGTGCATTATGGTCATAATCAAGAACAAATACGCTCATATCCATATCTGATATGTATTCAGCCATTGCTTGCTCACCTAATGCTGAACCGGAAAATCCCAGATTTATATAATCTGTATCACACATTCTGGATATAATACCTTGATATGAATTTCCAGGTCTTGAGGCGCATCCTCCCTGTGTTATTGAAGAACCATAATATACGACCGGTATCTTATGCTTATACTGCATTCCTTTACCTAATATCGCACCTTCCTGCAAACCGATATACACTTTATCAACACTGTTATATAAAGGGAAATTTAGTGTGAGATATCTCATTTTATGCTCATCAAACCTTATTCTCATCTCATACCAGTCTTTTGAATCAACTTCAGGTGTGAATCTGCTTAAGAATACGCTTCTTCCTGTAAAATCCTCATAAATATCGAATCCGCTCGAACCCAGAAGCGTCATATGGTTCATCCTGTATATCTCAGGGGTGTATACCTGTATGCAAAGATACAAAGAATCCGTACAAAACCTTATTCTGCCTCCTGATGTGTGAAGATAATGTTTTTTCACGCCAAAATTACATTGATTAGCTACTTCATCAGGAAGCCTTTTAAACACCGGCTGGTTTATTGGATCATACAGCCCGTAAAGATCAAATGGTTCTTTTCTTATATCAAGATAAATTAGATCTTTGTCATCAAGATTAGTTTTAGGTCTAAGCTCTTCGAAGTATTCATTAGCTTTTTTCATAATATTCCTTCTTCTTTAATAAAGTTATTCTTCCAATTGGAATTTGGACATCTCCACACAGTCTGTTCCGTAATCATTATTAAAGCATCCTGTACAAAACGGTAAAGAACATTTGTTACACGCTTCTTTCAATCCTTCTACGCTAATGAAACCCAAGGAGTCTGCACCGATCCTTTTGCAAATTTCCTCAATAGATATCTGATTTGCTATAAGGTTCTGTTCGTTGTCGATATCTGTACCGAAATGGCATGTATGTCGAAATGGAGGGGATGATATCCTCATATGAACCTGTTTCGCATTAATGCTTCTGAGAGAGGATATGATTTTAGCACTTGTTGTTCCGCGCACTATGGAATCATCAACAAGAACAATGCTCTTTCCTTCAATATTTGCTCTTAGCGGGTTCAGCTTAATTTTTACAGCATGCTCTCTTTGAAGCTGGGACGGATAAATAAATGACCTTCCTATGTATCTGTTCTTAACAAATCCTGATACCAGAGGAAGCCCGCTTTCATATGCATATCCCATAGCCGCTTCCAGACCGCTGTCAGGAACACCACACACCACATCAGCATCAATTGGGTGTTCTTTTGCCAGCATGCGTCCCATATTGAATCTGGCTTCATATACGCTTAAATTGTCTATTACTGAATCAGGTCTTGCAAAATACACATACTCAAAAATACATAACCCTTGTTTCTTTGCAACAAGTTCTACACTGCTGTGTATAATTTCACCATTTTCAATAATTATGACTTCTCCAGGAATTACATCTCTTACAAAGTCAAATCCGCAGCTGTCCAAGGCACAGGACTCTGATGCAACAGCTATTCCATATTCATTCTTCCCTATACATAAGGGACGGAATCCATGAGGATCGCGAACAGCGACCAGTTTCTTGTCTCCTGTCATCAGCACAAGGGAAAATGCACCACATAAAATCTTAGAAGCCTCAATTACGCCTTTTAGAAGATTCTTACAGCTTATTATGTTAAATGCGATTAAAGAGGAAATTACCTCAGAATCTGATGTCGCTGAAAAATCCAGACCTTCTTTTTCCAGCATAGAACGTACCTGTTTTGCATTCGTAATATTTCCATTATGTGCGGTAGCAATCCTGCCGGTAAGATATTCTGTCAGAAAAGGCTGTACATTCTTAATGGTATTGGAACCTGTAGTAGAATATCTCGCGTGACCTATAGCTGTCTTTGCTTTAGGCAGCTTAGCTAAAACTTTTTCTGTCAGTACTTCATTAACCAGTCCTACATCTTTTTCTAAAACTATAGACTGGTTATATGATAATGCTATTCCAGCACCTTCCTGTCCTCTATGCTGTAAAGCTAAAAGTCCGTTATATACGACTCCTGCTGCTTCCTCGCATTTCAAACTAGTCCCAATTATCGCGCATTCTTCTCTTAACTTATCCAGCATTATATTCCCACCTAACATTATATTGTTAATTATACTCTATATTTCCGCTTACTGTTGCAATAACTACAGTTCCAAGTTCAATCTGTCTTCCTTTTTTTGCTGTTGCAGTCTTTGTAATCACCTTAGTTTCAACATTAAAGCTTTCAGCAATACCCTTTAGCTTTGCATCATTCAAAGCTGCATCAGATGCAGCCTTTTTTGCATATTCCACTGCTTCATCAAAATTGTCTGAAACATGCTTGCCAGCAGGTGCGAATACTATATACGAGCTGTCATATTCATTACGAATCTCCACCTGATATACTGATCGGACATTACTTACTACAGCACCTATCGCATTTGCAACTTTTGCATTCTGGGGTATTATGCATATGGTACCTAAAGCTTTCGCTACATCAGGAAGGAATATGTGTGTCGGAGCACCGATACCGACAAGAGACATATCCGTCTTGAAATTGACTGGAAGGTCTTTATGCGAATTATCCTTATATGAATTACATATAAGTTCAGCAACCTGTTCATTAACACCATATTTAAAACTATCAGGATATTTATCGCTTAACAGAATTCTTACAATGTTTTCGTACAATTTAAGCTTAATAGTATCATATACCATATCACAAAATTCTTCTTCAGTATATTCATTACCGGTCTCCTCAAGTATATTTGCAAGAATATATCTGACAGCAGTCTGAGGAGCTTTATCATCAAAAGAGTTGAAGTCTTTCTTTATATGCATAATGTCAGTTGGCGTAAGGCCTACTCTGATTATAACGCCTTCTGATTCCAGTCTTTTTGTATTGATAGTATATATATCCCTGTTCAATGCTTTTGCAGCTTTTTCCAAAAGCACAGGTTCGTTTTCCACAAGCTTGATTAGTTCGAGTTCATCTTTAGAATAAGAAGACCTGCTAGTAATTTTTTTCTGCAGAAAAAGAAATTCATACAAAGGATAGCTGTGGTATTTTTTTGAATCAGCAAGTTCTTCCAGCTCTTTATTAATATTAGGCCATCTGCTTGCAGCAACACATAATGGTATCATCCTCTGAGGCAGTTGTATAACTTTTCCATGCTCTACTCTTATTGCACTGTCACCGCCTAATCCAAAGGTATCTATGTATACGCCATGTACAAATGTCTTCCATGAACCTATCTTGACACCGCTGTCTGCATTCAATGGTATTCCGTTTTTAACTATTGATATATCTGTAGTAGTGCCTCCCATATCGATTATCAAGCAGTTCTGCTCATTTGTTATGCTTATTCCTCCAGTGACAGAAGAAGCAGGTCCAGACAAAATTGTTTCAACCGGCTTCATCTTTGAATACTGTTCAGACATCTTGGTACTGTCGCTTCTGACAACAGCTATAGGCGCATTTATATTCCTATCTGCAAGCGCATTCTTTATACTTTCCAGAAACTGTTGAATAATGGGTATGAGTTTCGCATTAAGCAATGTACTTGAACCTCTTTGTATAGAGTTTAGCTCATAAAACAGCTCGTGACCGCATACAACAGGTATATCATATCTATCCAGAACCTGCTTTTTTGCCGCCTTTTCCAGCATTGCACCGTTATTCATGGCAAAAACTTCGACTATACCCAATCCTTCTGCATCATTCATCCAGCTTTCAAGTTCCATAAAAAGCTTGTCCCAGTTAGGTTCCTGTGCCTTGCTGCCGTTAAAATCGCTGCTATTTTCACATAAATATACATCATTCTTGTTTGTAAGTCCGTAATTCATACCTACCATATCAAAGACTTTCTTGTCTACTCCGAAAAATATAAGCTTAGCTCTTCCGCCTTTGTTCTCAACACATGCATTGGTAGCTAAAGTTGTCGAAAGTGCAACTATTTCTACTTTCGGGAAATATACGTTATCAAGAAGGGATAATGCATTAATTATGCCTTTTTCCAGTTTTTCGTGAGTTGTAAGGGCTTTTGAGGAACATAATACCCTGTTAGTAATAAAATCATATATCACGGCATCTGTATATGTACCGCCTGTATCTATTCCGATTCCAAGTGTCATAAAATACCTCCAAACGGTAATATTCTATATAACCGGAGAAAGATTTACCACATATATTTTCATAAATCACAGATATATCAGTTTCCCGCCTTCTTTTCTTGACTGCTCAGCCAGCATGACATTACGATGACTTACAATAGTTGTATCTATAAAGGTGAGATCATCCGTTTTAATAGGTTTGCCAGACAACAGCTTAATGAAGTTCTTTACTATAGCAATGTCACCTGATATATGCACAAAGTGTATGACTCCTGCATAGACTGTTTTCTTACATTTCCCAAATCTGTTTATGATAAATCTTCCTTTTGATTCATCGCATAAGATATCAGCTTTTTCCATATGTATGCTGGTTCTTCTGTAATTAAGCCTGGAAAATGCCGTGACATTTAAATTGACATATCTGTCATCACCATAATCCATTGTTACCACCTGATGGTCACATGCATTATTGTCACATTTATATACACATCTGCCAAACAAGCCGTTCCGCAATGAATCATATTTATCCTGCCTGTTGTATATTGGTTTTCCTGTTATAACATTCCCTAAAAACTTTAAGAATGTGAATCTCCATATAGGTGCTGTGATATACAGCTTTTCCGCATCATACGGGCATTTTTCTCTAACCTGTTTTGGACAGTCAAGGCATATTTTGCCACTGTCCTTTGGTGCATTTTCATTTTTAAAGTAAGAAAGGCTTCCGTATGACGATACCGATCTGCAACCATCTCCCATTAACCAGTGTATTAAATCGAAGTCATGGCAGCATTTAGCCATCAGCATAGGTGTTGTTTTTTCCGAATCCCTCCAGTTCCCTCTGACATAACTATGTGCGAAATGGAAGTAGCCTATGTTTTCAGTATGCTCTATTGATACGATTTTCCCATATTTTCCGCTCTTTACAAGCTGATTCATTTTTTTAAAAAACGGTGAGTATCTCATGACATGGCATACTACCACATGCAGGCCTTTTTCTTTTGCTCTGTCGCGTATTTCCTCACATTCAGATATATCCGTTGAAACTGGTTTCTCCAGCATAATATGATATCCGCACTCTATAGCAGCGATGGCATGGCGGTAATGGTCATTATCCATTGTACATATGTATATTGCATCTGCTAATCTGCCAGCTTTAAAAAAATCCTCTTCATTCAGGTATCTGTTGTTTTTATCAACTCTATATTTATCACCATATGTGTTCAACCTGTATTCATCAGAATCGCATAAAGCAGTTATTTTTGCATTTCTGTTGTTTAGGAGCCTTGTCCATCTCATATATCCGCTGCCTCTGTTGCCTAAGCCAATGACTGCTATTGTAATCATTTCCCACTCTCCCAGTCTTTCCATATGCCGATTTCATACCCTACTGTCGCTTGATTTCCATTTCTTACTACTGGTGTTGTTATAAGGTGCTGGTTCTCCAGGAGCAGGCTCGCCTTATCCTGCTCTTTTGCATATTTTATCTGCATAAGCCTGTCCTGGTCTTTTGCTTTCCAATCCAGAAGCTTGTCTATTCCGCCTGCAGATTTTATGACTTTTTCAAGTTCACCTTTGCTCATTCCCTTATCAAGCATATCAATATACTGGAAAGGTATCTTTCTTTCTTTGAAGAATCTTTCTGCCTTCTTAGTATCAAAGCATTTGCTTTTCCCGAAAATCTGAATATTCATTGCTTTTGCCTCTATATCTTTAATAAATATATTTTAGCATAAAAACCGGGTATTATATGCAAACATGCCTTCTTGTAAGTTAGTATGTGCAATACTATAATTAACATAAGAGGTTTTTATGAGGGGAAAAGAAAGAATACAGGCAATATTTGACAAAAAGTTACCCGATCGTGTTCCTACTTTCGAATGGGATATATACAAAGGTGTAATGAGGAATATAAGTGATACAGATGATGCATGTGAATTTGTGTTAAGAAACGATATAGATGGGATTGCAATATGGCAGGACAGAAGGATAAGCAGGATTAATGACAGAAGCTTTATAGATGAATTTAAAGTAGTCCGAGCATATTCTGATGAATACCCTTCAGCTTTAGATTATCCGATTAACAATATATCCGACCTAAGAGCTTATAAGATGCCTGATGCGGATGACGAAACGATATATACAACTTTACTGCATGCGATTGATAGGCTTGGAAAAGAAAAAGCTGTAATCGGACGTGTCAGAGATGTATTTTCCCTTCCGAGAGATCTTTTAGGTTTCGAAAACTGTCTTATGGATTTCATAATCGAACCGGAGCTTGTAAGCATGATTATGGAGATGTCAATTGAATACAGCTTAAAGGTTGCAAAGAACATGAAGAGCATGGGCATAACGATAATTGGATGCCTGGATGACATAGCGGACGCGAAAGGGCCATTTATGGGACCTGAACTTTACAGGCTGCAGGTGCTTCCACATTTTAAGAAATTCATTAAAGGCTGTCATGCTTTGGGTTTGAAAGTCATAAAGCATTCAGATGGTAACCTGAACCCTATTCTGGATGACTTAATAGACAGCGGTATAGACGGGCTGGACCCTATCGACCCTATGGGCATGATGGATATTAAAAGCATTAAACAAAAGTATGGTGACAAAATAGTGCTTAAAGGAAATATCGACTGCGTTTGGACTCTTGTTTCAGGAACAAAGGAGCAGGTGGAGAGAGATGTCATAAAATGTTTAGAGGAAGGTATGCCAAATGGCTGCTTCATCATATCCTCTAGTAACAGTATCCACAAAAGCGTAAATCCAGAAAATTATGCACATATGCTTTATTGTATTAGAAAGTATGGAGTATATAGATAATCAGAAAGGAAAGATATGAAAGCTTTTTTTGTTAAATACCGGAGGCTTGTATTACTGGCTGTACCTCTAATTCTGTATATGCTCCATTCAATAACACTGAAATATTTACTGGAAAACAACAGATTCTCTTCGACGAAAACACTTCTTGACCAATATATTCCTTTTCTTGATTTTGCAATTTACGGTTATTTATTATGGGTTATTCTTGCAGCAGTATCGCTTTTTTTTCTTTTTTCCTGCTTAGGTGACGGATATTACCGTCTCATTATCGCAATGGTATTATCAGTTTCAATATGTATTGCAGTATATATTTATTTTCCTGTTAAAATGGATATCCCAGATTTTGGGAACTCTGCATTTCTTGATGCTGTTTTGAAGAACAGAGACATCGCTTCCTTTCCAAATCTTCCTTCTGGTATATTGTTCAACAGTTTTTTCTTTTCAGTTTTTCATAAGAAAAAGCATGATCACTCAAAATGCTCCCTAATCACCTTGTTATTCGGATTGATACTTGCAGTATGGATTGTTTGTGCCTTGCTTTCCAAAATGGCATATGTGCTTGATGTGTCTTCCGGAATATTTACAGGTATGGTTTCTTCTTTAATTATCTCATTAATCCCTTTTAAACAAACACATTAAATTCTGATAGGTTTCATAATACCATCATAAGCATAAACATACTCATAACCGGTTTTCTTCAGCAGACTTACTGCTTTATCGTAAGCAAACAGCAGTCCTGATATAAAATGACAGTCGGAATTAACTGATAAAGGTATGTTCTTTTTAAGACATCTTTTCAGAATATACTCTGAGGGGTATAAGACATCAATATTTTTTGCCATAGCGCCTGTATTGACTTCAACACACGATGTTTTTATAACACTCAAAGTTTTCTCGATTTGATCCTTGTATGATTCTGATTCAGGATTAAATAATACTTTATTAATATTTCTTTTTTCTAATACATCAAAATGAGCAATCATTACAGGGGTATATGCTTGAATCATTTCTCTTAAGGTCTGGTAGTATCTTGTGTAAAAAGCTGTGCTGTCACCATTGAATCCTTCATTAAGCAGTTTCTCCACATTTTCCTGCGTATTATCTGCAGTACCATACCCATTAAGTAAATCAGAATAGATATAATGAACTGAACCAATGAAATAGTCCAGGTTCAGCTCATCAAAATCAATATATTTCTTAATATCCAGACCTTGTATATAGTCAAGTTCCATACCAGTGTATACATTAATATTTTTTCCATAGGTCTTTTTAAGATAATTCAGTTCGTTTATGTATTTAGGAAGATCATTTTTTTTCATAGCCCATGAACTATCAAGCGGCACAGGAGAATGGTCTGATATTCCTATACTGATTAATCCCAGCCTGATTGCTTCTTCTATATATTCATAAGCATCATTATTCCCATCTGAATAACGGGTATGCAGATGTATGGTGTTAAACTTGTTCATCCATATTCACTTTCTCTTTTATAATATACAAAGGCCTGTTCTTGCTTTCATCAAAAATTCTAGCAATATACTCACCGGTAATGCCCAGCATGATAAGCTGTATTCCGCCTATAAAGAGTATAACGATTATTGTTGATGCCCATCCAGTCTGCATTTGAATTCCCGCAAGTTTCTGTATGATTATGACAAGCGCATATATGAAGCCTAAGGCTGCCATTATAAGGCCTATCCATTTTGTCAGTTTTAAAGGTTTTGTGGAAAATGATGTGATACCATCCATGGATAGTTTAAGCATTTTTTTCAGAGGGTATTTAGTCTCTCCTGCAAATCTTTCTTCTCTTTCATAGTATATGCCGGTCTGCTTGAAGCCTACCCATGATACAAGACCTCTTACATATCTGTTCCTCTCAGTAAGACCTTTCAGCACATCACAAACCTGTCTGCTTATAAGGCGGAAATCTCCGGTGTCGATGGGGATATCTACTTCACACATGCTCCTTAAAAATCTGTAAAATATTTTCGCGGTAATTTTCTTGAAGAAAGTCTCGCCTTTTCTCTTTGACCGTATTGCATATACGACATCATACCCTTCTTCATGCTTTTCAATCATCTGAAGCACCACTTCAGGGGGATCCTGAAGATCTGCATCCATAACGATAACAGCATCCCCAGCTGCATTATCCATCCCTGCAGTTATAGCGGTCTGATGCCCAAAGTTGCGAGAGAAGGATATAAGCTTAAGATGAATGTCATTTCTGCAGTATTCCTTGACAATAGATTCTGTCGAATCTCTACTTCCATCATTGACGAAAATAACTTCATAATCAAATTTTTTATCTTTCATTACATGAGTTACCCTTTTTATGCACTCATGTATTACCTGTTCTTCGTTATACAGCGGTATTACAAGTGAATATAGTTTTTTCATTAAACACCTCATATTCTTGATATCCATATTATACATTTTTCAAACTGATATTAACAGATTTATAGCTTTAATATTGTATATAGTAATATATTAAATAAATTGCAAGTATTATTGTATTATTTTATTATATTTTGTACATATTTTTAGTATATTATTATTGACTATTAATTTAATTATGCTATAATTTGACACATAAATACAAATTAGAAAGGGGATATATAGTATGAACTTACTGTATAAGAGATTCGGCAACAGAGTCCGGGAAAAAAGAGTCATGATTGATATGTCTCAGGAAACACTGGCAGAGAAATGCGATGTATCTACATCATACATCGGCCTTGTAGAAAGAGGAGAACGCAAACCCTCTTTGGAAATTGTCTTAAGAATCGCGAATGCTCTAAGCGTTACTCCGAATTCGCTGACTATGGATTCGATAAAGCATAAAGCAACGAACAACAAAGACAAACTCGTATTAATGATTAATGATTTCGATGATACACAGATAAACACAACTTTCGAAATTGTTAATCAGATTCATTCCTATATAAAAAAAGATACAAAAAAAGCAGCTTGTGACGATATAGATGAGCTGCTTTCTGATTAATTCTGATTTTCCTTTAGAACATTTTTTATTTTCTTAAAAAGAACATTTCTGTCCAACATGATTTTATGGCCGCAACCCAGGCATTCAAGCCTGAAGTCTGCACCTGTTCTTAGGACACGCCATTTATCAGATCCACAGGGGTGTTCTTTCTTAAGTTCCACTATGTCATTAAGCTGTATGTCAAACTTCATATGCTTTATCCTATTCAAAAACGAATGTATCCAGATATCCTCTTAAATATTCTAAATCTGCATCGCTGTATGCACCAATCATGATTGACAGGAAGTAACCGTTCTTTATCACAGCATACATATCGAAAATGACATACAACCCTTCCATATCCAGAGTAACTGTCCTGTTTGCGAATCTTCGGTCACCAAGCCACACATTGGTCTGATTAGACAATGTAACTTTTGCTCCTTCAATAGCCTTATATGTAGTAGATTTATCATATGCCATATATTCGATATATGTATCTTTATCAGTGTATCCGTATTTGCCAGCATCTTCAATGGAAATCATTATATGCGAATTATCTTCTGTTTCTTCTGTGGACTTTTTTGAGAAAAAGGCCAGATAAGTTATGTAGCTTTCAACTTCTTCATCATCTACATACTGCGTGATATTAAATTTAGTATCCAGTTCTTCATCAGTAGCGACATGATAGTCTGAAGGGACCTGAATCTTAAATCCCATGTCTTTATTTATATAGTAACCTTCTGAAATCTCCCCTCTGGATACATCTTCAGGTTTTATTATTTCTGAAGGTTTGTTCTCACATCCAGCGAAGATGGATATTGATAAAGCTATGATCAAAATAAATATAATGGTTTTCCTCATTTTACTCTCCTATTATCTTAACAAGAACTCTTTTTGGCCTTCTTCCATCAAATTCACCATAAAAAATCTGCTCCCATGGTCCAAAGTCCAGCTTACCGTCTGTTACTGCTATTACAGCTTCTCTGCCCATGATTGTTCTTTTAAGATGAGCATCTGCATTATCTTCGTAACCATTATGCGCATATTGTGAATAAGGCTTTTCAGGAGCTAGTTTCTCCAGCCATTTTTCCATATCCTCATGCAAACCCGACTCATCATCATTAACAAATACAGAAGCGGTTATGTGCATTGCGTTACATAGGAGCATGCCTTCCTTAATGCCGCTTTCTCTTAAACATTGTTCTATCTGAGGAGTAATGTTGACAAATCCTCTTCTTGCATTGATGTTAAAATATATTTCTTTTCTGTAACTTTTCATAACCATTAATATATTTTACTGAAATGCATATGAAAAAACAACTGTTTTGATTCACAGACTCACCATTTCCACATTAGCTGTATATTTATAATATTTCATTATTTGATCTAGTATTATATCTTCAACAGAAATATCTTAATTTACATTATATATTTCATCATCTTTATATTTATTATTTACTATAATTGGATGATATTATATAATACTCATATACTCAAGGAGGGAAAAATGAATAAGCGTGAATTTATTAAGGCTATGTCAGTCGGATCAGGCTTGACAGTGAAAGAAACCAATAAAGCATATGATGCTTTCTTGGATGTTGTTGCAAAGACATTGAAAAAAGGCGACAAGATACAACTTGCCAGATTTGGAACTTTTGAGGTAAAGAAAAGAGCTGCAAGAACAGGTGTGAATCCTAAGACTGGAGCAAAAATACAGATTAAATCAAGCAAAGCTCCTGCCTTCAGATTCGGAAAAACATTCAAAGAATTATTCTAAGAATGATATGATAAAGGCCTGGATAAATAAACCAGGCTTTTTGCTTAATATAAAAAACGGTTTAATATAAACCGTTTGTGGAGCTGACAAGCAGAATCGAACTGCCGACCTCCTCATTACCAATGAGGTGCTCTACCGACTGAGCTATGTCAGCGACTAGGCTATTATAACATATATAACTAATACTTCAATGCTCTTCTTTTAAAATGTTACGTACTTTACTTTTAATGCGTTGTATAGCATTATCGATGGATTTTGCATCTTTTTCCAATGATTTGCTCATAAAAGCAATGGTATGTCCTTCAATAAGCATATCTAAAACCTTATTTTCCATACTGCTTAATCTTTCATGCATGATACTTTCAAGATTCTCCAATGATTCTGTTTCGGTTACCATTATTTCAGGATTAAATTTTTCATCAGGTATAGCTATATCCATATGCTCTTTTTCGTCTGCCTGGTCTTCATCTCTATAGATAGAAATGTATTCGTTAAGCAGTTTGTGCTTATTTCTGTTCGCTCCCTTTATTGCAGAAAACATCTGTCTATTAATACATAATGCTGCGAAAGTATCAAACGAAGATTCCCTTTTCTCATCATAACTGAGTATTGCTTTAAAAAGTCCTATCATTCCTTCCTGCAGGAGATCGTCTTTATCTGCTCCAATCAGAAAAAGACCTAATGCTTTTTTTCTTACAAGAGATGAATATTCTTTTAAAAGATAATCCATGGAGGAATTATCTCCTTTTTTAGCCTTTTCTATTATGTTATTTAACGAATCCGTCTTCATGCTTAATTCTTAATAGCTTCCTTTTCTGTTCATTATCCAGATTATCTATTATATAGTTCGATTCTTTGGTATTTACAGAAGCGCTCTTTCTTCTAGTGAATATTTCATGCTGAAGTTCTGATGCAGTCATTCTAAGCGCACCTTTTAGCAACACTGTCTTCTGCTCCATATAGTCATTAGTGACAACTGTTATTTTCTCACCATAATGCGCATCTACTACAAATCTTTCAATAAAATTATCTGCTGTCTGGTTACTCTTTGTAAATATAACTTTAATCTTATCATGATTTATAAGGGAACCTTTTCCTTCAGGAACAAGATGCGCATCAAATATAACTACAATCTTCAAATCCGTATATCCCTGATAATCTGACAGAAGGTCACATAATGCTTTTCTGTTGTCCTCAAGGGAACTGTTTTTGTCAAATATGCTTCGCCATGCATTTATAATATTGTAACCATCAACCAGCAGGTATTCCATCTGCACTTATTTTACCATTTTTCTCTGTTTTACCGCTTCAAAAATAACTATTGCCGCTGCACAGGACGCATTCAGGCTTGTTATATTGCCTGATAAAGGAATATTTACATTAAAATCACAGTTTTGGGCGACTAACCTTGACATACCTGCACCCTCAGAACCTATGACTATGGCAAGCGGTCCTTTTAAGTCTGCGTTATAATATTCCCTGTCAGCATCCTGATGTGTTCCACAAATCCATAAACCTTCCTTCTTCAGTTGTTCCATAGCTGCATTTAGATTTGTCACTCTTGCTACCTTAATATGCAGCAAAGCGCCAGCGCTTGCTTTCATTGCAGCCGCATTCACCGGAGCAGACCGATGAAGCGGTATTATTATTCCATGGCATCCTGCAGCTTCAGCGCTTCTGGCTATTGCACCGAGATTATGAACATCCTCTATCTGATCAAGTATAACAATGAACGGTTGTTCCTTTCGTTCTTTTGCGATATCCAGTATGTCAGATACTTCGAAAAATTCTATCGGGGATATATATGCGATAATACCCTGATGCGATGTAATAATAGAATCAAGCTTGGTAATGGATACCTGTTTTACAGGAATATTTTTCTTTTTTGCTTCGGAGAGTATTTTTAATATTGACCCCTCTTTTTCACCGATACTGACCAGTATCCTGCTTATGAGATAATCTTTCTTTATAGCTTCCATTACGGGATTTCTTCCCGCTATAACAGTTGTATTCTCTTCCATCAAATATCCAACATGATACCTAACAGGTAATCAAGCCTTTCATATTCCTTATTTATATAAAGATACCCGACCAAAACCTCAAGAGCAGTAGCGTATGAATAATCCGCGGCATCCGCATTCTTCGGCTTGCTTTTGGATTTCGCATTTCTTCCTCTTTGTACGCAGTTCAATTCTTTTTCACTTAATATATCGATTATCTTCATCAAGCTCTGTTTCTGGCTTTTTGCGTTTACATAAGTTACCGCCATCTTATGAAGATCCAAAGGTTTGAAGCATCCTTTTACAATAAGATGCTCCCGGACATAAAGATCATAGACAGCATCTCCAATATAGGCTATACTCAGAACCGGCATATCTGCAATATCCTTGATACTTAAATCCTTAAAAAACATTACATCTCCTTACTTAAGATATACTCTGCAATATCTTTTGCCATTGGTGAGTCCGGATTTACTGGGCAATTCTTGTTCCCCTTAAGGACAGCATTTGCCATTTCTTCTTTCTTGAAAAGCACATTATTGAAGCATTGCTGTATACTGGATATGAACATCTCATCCAGAGCATCGGAATATATCATGCTTTTTACTATGACACCATTCTTTAAAGTAAGATGTATCACAACTTCACCCCATGAGAATCTGTTTGTCCACTCAATGTCAAATTTTGGAGCTTCCGCATATCTGAACTCCCATGACGAATATATTTCATATAATCTGTTCACTTCAGATATATCAAAATTCTGGTCGAGTATGTTCTCATTCTCAAATTGGTTTAATACAGCACATTCTCCGAATTCCTTTATAAATGCTTCTATTATTCTCTTACGCACTTCATCTATTGTTATTGTGTTATTGTATTCTTTGAGATTGACTATCCTGCTCTGTACGCTCTTAATGCCTTTAGCTTCCATTTTCTCTTTGCTTACCTGAAGATATCTGCCTAATTTCTCTCTGTTCACATCCACAAGTATCGTGCCATGGTGCAAAGCCCTGTTTTTTCTGTATGTAAAAGCATTACCGGAAAATTTGCCTTCATCTGTGACTATATCATTTCTTCCATTCACATACGCTTCTATACCGAATTTTTTTACTGCCTGAGTTATTATCCTTGCCTGCAGATTGAAATCCTGATTGCTACGTGCAAGTATAAAAGAAAAATTAAGATTGCCAAGATCATGATACACCGCTCCTCCTCCTGTTGACCGCCTTGCAAGCTTTCCTCCTTCGGCTTCCAGCAGTTCGGACCGGCATTCTCTCCAGGGATTCTGGTTTTTGCCAATAACCACAGTATTGGCATTCTGCCAGAGAAACAATATATTCCCATAATCAGTTACTTTATCCAACAGATATTCTTCCAAAGCAAGGTTGAACCACGGATCTAATGAAGTGTTAATTACGATAAGATTATTCATTTTAATTCTCCGTTTCCAGTCTTTTTAAAGGACAGTTTATTCTCGGTGTTATTTAATAGCCTTTTTATATTGCCTCTGTGCATGAATATCGTAAGCGCAGCCAAAAAACCCATGGAGATAATGAAAAAAGCATTGTGGTTAAACAGCCATGCTAATAAAGGTGCACAAAATATAGCTACCATGGAGCCTAAAGATACATATCTCGTCAGTACTACGATTATTATGAATATCCCCAGTCCTATAAGTGCAATTTTCCAATCTGTCATCAGCAGTACAGCAAGAGAGAGAAGTATGCCTTTTCCGCCTTTAAAATTAAAAAATACAGGAAATATATGCCCTATAATAGTAAATATACCTGCAATCAGTGCTCCTGACAATCCATCCTTTATTAATATATAACCTAAACCTGTGGTTATAACTCCTTTTAACATATCAAGCGCAAGTACAGCTAATGCCGCCTTTTTGCCAAGCACTCTTAATATATTTGTCAAACCTGCATTCTTACTGCCTTCTTTTCTTATATCTTTCCTGTAAATGCCTGAAACCAATATAGCAGAATTTAAAGAACCGATTAGGTAACCGAAAACAGCAAGTACTATATGCAGAAAAACTGTCAACTCTCTTTACCTCTTTCCCGGATGATGAATCTTATGGGAGTACCTTCAAAATCAAATGTATCCCTTAACATATTGGTTATATATCTTTCATATGAAAAGTGCATAAGATCCTTATCATTTACAAACATAACAAAGGTAGGCGGTTGTGTTGATGCCTGAGTCATGTAGTAAATCCTCAAAAGCCTTCCCTTATCTGATGGAGGCTGAACCATTGCCACAGCTTCATTGAGCACATCATTTAAAACTCCTGTCGGTATTCTTTTGTTTGTATTTTCATATACTCTGTCTATAAGGGGGAAAAGGTTATCCACTCTTTTTCCTGTAAGTGAAGAAATGGCCACAATCGGTGCATATTGCATGAATGGAAGTTCTGATCTTACAGAATTTACGAATGCTGGATAAGTCTTGTTGTCTTTTTCAACAAGATCCCATTTATTTAAAGCAACTATTACAGCTTTACCCTGTTCATGGGCAAATCCTGCGATCTTGGAATCCTGCTCTGTAATTCCTTCTGTTGAATCAACCATAAGTATGCACACATCAGCTCTTTCAACAGCAGACCACGCTCTGATAATGCTGTACTTTTCTATATCAGAAAAAATCTTACTGCTTTTTCTTATACCGGCAGTATCAATAAAAGTATACTTCTTTTCTTCTCTGATAACCAATGAATCCAATGCATCACGTGTAGTTCCGGCAACAGGGCTGACAATAGCTCGTTCTTCTCCGGTTATTCTATTTAAAAGAGATGACTTGCCAGAGTTTGGTTTGCCGATTATGGCTACATGTATACTGTCATGATCTTCCTTCTCTTCTTCTTCTTTAGGAAGATGATCAAAAACATAATCCAGAAGCTCACCTATTCCCAAACCATGCAGAGAGGAAATCGGGAATATTTCTGCAAGTCCCAGATTATAGAATTCATATATTTCTGCAGGAGGATCTCCTGGCGTATCTACTTTGTTTACAGCAATTACAACTGGTTTCCCGGATTTATGCAGTAATGATGCAACTTCGTTGTCTCCTGCAGTTAGTCCAGACTTCATATCGGTCATGAAAATTATAACATCGGCAGTATCTATTGCTACCTCTGCTTGTCTTTGCATATGTTTGTATATTTCGTCTGATGCGCTGGTTTCTATGCCGCCTGTATCAATTAGCATAAATTCCCTGCCACGCCAGTCACATTTTGCATATATCCTGTCGCGTGTCACACCAGGGGTATCCTCTACTATTGATATCCTCCTGCCTGCAAGATAGTTAAAAAATGCTGATTTTCCTACATTAGGCCTGCCAACTATGGCTACTATCGGCTGTGTCAATTTCTTTTCTGCCTTTCAAATAAGTTGGATAAATAATACCATACGCTCACGATTTTAACAAGAATAGCGCTTTAGTCATGATTGGATATTTATTTAATAAGCGCTTTTATGAATTCCATACCGTTATTATCCACAACGGTAATTGCCGTCTTAAGTTTTTTGCCTAGCTGCTTGTATGAAGTGTCATCAAGGAATACTTCCTCATTCGCTTTTAGCATTGTCCGGGATATAAGCAGTTCCTCGCCTAATTCCTTCATGGCCAATCCGTTTTCCAGATCCTGTCCTGTCAGAAGCCCTGTTACGGTAACATTTTCACCGAAGAAACCATTCTTTATTTCATATACATCGATTCTCATATTTTTTGCTAACATACAGACTTTACCTGCCAGCTCCTTTATATATGGATATGCTAACACGCCGGTAGCTATGCTTTTATGCTTTTTATTCTTTTCCGCTTTTATCCTTAGTTTCTTATCATCTGATATTTCCAGCAGATAGTTTTGTGCATCATATATAAATTCAGCCATTAATCCTACCCCATTCTCTATCTGATAAAATCCGTCATATTCATCAACTGCCGGCAACGCAAGGCCGGCTTTTATATAAAACTCATCTGCTATATATACTATATTGTATCCGTAATTTCTTTTGAACTCCTGCTGATATGCAGTAATTTGATTTACCACCTGCAGACACTCTTCTGAGGTGAACGGCTCTAAAGGATAAAGCCCTTCTCTGTATTTTGTAATCCCGACAGGTACGACTGAAATGCTTTTTACGGCAGGATGCATGGACACCAAATCCTTTATTGTTTTTTCCAGATGCTCCTTGTCATTGATACCTTTGCACAGGACTATCTGGCAGTTCAGCTGTATGCCAGCATCTGCAAACACCTTCATTTTATCCAAAACATCCCCTGCATGCCTGTTATTAAGCATAGAACATCTTAATACAGGGTCTGTTGCATGTACCGAAACATTTACAGGAGAAAAATGCATTGATGCTATCCTGTTAATGTCCTCATATGACATATTAGTTAAAGTGACATAGTTGCCGGTTAAAAAGGAAAGCCTTGCATCATCATCTTTAAAGTATAATGTTTCTCTCATGCCTTTAGGAAGCTGGTCTATAAAACAGAATATGCATTTATTGTGGCATGATTTCTCATCATCTATCAGCTCCTTTTCAAAAACAATTCCTATATCATCATCAATGTCTTTTTCAATTTCCATTCTGGTAAGTTTTCCGGTTTTGTGATTTATTACTTCCAATGTTATATTCTCATTGGAAATATGATATTGGTAATCAAAAATATCCTTTATATAGTAACCATTTACCGAAAGCAAAAAATCACCGGGTTTTATTCCGGCTCTTTTCGCTAAACTCCTATTCAATACCTGCTTAATAGCAATTGCCTTATTTTCCATATAGCAAAAAGGCGATATGTCCATCGCCTTATAACATTACTTTTCCTCTTCTATTTTTATAACTTCTTTTCCGTCATAATATCCGCATTCCTCACATACTCTGTGTTGACGCTTGAGAGTATGACATTGAGAACATCTTACAAGATTAGGCGTTTCCAGTTTATAGAAAGTCCTTCTTTTGCGCTGTCTTTGTTTTGATACTTTACGCTTTGGTACAGCCATTTTACACCTCCTGTATTATTAGCATTATTCTTTAAATAAATCCCTTAAAGCAGAAAATCCTTTATTTTCATCGCTTTGTTTTCTGCATCCGCATCTTTTTTCGTTAAGATTGCTTCCACATTCAGGGCACAATCCCTTACATTCAGGTTCGCATAATATCCTGTCGGGGATGTTTAAATATATGGAGTCGATTACTGCCTGGGTAATATCCAGTATACGACCTGAATACTTATAACTGTCCAGGCTTTCTGAACTGTTCGCATGTTCAAAAGTCTCATCCATATCTACAGAGAAAGGCTCAACAATCTTTTTAAGGCATCTGTAGCATTTTGCTTCCAGTTGGCCGAAGATTCGTGCTGTAACGTTAAGGATACCCTCATTGCTATATATTTCGCCTTCAATGTGAATATCACCCAGTAAGTTCACAATAGACATGCCACCGCCAGTTTTGTGGTTGTCCAGCTTGTCAACATTCATCTTGAATCGCTTTACAGCGCCATCTCTTTCTATAATATCGGTTATGTCAATCTTCATTTTATACCTTTCAAAAAAACCGACAAGTGCTATTATATGGTGACAGTTATGCCTTGTCAATACAATTTTCGATTACTTGCTGCCTTCTAGTAAACTTTTACACTGTCTGGCTATCTCTAGCTCCTCGTTTGCCGGAATTATCAGTATCCTAACATTTGACCTGTCTCGGCTTATATCCGCTTCGCCTTTTGCACTGTTGTTTTTCCGTTTATCCATTTTTATGCCGAATATATCAAGATTATTAGTGATGTGTTCCCTTATATACGCATTATTTTCACCAACACCGGCAGTGAATATCAATGCATCTATTCCACCCATTACACCCACATATTCACAAATGTATTTTTTAACCCTGTATGCGAAAATACTTAATGCTAGTGAGGCTCTTTTATTACCTTCATTTTTTGCTTTAATCAGATCCCTGAAATCACTGCTTATACCAGATACGCCTAACAGTCCGGAGTGCTTGTTCAGATAGTCATTAACTTCTTCAACTGTCATATTTTTCTTTTCCATTATGTATGAGATGATTGATGGATCAATGGTACCGCTTCTTGTTCCCATAGCTAATCCTGCAAGCGGTGTGAATCCCATAGAAGTATCAATGGACTTTCCCTTATCAATCGCACATATGGAAGCTCCGCTTCCTAAGTGACAGGACACGATTTTAATCTTCTCAAGCGGTTTATCTATCATTTCAGAAGCTCTTTGAGCAACATATTTGTGGTTTGTGCCATGAAATCCATATTTGCGTACTCTGTATTTTTCATACATTTCATAGGGAATAGCATACATGTATGCATAATCAGGTATTGTCTGATGAAATGCTGTATCAAATACAGCTATCATTGGTATATCTTTTAAAACTTCCAAACAGACTCTAATGCCCAATATACATGCAGGATTGTGTAAAGGAGCAAGATCCACACATTCCTCTATTGTCTTTATTACGCTCTCATCAATAAGAGCAGGTTTGCTGAATCTTTCACCACCATGCACTATCCTGTGTCCGACCGCATTTATTTCTGATATGCTCTTTAATACACCGTTTTCTGAAGATGTCAGAGCATCCAGCATTATTTTAAACGCATAAGAATGGTCTCTCATTACACATTCATTAGAAAATGATGAGCCATCTGCATTTGTATATGTGTGAATACCGTTCACAAGCCCAATTCTTTCACACAATCCTTTTGCCAGCATTTTTTCATTTTCGCTATCAATCAGCTGATATTTCAATGAAGAGCTGCCTGTATTAATTACTAGTACTTTCATATCCCCCCTAGCCTTAACATCGTAAATCAGACACTCTGTGCCTGAACAGCTGTTATGGCAATTACCCCCACGATATCTTCTGCCGAACAGCCTCTTGATAAATCATTAACTGGTTTGGCTATCCCCTGAAGCAATGGACCATATGCTTCTGCTTTTGCTAATCTTTGCGTAATTTTATATGATATATTCCCTGAATCAAGATTTGGGAATATCATGACATTTGCTTTACCTGCTACCTGGCTTCCAGGAGCTTTTTTCTGTCCTATTTCCTTTACAATCGCAGCATCCACCTGGAGTTCCCCATCCAAAAGTAACTCAGGTGCTTTTTCCTTTGCTAGTCTGGCAGCTTGTATAACTTTTTCGGTCAATTCAGACTTAGCGCTTCCATATGTTGAATAGCTAAGCATTGCTACAACCGGTTCCTCTTCAACAAGCAGTTTAAAGGATTTTGCTGTCGAAATTGCTATTTCAGAAAGCTGGTCTGCATCCGGATTCTCTACAAGTCCGGAATCGCCATATGCGAATACTCCATTAGCCCCGTACTCGCAATCTGGTACGCACATTATGAAGAAAGCACTGACTATCTTAGTTCCTTTTGCTGTTTTAAGAATCTGCAGGGCAGGCCTTAATGTATCGCTTGTTGCATGAACAGCACCAGCTACCATACCATCTGCATCAGACATTTTTACCATCATAACCGCAAAATACAAAGGATTCTGAAGTAATTTATATGCTATTTCCAGTGTAACGCCTTTTTCTTTTCTTAACTGGTACAGAGCATTTGCATACTCATCAATTTTTGCAAATTTATTAATTTCCAATATTTTATCTTCGGGGATGTATAACCCTTGACTGTTTTTCTTAATCTGTTCTTTATTTCCTAGAAGAATTATATCAGCGATGCCTTCTTTTAGTACCGTTGATGCTGCTTTTAATGTCCTGATATCTTCTGACTCAGGTAGCACTATAGTCTTTATATTGCTTTTGGCTCTTTGAATAGTTCTTTCTAAAAATGTCATATATCCACCTCAAATTCAGTATTTAACTAATACATTATAGTACCATTGCAATATATATTCAAGTAAAAAGAGGGCAAAAAATAACCCCTGAAGGTTATATCAGGGGTTATTGGTTTTTTTATAAGATTACTGTGCTATTGAATAAGTAAGATACAGATCCTGATATGGTCTGTATAGCCCGACTTTGTACTGATCCATCTGCTGATATTCATTCATTTTAAGTTCATAATCGCTTCCTGCAATCAGCCTGTATACCTCATCTTTGATATCATCATACTCCGTCCTTCCGACAAGCTTTATTACTATGTATCCTATATCAGTCTTTATAAGGTCAATATCTCCGATAGAAGCTTTGAATGCCCACTGCGAGAGATCGGTTACACTGACTTCATTCTTGGAAAAGGTAAACTCGCCTGGTTTTGCAGTTGTGCTGGTTTCTTCTGTTTCATCTTCCGTGTTTTCAGTGTCTTCATCATTTAATTCATCGCTGTAAAGCTTTGCAAGCTCATACATATCCTGGCCGTCCTTTGCCATTTCAAATACCTCTTCAGCCTTCGCTTCTGCTGCAGCTATGACATCATCAGCAAGAGGTTTGAGCTGTTCATCAACAGTACGTTTTAAAACAGTAACAACTGTAACTCTGTCTATATCATCCTTAATCAGATTTCCGTCAGCATCAACTGAATCATAATATGAGCGTGCTCTTTCATCGGTTACTGCACTAAGATTCTGTTCTTCCAGATAACTTATATACTGCTGTGCCCGAAGAGTCTGTTTGATGACCTTCTCCATTGCTTTATATGTGGTGCCATAGTAAATTCCAGCATAATCGTCAAGATCATAACCTGCCTCGTCAGCTGCTTTCTGAAGGCTTTGAAGCTGTATTGCATAGCTTTCCTCCAGTTCCTCTTCGTCAATTTGGAAGTTTGTCTTTTCAATCTGGTCAAGTATTATATACTGTTCCTGTATGGAATTGACCACCCCTTCAAGAAGCATCTGTCCGAATGAACGCTGGTTATCATATGCTGTCTTCATAAAAGAGGAAATCCCTTCCTGTGTCGAGAGATCAAATCCGAGATTTGCAATGTAGTCCTGATAATAATTTACAAAGACATTGTACTGCATATTCGTCTGGTACATGAATTCTTCTTCGGCAATTTTATTATTACCGACTTTAATATAGTTATTTGGAATTAAGCTGGCTATAACGAAATAAATTATACAAAGGCCAACGATAACAGCAAGTGTCAGGAATCCATACCTAATTATTGTTTCTTCTTTTGATATTTCTTTGCTGTTTTTCTTTTTGACATTTTCTTTTATGCCTTTAGTGACTGCCATTTCATATCTCCTTTTTCTTAGATAAATAAACTGGTTTACCGAATACTAATTCTACAATAAACGGCTGCTTTTTATCAAGTCCTATTTTAATTCCAGAGCTCTTTCCAGTATTTTTGTTATATAAGCGAGCATTTCTTCACCTTTTTTGTGTGTGTCTACCCTGATTCTTAAATCCTGCTGCATTTTAACCATATATTTCTGTCGTTCTTTATCCAGAATATCAGTCAGTTCTCGGAAACGAACCGCTGAATCCTGCTCATATGTTATTACTAAACCTTTCTTTATCTGGGTAATATCTGATATTCCTAATTTTGATGCTAAATTCTTCGCATATGCTACATCAATTATATTAACAACATGTACCGGAGGTTCATTGTACCGGTCTATCAGCTCATCTATTATATCTTCTTTTTCTTTAGCTGATCCGACAAGTGCTATCCTCTTGTACATTTTAAGCCTGGAAAGATCATCATTTATATATGATTTGTCAATGTATGCGCTTATATTAAGATCAACGCTACTCTCAACAACTGCACCTCTGACTTTCTCTCCTCTTAAATTTGCAATCTCTTCAGACAATATCCTGACATACATGTCATAACCTACTCCCTGCATATGTCCGGATTGGTTTGCTCCCAACAGGTCCCCTCCCCCTCTTATCTCAAGATCCTTCATTGCAATCTTTATTCCTGAACCAAACTCTGTATATTCCTTTATTGTCTGCAGCCTTTTTGAAGCTTCTTCTGTCAGTTCTTTTCCCCTTTTATATGTGATATATGCATACGCTACCTTATCCGATCTTCCGACACGTCCTTTTATCTGATATAACTGGGCAAGCCCTAATTTATCTGCATCCTCAATTATTAAGGTGTTCGCATTGGATATGTCTATTCCAGCTTCAATTATAGTAGTACACAGCAGAACATCATATTCATGGTTTATAAACTTTATTATCGTATTCTCGAATTCTTTTTCCTGCATCTGTCCGTGTGCCATACATATCCTGACCTCATCTTTTAATAGTGTTTTAAGATGATGAAACTTGTTTTCCATATCCATTACACGATTATACAGGTAGAAAATCTGTCCGTTACGATCCTTTTCGCGAAGAATCGCTTCTTTAATAAATTCCGGATCATATTCCATAACATAAGTCTGTATAGGAAACCGTTTTTCCGGAGGATCATATATAGTGCTGACATCTCTTATACCGGAAAGAGCCATATGCATAGTTCTCGGTATAGGGGTTGCAGTCAAAGACAGCACATCCACTGTCGGTTTCAGCATTTTAATCTTTTCCTTCTGAGCGACTCCGAAACGCTGCTCCTCATCAACTACTAAAAGACCTAAATCTTTGTAGAATACATCCTTTTCCAGTATCCTATGCGTTCCGACAACAATATCGACTTTTCCATTCTTGATGTCTTCTACTGTTTTCTTCTGCTTTTTTTTATCTCTCAGCCTGCACATCAAATCAATGCTGATGGGATAATTACGCATTCTTTCTTTGAAATTGTTGTAGTGCTGCAATGCAAGCATGGTAGTAGGAGCAAGAAAAGCAACCTGTTTCCCATCCATGACCGCTTTAAATACTGCGCGTAAAGCGACTTCTGTTTTACCATAACCTACATCACCGCATAAAAGGCGGTCCATGACTTTTGTTGATTCCATATCGTTCTTTATTTCTTCAACACACTTAATCTGATCTTCAGTTTCTTCATATGAAAATTCATTCTCAAAGGAAATCTGCCATGGGGTATCTTCATGGAACGCATGCCCTTTAACCGAATTTCTTTTACTGTACAGCTCTATAAGCTCTTTTGCAATATCCTGAACAGCTTTTCTGACTTTACTCTTCTGTTTTTCCCAGTCATGCCCGCCTAAACCGGTTACTCGGGGAATTCGGTCTGATGTTCCCACATATTTCTGGACAAGGTCCATTTTACTGACAGGCACATACAACATATCACTATTTTTATATGCTATTTTTATATAGTCTTTTATTATGCCATCTATATCAATCTTTTCAACACCAAGATATATACCTATTCCGTGATGGTCATGTACTACATAGTCATTAAGCTGAATCTGTGCAAAGAAATCCGTGTCCCTTATCTGCTTGGTTTTCCCTTTTGCATTTTTACGGAATATGCGGCTTACTGAAATACATGCTATTTTTGCTTCTTTGGACACAAAACTTTCATTATATCCGTCTTCCACTATATATATATGTCTTGGCAGTATTGAATGATTCTCATTCGATTGAATAATATGTACTGCATACCCGTTATCTTCAAAAAATCCTTTTAGGTACTCAGTATGCTTCTTTCTGTCTGATGAAATGAATATACGCATATTAGCAGCTCTGTACTCGGCGACATCATTTAAAAACTGCTCCATATCTCCTTTATAGGAAGAGGCTTCTTCGAATTTTATATCAAAATCCCTGTATAATGGTATGCTGTAATCAGACTTCTCATAAATAAGCACCAATTCCGGTTTAAGATACGAGTACAAGGAATATATATCCTTCTGCATTTCACATGCATCCTTAAATGTTTTCTTTTTCTGCAAAAGATTTACACAGGCGTTTGCATATTCATTGTACACTGTGTCTGACACTACATGGCATCTCAAGTCATTATGTACAACTGTAAGTATATCTTTATTAAAATACTGGCCTGTCATTTGGCACTTATCAGTCAGAGCATAATACCTGTCCATAATTTTTCCAAAGTCATTATTGGACAGCTGCTGCAAATCCCAAGAGTCAGTTATTTTTTCTTTAAGCATGTTCTCTTCGTCTTTGTTTAAAATAAACTCACTGTAGGGTATGATAACAATATCATCGGCTTCTATTACAGATCTTTGAGAATCCGCATCGAAAAACCTTATACTGTCTATCTCATCTCCAAAGAACTCGAACCTTACAGGATTATCATAATTACATGTGAATATATCCAGTATACCGCCTCTTATACTATACTGGCCATACTCCTCAACAAGAGCTTTTCTTACATATCCAAGGCGTGAAAGCATATCACCGAGCGATTCCATGTCATGCTGATCACCTTTTTTCAGATTTATAATGCTTTCAAGAAATACTTCCCTAGATACTGTGCCTACAGTAAGCGCTTCAGTGCATGCTACAGCCGCTTTGAACTTGCCAGTTGCCACTCTGTATAATGATCTGAGCCTTGACTGTTTATCATTCCCGCTGTACGCATCGATATCATAAAGCATTAATTCCCTGATAGGTATGTATACTGCATCATCACCATAAAGAGAAATCAGATTCTGGTATATGGACAGAGCGGAAGTCCTGGAATGAGTTATGATTAACAGTTTTCTTGATACCATTGAGGCTGTCACGTAACTTATGAGCGGGCACAAAGAATTCCCCGGTCCGGACAATCCTACGGGGGTCTGTTTTAACGCTATACAGTCCGCTATCCCTATCTGCTGGGGAATGTCGGAAAAAACCTGTATGAAAGGATTCATCTATCTACATATCACCTTTGTCTTTCTTAATGTTGTATCTGTTCATAGCTATGTCTATGCCTTCTGTCATGATACATACTATAGCCTTGATTACATCCTGTAAAGTGTTTTCTACAATCTGTTTCTCAGTTTTTGGAAATCTGCCAAGCACATAATCCACCGCATCTGTCTCAATACTTCTTCCTATACCTACTCTTATGCGTATAAACTGATCTGTACCAAGATGATTCAGTATGGACTTCATGCCATTATGCGAGCCACCGCTTCCCTTATACCGTATGCGAAGTTCTCCTACGGGGATATCCATATCATCATATACGACAATAAGCCTGGTAAAATCTGTTTTATACCAGTCCATAAGAGCGCGAATGCTTTGACCGCTCAGATTCATATAAGTTCTTGGTTTGGCAAGAACAACAGGAATATTATTAATAAAACCTTCCCCGACATGAGCCTGTCCAAGGTTTTTTTTAACTCTGATCGCATAAGTTTCAGACAGTTCGTCTATAGTCATAAAACCTATGTTATGTCTTGTATTTCTGTATTTAAGCCCTATGTTGCCAAGTCCTGCTATTAAATATCTTTCCATCACTTCTCATTTCTGCTATTAGCCGGAATTTTAAAAAGAGCAGACATGGATGTGTTAGTATATATTTTATAAATAGCTTCTGAAAACAGTTTTGCGACGCTTACTATCTCTATCTTGTTTATCATCTTTTCAGCAGGAACCGGTACAGTATCTAGAAGAAACATCTTCTCAATTTTGGAATTATTTATCTTAGTCACAGCGTCTGCAGACAATATTCCATGTGTAGCATATACCAGAACTCTTTTTGCTCCCATATCCACAACTGTGTTTGCTGCTTTGGTTATTGTACCTGCAGTATCTATCATGTCATCTATTATAATAGCTGTCTTATCTTTAATATCTCCGATTACGTTCATTATTTCACATTCATTAGCTTTAGTCCTTCTCTTGTCAATAATTGCGATAGAGAGATCTGTTAAGTCAGCCATCTTCCTTATTCTGTTTACAGAACCCATATCTGGTGCTACCAATATGAAATCTGATTTATCCTTTCCTTTCATTATGTCCAAAACCATATCCGAAAAGATTATTGAACCTTCAAGATGATCAACTGGTATATCAAAAAAACCTTGAATCTGAGGTGCATGCAGATCCATGGTCAGTATCCTGTCAACGCCTGCGGTAGTAAGAAGATTTGCTACAAGCTTCGCTGAGATAGGGTCTCTTGCACGTGCTTTCCTGTCCTGTCTTGCATAGCCGAAATATGGCATAACAGCTGTGACTCTGGCACTTGATGAACGTTTTAATGCATCGGTCATTATCAGAAGCTCCATAAGGTTTTCATTTACAGGCGGGCATGTGGACTGTATTATAAAAACATCAGACCCTCTGACAAGTTCATTTATCATCATCTGAATCTCACCATCTGCAAATCTGCCTACCTTCGAATCCAGAAGCGGTACGCCCAGATAGTTTGCTATTTCCGCAGCAAGTTTAAGATTAGCGTTGCCGCCCATAATCTTGATATCATTTCTGGCCAAAATTAATTCCCCCTTACAATGTATTAGTCTTTCTACTTCATCCTGCCGGTCTTTTCAACCCAGCCTTCCTTGTTAACCTGATGAGACCTTGCAATTGCTAAAGATCCAGTCTTAACATCTTCAACGATAGTAGAGCCTGCTGCTATGAAAGTGTTATCCTCCAATTCAACAGGCGCGACTAAAGTGCTGTTGCATCCCACAAATACATGACTGCCTATCTTTGTTTTGTATTTTGCTTTACCATCATAATTTGCAGTAATTACACCGCATGAAATATTACATGCCTTGCCTATTTCAGAATCACCTGCATAAACGAAATGGGGTATTTTTGTGCCATCATCTACAATTGTATTTTTCAGTTCGACAAAATCACCGACTTTTACCTTATCCCTGAGCTGCGTATGCGGCCGTATGTAAGCAAAAGGACCTATAGTGCAGTTTGCACCGATTGAGCTTTCCAGCACGACAGATTTCATAACTGAAGTATCCTGTCCTATTCTGGAAGATTCAATTTTCGTATCAGGCCCTATTACACAGCCAGAACAAATAAATGAATCACCTTCAATGAAGCAGTTTGGATATATTACGGCTTTAGGTTCTATCTTCACTGAATAATCAATATATGTTTCGGTTACTGACATAAGCCTAACTCCGTTTTCTATATGGGAAATGTTTATTTCTGTCTTGATATGCTCGCATGCATCGTAATATGCTATTGCGCAATCTACTGCAGCATATTCCATCTTTCCCTTTTTACGCACAAACTGATCAATCAATTCATCAGGACAATAGAATAAGTCTTCGGGTACTTCAAAACCTGCCTGGTCATAATAGTAGCCTAAGGAGAAAAGCTTGTGCTCCAGAATCTCTTTAGGTGACATTCCAAATACATTACTATCCCGGTAATCTGAGAAATATTCCATCTGTTTTATTACAAATCTTTTATCTTCCATTTTCTTCATCTCCAAATAAATTATACATCAACAGGAAGGAATTTTCACCCTTCTCATATATAAATATTTATAACACTTTGCTTTCCTTTGTCCAAAATTACTGTTATATATCTATTTTCCCTATGTGATACTAAAACACACCCGCTGCATTCAGCAGTACAAAAACCCATTGGTATTTCAATCTCAATGCTTGCATCTTTTAAAGGAACAAGTTTTATAGTTATATGTTTCTCCGTCAGATTCCAGTCAATGTCTGCTGTGCATGCGCACCTTGTGCAAAGCCCTTTAACCGTTCCTTTATTCCAGTCAGGAACTATTGCAGGAAGAATCCGTATAAATCCAGGTTTTGAGAAAATGAGCATTTCAAGAACTGCTGCTGTGAATCCGAAATTCGCGTCTATTTGAAAAGGAGGATTACCTGCAAACCAATCTGTGGTTACACCTTGTCCGCGCCAGTCATTATGGTAAGTGAAAAGATTGGATTTCACACAGGACCTTACTAGATTGCTTAAACACTCATATGCCCTGCTGCCATTTTCCAGCCTTGCATATATATTAGCCATATGAGCATATGACCAGCCTGTCTGGTCTGAAAATCCTACGAAGAGTCTTTTCTCCACAGCTTTGCAGATAGCTGCATAGTTAACTGAATCATTCTCTTTTGTAATTTCAAATCCGGGAAATACAGGATATATATGCGACTGATGCCTGTGATTATAGTTATCCTTTAAATCTTCATGAAGCCATTCCTTGAAAGCACCGTCTTCATTAATCATATATTCAGGCATCTTTCCTTGCATTTTCTTCCATTTTACAACTTCTTCTTTTTTTATACCCAGATACTCGCAGGCATAAATCATATTGCAAATTACTTCTTTAGCAATAGCTACATCCATTGTTGCATTCAAACACATTGATGATGCATTTGGGACTGATGGGGTATTTTCCGGTGAATACGAAGGCACGAAAACATATTTCCCGTCTTTTTCGATAGTCAGATAGTCTTCATAAAAGTCTATAATATTCGACATGTATGGTATTACCCTGTTTTCAAGAAAATTGTCGTCTCCTGTAAAAAGCCAATAATCAAAATAGTGTGCGGCCATCCAGCCTGCTGCAGATATCCAGTAGGAATCCGTTTTCCCATGAGTTGTCTGTGCAAGAGGCATGAGTATCCCTCTTGCGTTATATATCCTTTTTGCGTTTTCTTTATAGTCTTCAGTATAGCTGTCAAAATAGTCATAAAAAGGCATCATACAGTCATTAAGGCCAGAAACCAGAGCTGGCCAGTAATTCATCTGTATATTTTCATCAAGATGATAATCAGAAGACCATGCCGGATTATATTCACCATTCCATAATCCTTGCAGGTTTGCTGGCAGGCCTCCTTTTTTTGATGAGGATATCAATAAATATCTGCCGTAATTAAACATGGTATGCACAATCTGTTTTGACGCTATACTGTTATATGACTTTGATAAAAGCATTTCGTTTGTGACCGGTCTGTTACTCTGGCCGATATCCAGTGTAAGCTTTCCATATAGTTCTTTCCATTTCTTTTTATGAGACCTGAATAATACATTGTAATCGCATTTTACTATATCCTTCTTAATGCGTTTTACTGCTTTACCATCATCTTCCCACATATACAGTTTTACAAATACATATACCTTATCTGCATCCTTCACCCTTATATTATCTTTATCATGATACCTGCTTCCGCCTATATTCCTCATATATGCAACTGCACCATGATTCAGACCGTTTGGATACTTAGCTTTATAGATTAAAAAATCATCATCAGTTTCCAAGGATGTTTCCAGCAATCCTTTAGCTCCACTACCGCCTTCTATGTTTACGCGAGCATTAATATATCCTTTTCGGTCTGCTTCCAGGCATATACAAATCACATCCTTGTCGTATGATATGAATGTGCTTCTTTTTAAAGAGACCTCCCCTTCCTTCCAGGAAATTTCTGTGAAAGCCTTATTAAAGTCCAGTTTAAATGAATAATCCGTAAATACCTTCTTTATACTCTGACCAATAAACATAAAGGCAAAAGGCTGATACGAGTCAATCTTAAGATGATCAGTACCAGCTTCTTTAATGCTTCTTGTATATATTTCCTCAGCTTCTTTATATGAACCTTCTAGTATAAGATTACGGATTCTGTCCATATTCATATAAACAGGTCCTGGTGTCTCAGCTTTTGAACAGTTAAACAGTTTTTCATGGTTGAGCACCATTTTTTCACGAAAAATACCGCCGAAAATCAAAGCTCCGATTTTCCCATTACCTAAAGGCACTGCTTCATTCCAGCATGATGCAGGCATTTCTTTTAACATAAAGTCAGGCATACCGTCCTCCTATCCTATTTTCAAACTGCCTTTTTTATCTTTTTTAAGAGTGATTGAGTAGTATGCATGTCCGTTATCTTCCTTCTGCATTATAACTTCACAGTTTTCTGGTTCTAGTTTTTTTGGAACATATGGCAGCTCCAATATTACAGTCTGATTCTCGTATGAGCATAATACGACATCAATCTTATTATCCTCCCAGATGATATCGCATTTTACTCCGCATCTGGTCGATACATTAAGCAGTTTTCCTTTTTTCCATGCTTTCGGCAACGCAGGTAGCACTCTTAAAAAACCATCTTTTGAGAAGACAAGCATCTCAATTATAGCTGCAGTAAATCCCAAATTAGCATCAATCTGGAAAGGAGGCATTTTACCGAACCAATAGAGTGTCAGTCCCTGGTCTCTCCAGTCATTATGGTATGTGAAAAGATTCGCTCCTGTACATGACCTTAAGATATAGTTCAGGCACTCAAGAGCATTCTGCCCATCTTCCAGTCTCGCGTAGATATTTGCCATATGCGCATATGACCAGCCTGTCTGTTGCACAAAGCCTATCATCAGCCTCTTATCAACAGCTGTTTTTAAAGCATCATATATAACATGGTCACTTTCCTTTGTTATCTCATTTCCTGGAAACAGAGGATATATATGTGACTGATGCCTGTGGTAATAGTTATCCTTAAGCCCGTCATACAACCACTCTTTCATAGCTTTGTCTTCGTTTATCTCATACTCTGGCATTTTTGAAAGCATTGTCTCCCATTTGGAGATATTTACATCTTCAATATCAAGGTAGCGGCATGCATTTATGAGGTTTGTTATGCATTCCTTTGCGATTGCTACATCCATTGTCGCATTTACACACATCATGGAAGCATGTTCATGCTGAGGTACGTTTTCTGGTGAAAGGGAAGGCACAAAAACATATTTTCCCTTTTCATCAGTAATAAGAAAATCCTCATAGAACAAAACTACCTCCTTCATGAACCTGACAGCTCTGTGTTTTAAGAACTCATCATCTTTTGTAAAAAGCCAGTAATCATAATAATGGGAGCTGATCCAACCTCCTGCAGATATCCATGACTGCCATCTGCCTGTAATACCGCTTATCTTGCCATGAGTACTCATGCATATTGGTACAAGAATGCCTCTGCAATTGTATATTTTCTTTGCGTTTTCCCTAAAATGGGGAATCATGGAGTCGAAATAGTCATACAGCGCTAATGATGATTCGAACTGTCCTAAAGGTAAAGAAGCCCAGTAACACATCTGAACATTCTCATCATTATGTATATCTGAATCCCATTTTGGTTCATAAGAGCCGTTCCATATACCCTGCAGGTTTATGGGAAGCCCGTTTTTCCTTGATGATGATATGAATAGGTATTTGCCATAATTAAACATTGTATGAAACAGGTTTATCGGCTTCTTATTTTGATATGCTTCAAGAAGAATTTCCTCATTGGATACCAGCTCTGGTTCATCTCCCAAAGTCAGGCTGACAGTATTATACAATTTGTTCCAAATAGAAATATGATTCTTTTTAAGCTGTTCATAATCATATTCCTTAAGAGTTTTAATTAAACGGTCTGCTGCTTTCTTTTCGTCTTCATATATGTACAGTCTGATAAATACATATATTTTCTTCGCCTGTTTGACTGATATAAATTCATTATCATATTCAATAATGCCTTCATCTGTCTTAACAAAGGCTACCGCTCCGTGTTTTCTGCCGTCTTTATACGAGGAATTGAATATGAAGCAGTTTTCACGAACGCAGCTGCTGCTGTCAAGATACTTTTCGCCTCCAGGAACTGAACCTATATAAACTTTCAGGTCTAGAGGCTTGTCATTTGAAGAAGTCATGCTTGTACATATACATCCAGTATCATATGACACGAAGCTTTCACGGGTTATCCTGGTGTTTTTCTCATTCCACTGAACTTTTGCGATAGCAGATGAAAAATCAAGTGTTGAACTATATTCAGTAAAAGCATCATCAGGCTTTCTCACCATATATGCTTCAGCAAAAGGCTGATAAGGATCTACGTTATACACCTCTTTACAGCATGCCTTGAATTTTTCATTAAAATATTCCTCTCCCTCATCATATCTTCCTTCCAGCATCAGTTTCCTGACTTCTTGCAGATACTCGTAAAAAGGATCGTAGACTGGTTCTTTCTGATATCTGAAAAGCCTTTCATGGTTAAGTAAGATTCTTTCCTTCTGTATGTTGCCATAAATCATTGCACCGATTTCGCCATTTCCCAAAGGCAATGCATCCTGCCACTCGGTCGCAGGCATTTTTTTCATCATCAGATCTGCCATAACGCACCCCCTTAGGATATGATAACACAGTTGTTATATTACTTCAGCATGCTACTGTAAAATATTTAGAATTATGTTTAATACTGATGATTCCACCTGTCTTCTTTCCCCTTCCATATGCAAAGCTGCATATCTGTTGTGAACCCGAAATCCGGCATGCCATAGCTATATGCCTTAATCCTCTCTTTAATAAAAGATTCAAACCCTCTTTCATCAATCCTGTTCTCCATAAGCGCTATGAAAGCATCTGCTCTGGCGGCATTTTCGTTAATATTGAAAATTTTATCCGCTGCAATAAGAATTTCCTTCTCCTGTACGCTCATAGGTTTATCCTGTTTGGAAAGAATATCCCGGCATATGGCATCTGGATAAATCATATTTAGTGTTTTTAGTTCCTCTTCTGACACTTCATGATATAGCTCTTTTTCATACGCCAGTTCAGAATCAGTATAAGCTATGCAGAATACATAAACTGTTTCCGGATTTTCTACTTTTGTCACATAGGTTATATCCTCAAGGTCTGCACCATTAAAAGAAGGATAATTGGCATTTATGAAATCACATATGTTTGATATGTCAATTTCCTTCATTTCACATAATTCAAAAAAACCATAGAAATAGTCATTACTGAAATAGTCTTTTCTTACGATAAAATTATTTCTTTTTTTTAAAACCAGAGATATCTTGTACATTAGATGCTTCCTTTCCATCCGCATTAAGGATCAAATCCTTAATTATGTCATCACCAATTATAAAATCTACTTTTATGAGATCTTCTTTATCTAGCCACAACAATTCCAAAGGCGGATCAGCACTTAAAAGAGATGCAGAAAAATATGCATAACTTATAACATCAGAGCTTTCTTTGAAATCCTCCTGATAAATGCAGCTATTAATTTTTATAGAAATCCCATACTTCATTTTCAGACCGTATTTCAGAATTTCTTCTTTTTTTGCGATAGCATTAACAGTTTCCACTCTTGGAAACATTACATGCATTTTCTTATCCTTTTCTACAGGTTCGATTAGGTATTGTCCGTTCCGGATTATTACGGCTCCTATGAATTCAACTAACATAAATACTCCTTTTATGACATTTATTAGTATTTTTATGTTAGCATGAAGATATAGTATGTCAACAGACAAAATTGATATATCAGAACAATCCTGTTATCCTGCCATCATCGTCAATATCAATGGATTGAGCTGCAGGTATCTTGGGCAATCCCGGCATTGTCATTATTTCACCTGTAAGAGCTACAATAAATCCCGCTCCGGCTGATATCCTCAAATCACGTACAGTTACCAAGAAACCCGTCGGCCTGTTAATAAGCTTAATATTGTCTGAAAAGGAAAATTGGGTTTTTGCCACACATACAGGAAGGCTGTTGTAACCTTTATCATTTATTACCTTAAGTACTGCCTTTGCCTCGGCTGCAAATTCCACTCCGTCTGCTCCGTATATTTTAGTGGCAATCGTTTTAATTTTCTCTGTAATCGAAAGTCTGCTGTCATAACAGTATTCAAAATTGTTCTGTAAATCACATAGTCTTACAACTTCTTCTGCAAGCTCTGTACCGCCTTCTCCACCTTTTTCCCATACAAGACATTCCACTGCAGTTACTCCTGCAGCAATGCATCCTTTCTTTATGATATCAATTTCTTCTTCTGTATCTTTGGAGAACTTGTTTATGGATACCACAGCAGGAACATTGAATACTTTAGTTATATTCTCAATATGTTTATACAGATTGGGCATACCCTTCTCAACTGCCTGAACATTGGCAGTCCCAAGATCCTTCTTGTTTACTCCTCCATGATACTTCAATGCTTTCACAGTAGCTACAATTACGACTGCATCAGGCTTTAAACCTGCAATCCTGCATTTAATGTCAAAGAACTTTTCCGCACCCAGATCTGCACCGAATCCTGCTTCAGTGACCACATAGTCACTTAATTTTAATGCATATTTTGTTGCCATGACGCTGTTGCAGCCATGAGCTATATTGGCAAAAGGCCCGCCATGAATAAATGCCGGTGTTCCTTCAAGTGTCTGCACAAGATTAGGTTTGATAGCATCTTTAAGAAGGACTGCAAGGGAACCCTGTGCTTTTAGCATTGATGCTGTTACAGGTTCTCCATCAAAATCATATCCGATTATAATCCTGCCTAATCTTTCTTTGAGATCGTTTATACTCTGACACAGGCAAAGTATCGCCATAATTTCACTTGCTACAGATATATCGAAACCATCTTCTCTGGGCATTCCATTGGATTTTCCTCCAAGACCGTCAATAGCATATCTTAACTGCCTGTCGTTCATATCCATACATCTTTTCCAGGTTATTCGTCTAGGATCAATCTTAAGTTCATTTCCCTGATATATGTGATTATCTACAAGAGCTGCCAAAAGATTATTTGCAGCTGTAACGGCATGAATATCGCCTGTAAAATGAAGGTTTATATCCTCCATTGGGATCACCTGGGCATACCCTCCTCCTGCAGCTCCTCCTTTTACTCCGAATACAGGACCTAAGGAAGGCTCTCTGAGAGCAAGCATGGATTTTTTCCCTATTTTCCTCAATCCGTCCGCAAGCCCGATACTTGTTGTAGTTTTGCCCTCGCCTGCGGGTGTGGGTGTAATGGCTGTGACAAGAATAAGTTTTCCGTCTTTATCCTTTCCGGCCAGAGCATTGCTTTTTACTTTTGCCTTAAACTGGCCATATAGCTCTAAACTTTCTTCTTTTATTCCTATGGAATCCGCAATTTGAGTAATTGGTTTTATTATTGCATTTTGAGCAATTTCGATATCAGTCAGCATATGACACCTTCCTTTTCTTTGATAATGAACATGAATTTATTATACACCAAATAGTGTTTTGTATATTATAAAGTGTCGAATTCATCTTTAAAAACATCAATGCTCATAGTTACTTTCTTAGGTAGTTTTTTTATTATAAACAGATATGCTTTGGTTATATTATCCATAAATTCTTTTGTATCCTTATGTTTTACTATAATCCTTGTTCTGAATCTGTCATTGAGTTTTCCGATCTGCGGTTTTGAAGGCGCATATATGGTCATTGCTGTTTTATTTAGAAGCCTATAAGCCATATCAGCATATTCTTCGCTTAAATGCTGTTGCACTGAAGAGAAAATTAAAAAAGCCATATTCGTAAAGGGAGGAAGCTCCAGTGTTTTACGTATTTTAAGTTCAGATAAGTAAAATGACTGGTAGTCCTGTTTAATCGCGTTTTCCATTAAAGGCGAATCCACATTATATGCCTGGATAATAGCTCTCCCCTTAAGGTCTGATCTGCCCGCCCTGCCTGCTGACTGAGTTATCAGCTGATAAGCATTCTCATTGGATTCATAAAAAGCTCCAGCTCCTAAAGCATCTGCATTGAGGATTCCGACCAATGTCACCAGAGGATAGTCATGGCCTTTTGCTATCATCTGCGTACCTATCAGGATATCAATTTTTTCATTTTCAAAACGTTCCAGTATATCCTTATGGGAATTCTTCATACCGGTCGTATCCAGATCCATCCTTATAATTGATGCTTCAGGAAACATCTCTTGAAGTTGTGTTTCACATTTTTCAGTACCTGAACCGCATTCCATCATAGCTGTCTCATGACAGCAGGTGCATATATCGGATTTTCTCTGCATATGCCCGCAGTAGTGGCAGATAAGATAATTTCTTCCTTTATGATATGTTAAGGGAACATCACAGTGTTCGCATTTTACAACTGCCTTACATGCTGTGCATAGCTGTATAGATGAATATCCGCGTTTATTAAGGAAAAGGACAGTCTGCTCTTTATTATTCAGATTTCTGCTTATCTCATTTAGTAATGTTGTGCTGAATACTGACATTTTTCCATTTATGGCATCCTCACGCATATCTACCAAAGATACCGACGGAAGCTTTCCCAAAGCTCTGTTTGACATGGAAAGCACATGGCCTTTTTTCTCAAATGCGTTATATGTCGTGATTTTCGGAGTTGCAGATCCAAGTACAAGAACAGCGTTTTCCATTTGCGCTCTCTTGTTTGCAACGAAATTAGTATGATACTTCGGAGTGCTTTCAGATATGTATGAACTGTCATGTTCCTCATCAATAATAATAAGGCCAAGCTTGTCAAAAGGTGCAAATATACAGCTTCTAGTCCCTAAAGCTATTTTAACCTCGCCTCTTTTTATCTTCATCCATGCGTTATACCGTTCCTTCATGGACAGACGGCTGTGCATTACTTCAAGATTATTCCCGAATCTTAGCGTGAAACGTTTCACCATCATAGGAGTAAGAGCGATTTCAGGAACCAGAACAATTACATTCCTATCTTTATTTATGACTTTCTCAGCCAGATTCAAATATACCTCTGTTTTTCCACTGCCTGTTACCCCGTGTATCAGATATTTGTCATATATACCTTTATCTACTGACAAAGAGATAGTATTTGTTACTGCTACCTGTTCAGGTGTAGGTATTTTATCGCTTGGGACTGCCTCATCCGGTTCTTCATTAACAATATCCTGTATTTTTGGTTTTTCAAAAATCTCTATATATCCTTTTTTTGCTAATGTTGACAGGATATTTTTGGAAATATTCTCATAACAGGAAAAATCATTAACAGTGATTTCATCATAACTTGACAAAAGATCCAACACTCTTATGTGTCTTTCATTCTTAATACTGTCTTTATATACAAGATCCATTACCTCCTCAGATGTTATCTTAAGTCTTGCTGCTTTCTCAACTTTCTTTTTTATGTTACGCACACCTTGCTCAACAATCTTAATACTGTTTGTTTTCAATTGTTGGTTAAGCTCGGTTATACCGCCTGCTAAAGACTTTAAATAAGTTTGAAAAAGAGTAAGCGTCCCATCTTCCTGAAGAATAAGCTTTTCAATAGATATCTTTAATCCCAATGGGACCATAGAATTTAATACCTGCCCATATGTGCAGAAATATTCATCTCTTATCTCTTTTGCGAGAATGAACATATTTTTTGAAAGTACTGCTTCATCATCAAGTATTTCAGCTATGTACTTCATCTTTATATTTTTCAGTTTTTCAGTATATGGTACAAAGTCCAGAAAATAAGCAACTTTCTGGTTATCTGCTTTCCCAAAAGGCACTAGAATACGCATACCCGTCTCAAGATATAAAGACATATCCAGAGGTACAAGATAATTATATATCTTGTCAAATGTTCTTGATGTATTATCCAGTATTACGGCAGCTACCGTCTTACATTCCATCAGTTTTCTAGTATGCTACAGCCCAGACAACCATGTGCTTTGCAGGTTTCCCACAACATACGCAATGCTCAGAAAGAGTTTCCTGCGCAAAAGGTATGCATCTTGAAGAAACTTGAGCTTCTTCTTTAAGTTTTATCTCACATGATTCATCTCCACACCACATAGCTTTTACGAACCCGCCTTTGGTCTGTATTATATCTTTCAGCTCTTCTGTCGTATAAGCAGTGAAGGTGTTGTTCTCCAGATTCTCTTTTGCTTCTTCAAACATATTTTTTTGTATTTTTTCAAGAAGATCCTTTACAGAATTTTCTATATCAGCAAGGTTTAAGGATATCTTTTCTTTTGTATCTCTGCGAACTGCAAGACACTGCCCGTTCTGTATGTCTCTTGGACCTATTTCCAGCCTTAGAGGTATACCTTTCATCTCATATTCAGCGAACTTCCAGCCTGGAGACTGTTCTGAAACATCAATATTTGCTCTTATTCCGGAAAGTCTCAGTGTTTCCAATAAAGCATCTGCTGCATCAATAACACCTTCTTTGTGTTGTGCGACTGGTATTACCATAACTTGGACAGGTGCTACCATTGGTGGAAGCTTTAGTCCTGAATCATCTCCATGTGTCATAATTATTCCACCAATTATTCTTGTGGACATTCCCCATGATGTCTGATAAGGATTCTTTAAAGTATTGTCTTTATCAGTAAACTTGATATCAAATGCTTTTGCAAATCCATCACCGAAATAATGGCTGGTACCGCTTTGTAATGCTTTCTTGTCATGCATCATGCATTCTATGGTATATGTCTCTTCAGCACCTGCAAACTTTTCCTTTTCGGTTTTTTGTCCTCTTACCACAGGCATTGCAAGATAATTTTCTGCAAAATCTGCATATATCCGGAGCATCTGCTGAGTTTCCTGTCTTGCTTCATCAACTGTTGCATGTATCGTATGTCCTTCCTGCCATAAGAATTCACGGTGTCTTAAGAATGGTCTTGTCGCTTTTTCCCAGCGTACCACTGAGCACCACTGGTTATATTTCTTAGGCAGATCCCTCCATGATTTAATTATGTTTTTGTAGTGGTCGCAAAAAAGTGTTTCTGATGTTGGTCTGACACATATCCTTTCAGTGAGTTCTTCAGAACCTCCCATTGTAACCCAAGCCACTTCGGGAGCAAATCCCTCTACATGATCTTTTTCCTTCTGTAAAAGCGACTCCGGTATGAACATTGGCATATATACATTTTCATGACCTGTTTCCTTAAACATACCATCTAGTATTCTTTGTATATTTTCCCACAATGAATAAGCATAAGGCCTTAGAATCACACATCCTTTAACCTGTGAGTAATCAATGAGTTCTGCTTTCTTTACCACATCAGTGTACCATTTGGCAAAATCCTCTTCCCTTTTGGTAATTTGCTCTACATCCTTTTTTTCCTGTGCCATATACTATATCTCCTGTTTTTTTTGTTTTTCCTTAACCATGTTTATTTCTTTTGTGAAGGTATCCATATCATTAAAATCTTTATATACCGATGCAAACCTTACGTATGCCACGTAATCAATGTCTATAAGGTGTTCAAGTACCTTATCGCCAATTTCTCTTGATGTTACTTCTCTTAAGTGGCGTTTATGAAAATCCAGCTCAATAGCATTTACAACATTCTCCAGCATTGTAATGGAAACCGGACGCTTGGCACATGCTATCATTAACCTGTTAAGCAGTTTTGCTTTATCGAAATTTTGTCTTGACTGGTCCTTTTTCACTACGATTATAGGTTTTCTTTCAATATTTTCATAAGTAGTGAAACGTTCTTTGCATTTTAAGCATTCACGCCTTCTTCTTATGGCATATCCTTCTTCTGAAGGTCTTGAATCAATAACTTTGTCTTCCTCATGTCCGCAATTTGGGCATTTCATTTCATACATCTCCTTTCATATAAATATCTTAAGATCTGTAAATCCTGCTTTGCTTAATTATATTCCATAATAATATCTATCGCAATGTACAAGGTCTTATGCCATAAAATAGCACAGCATAATATGGTTTTTACTTAACTTTTTGCAGCTTTGCAAATTCCATAACAAGTCTCTTGACTCCTGCCATATCAAAATTAACTTCAACAATATCCATTCCGTTATCATCATACAGGTCTTTTATATAGCCTTCCCCATATTTCTTATGCATAACCCTGTCGCCTATGTTATATTCTTCCTTCTTCATAGGTGCTTCAGATGATACTTTAAGTCCTGGTATATCAACTGGTTTACCGCCTTTTGTTACAAATAAAGGTTTGTCCTGTGAAAACATCCGCTCAAAGGAGAATCCACTCTGTTCGCTGCCTTTATATGCTTTTTTACCCGCATCTATAAGTTCTCTTGGTATTTCTTTTAGGAAACGTGACTGGTCGCATGGCTGGGTTTTGCCGAATTTTGTTCTCTCCTCAGCATATACGCAATATAGTATATCCATCGCTCTTGTTATACCGACATAACATAACCGTCTTTCCTCTTCCAGACCTTCAAAACTCTCGCTCATGGACATAAATGAAGGAAACAGCCCTTCTTCCATTCCAACAAGAAATACGACTTTGAACTCCAGACCTTTTGCTGAATGCAAAGTCATGATTGAGATATAGTCATCAGATGCTTCTTCTTTGTCCGCATCTGTTGCAAGAGTTACATTTTCCAGAAAAGCTGCTAAAGACAGCAATTCTCCGTAATCCTCTTCTTGTGCCTGGTTCATTGTAACAATAGCGCTTTTTAACTCCTTAATATTTTCTACTCTTTCTTTGCCAAGATTCGCATCCTCTAATATATAATATTCATCTATTCCGGTAAGTTTAAGGATGTTGTCATATAGTTCCTCCAGCCTGCCAGGCATATCATATTCTTTCAGCTTTTCAATAATATCGCTAAACGCTTTCAGTTTTGTACATGAAGAGGAAAGCTGATCATATTTATCAGAGTTTCTAATGACTTCATACGACGAACAGGATTCATAGGATGCTATTGCCTGAATCTTTTTAATAGTGGTATCTCCGATACCTCTTTTAGGCTGATTAATTATGCGGAAAAGTGAAGCATCATCATCTGTACTGAAAACAACCCTCATGTATGCAAGCACATCCTTGACTTCCTGTCTGGAAAAGAAACTTAATCCTCCGAATATCCTGTAATTCAGGTCTCTTTCGCGAAATACTCTTTCAAAAACTCTCGACTGGGCGTTTGTCCGATAAAGTACTGCAAAATCTTTGTATGAATAGCCCTGGTTTATAAGTTTTTTAATTTCGCTTGCGACATATATAGCTTCATTCAGCTCATTATATGCTTTATACAGGTTTATTCTGCTGCCTTCGGGTTTATTTGTCTTCAGTGTCTTATTTTTCCTTGCGACATTGTTCCTTATAACGAAATTTGCAGCTTTCAATATGTTTTCACAAGAACGGTAATTAGTTTCCAGCTTTATAACAGCACTGTCAGGAAAATCCTTCTCAAAATTTAGTATGTTCTTTATATTCGCTCCTCTGAAACTGTATATTGACTGGTCATCATCACCTACAACAAAAAGATTCTTATACTTCATCGAAAGCATTGCGAAAATTCTATATTGAGCTATATTTGTATCCTGAAACTCATCTATTAGAATGTATTTAAAGATATTCTGGAAGTATTCCAGTACATGCCTGTTGTTTTTAAGAAGAAAATATGTATTGAATATTATGTCATCGAAGTCCATGGCATTATACTCTTTCATCTTAACCTGATAAAGCTCATATATCCTCGCAACTGCTTTTTTCTGAAAATCATTAGCGTTTGAAGCTGCATATTCGGTATATCCCATAAGATCATCCTTAGCCCTGCTTATCTGGGATGCGATATAACCTGGAGTGAATGCTTTGTCAGAGATGTTCAGCTGTTTCATGCAGTTTTTAATGACGCTCTTCTTATCATCTGTATCATATATTAGGAAATTACTTCTGAAACCGGCTTCTTCAGGATATTGCCTTAACATCTTCAGACAGCATGAATGCATCGTGCCAAGCCATGGGAAATACCCTTTAAAATCCTCATCGCATAACTCATATACTCTTTCCTTGATTTGGGCTGCTGCCTTATTTGTGAAGGTAATGGCAAGTATCTGGTTTGCGCGGGCAAGGCCTTCTTGAAGGATGTATGCAATCCTTCGCGTCAGTACTCTTGTCTTGCCGGAACCAGCTCCTGCAAGTACCAGCACTGCTCCCTGTGTATGGGTCACTGCTTTAAGCTGCTCTTCATTCAGATTATCAAGTATATTGTTTTTTAATGACATACAAACCTCTTATTTTTATCGCTTAGGTTATTTTACCATTAATATGCTTCTATTAAAAGGAACAATGACATATATGTTGAAGTGTAATTTTCATTATGGTACTATTCATTTATCATTTTACATGAGGTGGCATATGACAACAGAATTAAATACCCGTGAGCGTTTTGTAAAGACGCTTACAGGCCAGGAAGTCGACCGTGTTCCGTTTATGAGGATTTTCGGTTCTGCAAATTACGCTCTTCCTTCATGGCTGGAAAAACGGCCGAACCTGTCTGTTTATATGGACAAACTTTTAGGTTTTGAAGGTGCTTACAGAGGCTGGGCAATAGTGCCTGTTAACTATGGGCTTTACGGACTTCCCCCAGATATATGTTTGGATGACAAAGGTCCGATTCATATATACAAAAACGGAATAGGTGAAATACGGACATGGACCAAAAATAATGATTACCATAGCGGAATTCTTGAATATGCTTTAAAAACTGCTGATGACTGGGACAGGATAAGGCCATATGTCTTATGTGATACAGATAAAAGGATACCTTCAGATATTGATGAGCTGGCCCAGTTCTATGCTAACAGGGATTATCCTCTCCAGCTCACTTGCGGAGGTGTCTATGGGTTTATACGAAGGCTTGCAGGTGACGAGAATCTTGGATATATGTTCTATGACAGCCCCGAAGCAGTGAAGGAAATTATCTCAGAATATATTGATATGCTGCTTAATCTATGGGAAAGGCTGTGCAGCAGAATACAGTTCGATCTGATTGAAAGCTGGGAAGACATGGCATATAAATGCGGTTCCATTATATCTCCTGAGCACTTTAGTAAGTTTCTCGCTCCTCAGTACAGAAAGATAAGGGCATTTGCAGATGCACATAATATTCCTGTTCTGCTAGTCGACAGCGACGGTAATATTGATGATCTTGCTGAATGGATGTATAAAGCCGGTGTCAATGCTATGTATCCATTTGAATCTCTGGCTGGATGCAATCCTGCAAATGTCCGCAGAAAACTGCCCGGTATGGCTGGAATTGGCGGACTAAATAAGGACTGTATGGCTCATGGAAAAAAGGAAATGGATGAGGAACTGGAAAAAGCAATCGGACTTATAAAGCTTGGAAGATTCATACCAGGCCCGGACCATATGGTATTAAGCAATGTAAGTTTTGAAAACTACAGGTATTTCATGACTAGACTTAAAGATATCATACTGCATACAAAGCCTTATTAATAAAAAGTATCCCCTGCTTTAAGTTTCTTGACATCCCTGTATCTTTCTTTTTCTTTTTTGGTAACTGTCATATCCTGTATTCCCTGTTTTGAGCATACAGTCAACATTACATGCCCTTTATAGATTTTAGGATGTCTTAATATTCTGTATAAAGGTAAATTTTTCTCTTCTTTAGAAAAAGCCATAAATGAGTATTTCTCATCCTCAAAAGGAGCTTCTCCCCCTTTTAGAAACTTATGAAGCCTGGTCCGTTCAACCCTGCAGTAAAAATGACACCAGTCATCCTTCTCCATAGGGCATTTATCAGCATGAGGACATGGAGCTGTAATATGTGCTCCTTTATTTAGAAGCATATCCCTTATAACTATAATATTACCATATCCCTTTGGAGTACCAGGTTCCACTATCAGCAGTGTCTTTTTTGTAATATCCCATAATTTTGCAGTTGTTTTTTTCATATCCTCTGTACACAGCTCATTCATGATATATGATGCTGTTACAAGATCATACTTATGGTTCGTATTTATCTCCTGAACAGATGCTTTTATCCACTGGGCTTTTGAAAGAAAAGGGTCATATGAAAAAAGCTGTTTCCCTATGCTTATCATGCTCTCTTCTCTTTCAATTAATGTGATATCCCTCACCTGCAGAAGATCAGTACATGCATATATGCTAGCTCCTGTTCCTGCTCCGACATCTATTACAGAGTCTGCTGAAATATCTGTTACTTCAATAACATACTTTAAGCTGTCATAAACTGACTGATATGTTGCAGGCATCCTTGACACTGCATATGCTTTAGCTTTATCCGAATCATCCACAATCCGCTTTTCAGGTCCGATACCATTCCTGTAATCTTCGCTTATTTGTCTAGCATGGTTTTTTAGAAGATTTGTATCTTCATAAGTGGTAAGCATATTCAATGCATGTTTCAGCCTGTCTGATTGCGCCAAGAGATAGTCCTTTCCTGCTTAGTATATTATACTGCTTATATGACATATTTCTATATACAAAAAAACCGGCTTTTCAGCCGGTTGTTTTTTGCGGTTTATTCGTAAGGTACCAATAGTCCGTAATCTCCATCCTTCCTTTTATATACCACATTCATTACATTAGTTTCTTCATTTACAAACATGAAGAATTCATGATTAAGCATTTCCATCTGCATTACTGCTTCATCGACAGACATAGGCTTTACAGGGAATTTTTTTGTTTTTACCACATTATATGCGGCTTCCGGATAATCCGATCCCTGAGTTATGCCTTTCCAGTTATTGGGCACATCACCATGAAATCTCTTTTCCAGCCTCGTCTTGTTCTTTCTTACCTGCCTTTCGATAATGTCCACGGACTTATCAATCTGCCCTAATAGATCATTACCTGATAGCTCTGCTCTGAAAATTACTCCCTTCCATACTATGGTGGATTCCACTTTTGTATGCTTGTTCTGCTTTAAAGCTTCAATAACTACCGTTGCTTCAGTGCTTCCATCAAAAAACTTGTCCAGTTTTGCAAATTTCTTTTCAGTCCAGTCTTTGATTTCCTCGGTGATATCGATTCTTCTTCCGACAATTGAAATTTTCATAGAACTGTCTCCTTTCATTATATGTCTTCTGATACTTATATTATAACCTATGGAAAATGAAGCTACAATGAACCATTTGTGAATATTTCATGAACAATGTTAATCGTAGTAAACTTCCATAAGGCATAATCCGCTTGCTTTCAGTGTAGGCCCGCATCTTGAACGGTCACAACTGAGTAATATGGCTCCTACTTCATCGACAGGTATACTGCCTTTACCGACTTCAGCGAGCGTTCCGGCAATTATCCTGACCATGTTGTACAGAAATCCATTTCCTTTTATGTCAATATATATGAGGCTTCCATCTTGAGTTATATCCAGGCTGTATATTGTTCTGACAGTTTTCTTTATATTGCTGCCTGCAGACATAAAACCACAAAAATCATGTTCCCCAATGAAATATGAGCTTGCTCTTATCATCTTGTCCACATCCAGTGGCTGTTTGATATGACATGTCGTATGTTTATATATTGCTGATGGCATTCTTCTGTTTAAAATCGTATATCTGTAGTATTTCCCAGTAGCGCTGTAACGTGCATGAAAGTCCATATCCGCTTCCAAAGATTCAATCACCCTTATATCCTCAGGCAATATGCTGTTAAGCGCCATACCGAAATTCGAAGGCGGAATCGAACAGTCGATCTTGAAATTGGCACACTGGCCAAGAGCATTCACTTTCGCATCTGTACGTCCGCTGCCATTTATATTTATTTTCTGACCTGTAAGCTCCTGTATAGCATTTTCAATTTTCTCCTGGACAGAAATCCCATTAAGCTGTCTTTGCCATCCTGCATAATTTTTCCCGCAGTATTCTATTATCAATAATATATTCTTTAGCATATTTCTATTTTATTGTATACTGCCATCAAAGTAAATAAAAAAGGGCTTTCCCTCACACTGGATTTTCAGCCCTAGTAAATTTATATCCTTATTATTAAATTCTTACATTACTTAGATGTCGCAGGTACTTCCTCTCCTATTACTACATTTAAAGTTAAGGTCTCGCTGCCTCTTACAACAATTACTTCAACAGCCTGGCCTACTGTACAGCCATCTATGAGTTCCTTCAGATGAGTCATGCTTAACACTTCCACTCCGTTAAATGTGGTTATGCAGTCAAACTCTTTTATACCAGCCTTCTCAGCTGCTGAACCCTCTTCAATATTTGCAACATATACGCCAAGTTTAGTGAGATTCATCCCGTACATCATATTGTACCAGTTAAGAGTGCTTTGTGATGTTATCTCCCCCAACCCTACTCCAAGGTATGGTCTGCCTTTTACATAACCGAAACTCACTATGTCATCTAAAACTTCCTTAATATCATTAATCGGTATCGCAAAACCTATTCCGTCAATCTCGCTTCCATATGATTTTGCATTGATTATTCCGATAAGCTCGCCTCTGGTGTTAATGAGTGCTCCGCCTGAATTTCCAGGATTAACTGCAGCATCAGTCTGAAGAAGAACCATTTTCTCATTATCTAAGGTAATCTCTCTTTCCAAACCGCTTATATACCCAACTGTCAAGCTCTGATTTAAATATCCTAAAGGATTCCCTATTACCAGTACCATTTCACCTACCACAATCTCATCACTGTTGCCAAGCACCATATATTTAAGATTTTCTGAATCAATCTTTAAAAGAGCAAGATCCAGCTGCACATCCAATCCGACAAGCTGGGCAGTATAGCTTTCCTTATCATTGAGATACACAGTTATTTTCTTTGCATTCGCTATAACATGATTGTTGGTGACTATATATCCGTCTTCACTTATTATGACTCCTGAACCTGAACTTGTTGATGTAAAAGTTGACCATCCTGAACCTGATTCCACTTCAACGACAATACCTACTATTGCATCAACAGTATCTGCATATATATCAGCTACCGAACCGTATTCCTTCTCAATGCTCGATGCAGTATAGATTGAAGTATTCCCGTCTCTTCTTGACTGCGACTGGTCTGTCACTGTCGAAGATTCTGAAGGTAAAGGCTCACTGTTCAGTTCAAGTGTTTTGTAATAAAACCTGCCAGCAAGAAATCCTCCTCCGAGCCCTGCCATCAAAGAAAATATTGAACAAACTGCAACAGCAATCACAAGAGTTTTCTTTAATGATGACATCTTCTTCTTTTCCTGCATCTGGCTGTATGCCATGCTGTTATATTGATAATATAGGTTTGTTGGATTGTTTTCGTTCCTGTTAGATCCGTTATCCATATCATTACCTCCTTGTTTTACTTACAAGCCTATTTTATCTATTACTTGTGATAAAATTGTGAAAATATCTCATATATTGTGTGAGAACTATATTATTGCTGACATATCTTTTACCTTAACATCACACATCAATCACATTCTTGGAATAGCATAGAGATGACATTAGTTTTTACAGGCATTAAACGTAGCAGAAATATTACGCAAATCTATATGTGTGTTATCTCTGCACGAATCTATGAAAGGAGGGTAATATACAGAGGGCACATAGAGAAAATATCAGCCAAGTCAAATAATGTGCCATAAGCCGCTATATGCGGCTCTGTTTTTACATACTAAAATATGATTAATTACAATTATATTAACAATACAGATTGATTTCATTGCTTTTATTAAAAGAAACTTAATTGCTCGACATTGGTTGGAAACTCATTCATGTATGAGAATATCTTGTTTACATCATGCATTACACTGTGTTTTTCACATTCCTCATGGAATATACTCATTAACTTGTCATTATTATCGCTTCTGCATTCATATGAATAACCATATCTTCTGATATATTTCTGCTTTATGCCAGGAAAGTATTTATCCAGAGCAGCATAAAAGTACTCTCTGTCCCCTTCCCGCATTGTGGTACCCATACCAAATGATATGATACCCTTCACGCCTGCATCAAAACAGTATTCCATTACTCCTCTTATATTTTCCTCAGTATCGTTTATAAATGGCAGTATAGGAGACATCCATACGACTGTGGGTATCTTATTCTGCTGGAACACTTTTAAAGCTTCATATCTTTGTTTTGTCGTACAGACTTCCGGTTCCAGTATTGCACATAACTGTTCATCATATGTAGTAAGTGTCATCTGTATAACGCTTTTTGCTTTTACATTGATGGACTTATACAGATCAATATCCCTTAATATCCTGTCGGATTTTGTCTGTATCGCTATGCCGAAACCATATCTGTCTATCAGTTCCAGACACTTTCTTGTGAGCATTAGTTCTTGTTCAATATGCAGATAGGGATCACACATTGCTCCTGTACCTATCATACATTTGCTTCTTTTGGAAATAAGTGCTTTTTCCAGAAGTTCAGGAGCATTTTCCTTGACCTCGATATCTTCAAAATCATGCGTAAACTGATAACACTTGCTGCGGCTGTCACAGTATATGCATCCATGAGAACATCCGCGGTATATGTTCATACCATTGCGAGCGGACAATATACCTTTTACCTGGGTGAAGTGCATGATTTTCCCTTTATACTTTAATCAATATGTTTATTAAGCTCGAACCAGAATACTACGCCTGCATTACTGTTGTATGCGCCATAACTGCAATTGTGCATTTCCATAATCGCTTTTACTATGGACAGGCCTAATCCATATGACTTGCTGTTGCCACCTCTGGATTTATCTTCTTTATAGAAGCTGTTAAAAAGATTCGGAATCGATTGGTCTGATATTCCTTGATGCGTGTTATATATGCTTGTCCTGATTTTACCATCTATTTCATTTATATTAATATTTATTATCTTTTTATCATCAGTATATTTTATAGCATTTTCCAGAAGGTTGGTTATGACATGTGTTATCAGGTTATAGTCACCTTCTACTATATAGTCGTCCTGATAATTGAAAGTCAGATGGATATTACCCTGTTCTATCATTATACTCAGGTCATTCATAACTGACTCTACTGCCTCATTCAGACAGAATATCGTATTTTCAATCCTGGCTGTTCCGCTTTCCAGCTGTGAAAGCGTAAGAAGCTGGTTTACCATAAGGTTCATTTTAATCGCCTGGTCAGTAATTATTAAAAGCTGGCTCTTTGCTTCCTCGTCTTCTTTATACTTATCCATTAATAGCTCGCTGTATGCCATTATTAATGAAAGAGGAGTCTTAAAGTCATGTGAAACAGAGGCTATAAATTCCTTCTCTGTCTTATTTGAAGTCTCCTGTTTTTTCAAATCCATCGTTAAAAGCTGCGCACGCTGTTCAAGATAATCGATGCTGTCCTGCAGTTTTATACTCATTTCATTAATGCTTTTGCCTAGATCGCTTATCTCATCCTTTCCGGAAACCTTGCAGCTTTCGGTAAAATCCAGATTAGATATCTTATTTGCGACCTTGTTAATATTAACTATCGGCTTGGTTATCTTTTCGGATATTATAACGACAGCTATTACAGCTATAAGAAGAGTTACAAGTGAGACATACAGAACGAATCTCTTTGCAGTATTTGCAGTTGTCTCAATGAATTCTTTTGGCGAACTTAATATGATATATGACCTGAATACATTACCGCTCAGTTCATCATTGCTTTCATAGACATATGTAATAAGATTAATGCTCGGTATATCCACGCTTACGTCACTGGTCTTGTAATCATATATATTTGTTAATGAATTCAATTCTCCAGTGTTTATTAATGTCTCTATGTATTCCTCCACCTGTTGTGTGTCAGAAGGATCAGAAAGCATGTCTCTGCCTGTTATCTTCGTTGCATACCCGATAACCGCATGGTTAGCAGTCTGATCATAAGCAAACCAGATTATATCAATGTTATTTCTTTCCATCTCATCAAAAGTGTTTATTAGGTCGTATTCGTTATATGTTAAGGAAATATCATTATCTTCAAAATGACTATTCAGCTGCTCGGCATATTTCTTAAGTTCGTTGTGTTTGACATTTATATAGAAACGTTCAAAGACTATATTGCTGAACAATACTGTAGCAAGAACATTAACAATAAGTATGCATAAGATTATGAGTATAAGCTTATTGCGAAGTTTAATGGCTATACCTCCAGCTTATATCCGTATTTACGTACTGTTTTGATAATATCCCCTGAGTCATTAAGCTTTGTACGCAAACACTTCATATGAGTATCCACTGTTCTTGCATCTCCGAAAAAATCATATCCCCATACTGCTGACAGGAGTTTTTCTCGGGAATGTACGACATTTTTGTTTTGTATAAGGTACTGCAGAAGATCAAATTCCTTAGGAGTAAGATTGACCTTTTCCCCTTTAACATAAACTTCATGCTCTTTTACTTTTAATAGTATATCATTTGCCGTAATATCGTTGTCTGCAAACATTCCGGCTCTTTTTAAGATTGCTTTCACTCTTGATACAAGCACTGCCGGGGAAAAAGGTTTTGTTATATAATCATCTGCTCCAAGTTTCAATCCCTGCAGTTCATCATATTCCGTATTTCTTGCCGTAAGTATCAGAACAGGAACAGCTGATTCCAGTCTCAAGGTCTTTAAGACCTCAAATCCGTCCAGTTTTGGCATCATTATGTCAAGAATAATTAAAGATACATTTTCACTATAGAATATGTCTAAAGCTTCCTGTCCGTCTTTTGATTCAAGTACTTGGTAACCTTCCTTGACCAGACAAGTCTTCAGAAGATTCCTTAAAGCAGGTTCATCTTCAGCAATTAGTATCTTGTTCAGCATCGCAACCTCCAATAATGTGCTCTTTTTATTAATTATATCACCAATTTGTGATAAAACTGTGTTTTATCACTGGTATATTGTCATATGTATTATTGCTTCTACTTTATGAGTTTAACCGAATCATCCATATACATATCATCATCCGGTATGTTAGTCACATCATATTTATCATGGTACTTCTGATAATGCTCCATATAATGCTGCTGGTCTGACTGTTTTACATCATGCAGATATTCATGTGTGTCAAATAATCCTTCAGCAATCTGAATTGTGAGAACCGCGAGGTTAGAGCAGTGGTCAGATACCCTTTCATAATTACTTATGAGGTCAGAAAGTATGAAACCTAATTCTATTGTGCAGTTGCCACCCTGCAGTCTTTCAATGTGGTGAGCCTTAAGAATGATTTTCAATTCGTCAATAACCTGTTCTAAAGGTTCAACCTTATATGCCATTTCAAAATCATTGTTTAAGAATGCTCCTATTGACAGTTCCAGAATTTCTTCAACAGCAGCAGCCATAACATCAAGCTCTTTGTATGCCTGTGTTGAAAATGTAATATTTTTATCATATAGTTCTTTAGCTACATCAAGTATATTACATGCATGGTCGCTGATTCTTTCGAAGTCACTTATGCTGTGAAGAATTTTTGATATTTCCTTACTGTCCTTATCATTTAACTCTCGGCCGCTCAATTTAACAAGATAAGATCCGAGCTTATCTTCGTATGTATCAATAAGGTCCTCATTGTCTGTAATTATCTGAGCCTTTTTCGCATCATAATGATTTACTAAAGGCAAAGCCATAAGTATGGTTTCTTTTGTGATGTTCGCCATTGTGACAATATGCTTTTTGCACTGTTCCACAGCTATGGAAGGAGTATTTAAAAAACGTTCATCCAGTACTATTTTTTCTACAGTTACACCTTTATCCTTAATGGTTTTTTCAGATAATTTAACCAGCATTTTTGAGAAAGGCAATAATACTAGCGTGGATAATAGGTTAAATAAAGTATGGACAATTGCAATCCCTACAGGGCTTAGTGAAGAATCCATGAATGTGAATTTTAAAACTGCATTTAACCCATAGAATAAGGCTATAAAAAGCATAGTTCCAATAAGATTGAAATAAAGATGTATCATTGCTGCTCTTTTTGCATTTTTATTGGTTCCTATACAGGATATTAAAGCTGTAGCACATGTCCCTATATTCTGACCTAATATTATAGGAATAGCACTTCCATATGTTATTGCACCAGTAGTGGATAATGCCTGCAGGACACCTACAGATGCAGATGAGCTTTGTATTATTGCAGTAAATATTGCGCCAGTCAGAATACCAAGGATAGGGTTTGAAAACAGTGTAAGTATATTTGTGAAGCCCTCAACTTGTGCAAGAGGCTTGACTGCTCCTGACATAGTTGACATACCAAACATCAGAATAAAGAATCCTAATAAGATTCTGCCTACATCTTTGTTCTTATTTCTTTTTCCTGCCATTAAGAGAGCAATTCCGATAATACCGAGTATAGGTGCGAATGTATCAGGTTTGAAAAGCTTAACAATAAATGCGTCGCTGTCCAGACTGACCAAACTTAGTATCCATGAGGTTACTGTTGTTCCGATATTTGCTCCCATTATAACCCCGACAACCTGGGACAATTTCATTAGTCCTGAGTTAACAAAACCCACCAGCATTACAGTAGTAGCTGAGGAAGATTGTATAAGAGCAGTTACAGCAATACCGATTAATACGCCTTTAATGGGTTTACTTGTAGCTTTCTCGATAACAGATTCAAGTCTGCGCCCTGCTACTCTTTCTAGTCCTGATCCCATTATACTCATACCGTATAGGAACAGTGTCAGTCCTGCGAATATTGTTATTATAGAAAAAAAGTCCATTCCCACCTCAAAATCAAATTATCAATATTATACATTATTTCACTTTTATGTTAAACACCCAATGTAATATTATTTGATTTCCGCAAAGTGAAAACTTAAATTCCAGTCTTATACAAGTTGGAAAAGTAATTTCAGGTATTAAAAAAACACCGCTAAGGTGTTTATTTAAAAGAAATGTCCGGCAGCGCCCTATTTTCCCGGGCCGTCGCCAGCCAAGTATCTTCGGCGCACGCGAGCTTAACTTCCGTGTTCGGGATGGGTACGGGTGTATCCTCGCCGCCAAAGCCGCCGGACATGCTCTCAAAACCGCATAATGGAAAGCCTACTCGACTAACGTTTCGTTACAACAATCAATGCAGCGCCTCACCCGCCAGAAACTTCCGCTTCTTTAGGTCAAGCCCTCGGCCTATTAGTACCGGTCAGCTCAGCGCGTCGCCGCGCTTGCACTCCCGGCCTATCAACCATGTGGTCTACATGGGGCCTTACTCCATTAACTGGATGGGATATCTAATCTTGAGGATGGCTTCGCGCTTAGATGCCTTCAGCGCTTATCCAGAAGGCTCTTGGCTACCCAGCTATGCCACTGGCGTGACAACTGGTGCACCATTGGAGCCCCCATCCC